>CAKTUS010000010.1 GCA_934621485.1 uncultured Clostridia bacterium
CGCCCCTAAAACCCCGGCAGGAGGCAGTGCCTCCTGCACCTCCACTTTTTCAGCAACCTGAGCTCGCTTTTCTGCGAGCTTCAGGCTATCGAAAAACCCTATATCAGAGTGCGTGTCCGCGAACAAGACCCCGCTGGTTCACGAAAAAAGCGTTTCGGTGCAAGGCTTAGGGCTCCGCTCCTAAAACCCCGGCAGGAGGCAGCGCCTCCTCCACCTCCACTTTTTTTGACGAAATCATTCCGCTCAACCGGCAAAACCGATCGATACCGCCTGTCGAAAAACCACGGGTGGTATCGGAAGGCCGCAGCTTTCCGATTTTCATTCCGAACCCGGCGGCGTGTACGTCGGGTTCGGCGGCCTTGCACAGCCAGGCTTTCCTTACGCGCTTTGCCGCCCGGCGGCAGGCAAAGCATGTCTCTCGGCAGAAAAGCTCGCCGCCAGGCCAGCTTTTGGGACGGCCTGGCTCAACCGGCAAGCCGATCGATACAAATGCGATCAGGGGGATAGCAGCCCCTCTGACCGCCTAAACAGGGGCTCAACCCCGGCTTTCCCGGAAATAGGCGGTCCCCAAGCCGGCGGGGGGCTGGTCCTCCCGGCGCTTGCGCAGGCTGGTAATCACCAGCACCACCAGCGTTACCAGATAGGGCAGCGCCTTGAAAATCTCCTGAGCGTCGCGGCCCAGGCCGGGAATGTACAGGTACAGAATGTACAGGCCGCCAAACAAAATGGACCCCCAAATGGCGTGCAGCGGCCGCCAGCGAGCAAAGATGACCAGCGCGATAGCCAGCCAGCCCCGGTCGCCAAAGCCGTTGTTGGACCAGGTGCCGCCGGTGTACTCCATTACAAAATACAGTCCGCCCAGGCCGGCCATCATGCCGCCCACAATGGTGCTCAGGTATTTGTAGGCGGCTACGTTCACGCCCGCCGCATCGGCGGTGGCAGCGCTTTCACCCACGGCCCGCAGGTTCAGGCCAATGCGGGTTTTATACAGAAACCAGCTGAGCAAAACGGTCATGACAATGCACAGATAGCTGAGAAACCCATAGCCAAACAGAACCGGGCCAATAACGGGAATTTGGGATAAGCCGGGAAGCTGCGCCCGGAACACCGACGCGGTGGCCGCCGTGGAAATCTGGCCCACGCCGCCCGCCAGCTTGGACAGGGAGCCGCCAAAAAAGTTGCCAAAGCCCATGCCGAAGGTGGTCAGGGCCAAGCCGGTCACATTCTGGTTGGCTCGCAGGGTAATGGTGAGCACGCTGTAAATGAGCCCGCCTAGGGCGGAGCACAGCAGCGCGCACAAAAGGGCAATCAGCATACCCACCATGGGAACAGGGGCTTCCACGCTGTTTTCATACAGAAAAGCGCCCATCAGTCCGGCTACGCCGCCCATGTACATCATGCCGGGCACGCCCAGGTTCAGGTTGCCGCTTTTTTCGGTCAGTATTTCGCCGTTTGCACCGTACAGGATGGCCAGGCCCTGGCCGATGGCCTTTTGCAAAAAGGTAATCAGTAGGTTCATGCCTTTGCCGCCTCCTTTTCGTGCTTGCGCAGTTCAACGCGGTAGTTGATGAAAAACTCGCAGCCCAGAATAAAAAACAGAATGATGCCGGTGAGAATCTCGCTGGCGTTTTCGTTCAGGTTAAACTGAGTGGCCAACTGGGCGGAGCCTTTCTGCATGAACACCAGCAGAAAGCTGACAAGCATCATGCTGAAGGGGTTCAGCTTCCCCAGCCACGCCACCACAATGGCGGTAAAGCCGCGCCCGCCCGCCAGGCCGGTGGAGATGGTATGGCCCACATCGGCGCACAGCAGGTATCCTGCCAGGCCGCCCAGGCCGCCGCAGATGGCCATGGTGCGAATGATGACCTTCTTTACGTTGATGCCGGCGTAATGGGCGGTGTTCTCGCTCTCGCCCACCACGGCAATCTCATAGCCCTGCTTGCTGTAGCGCATATACACATACAGCAGTCCCGCCAATGCCAGCACAATCAGGCAGGTGAGCAGGTACTCGTTATCGCCGATAGGCGGCAACCAGCCGGCTTCCGTTGCATCATTGATTAAGCCCACACTGTTCGATCCCTTGGGCTTTTCCCAGTAGACAATGCCGATGGAAACCGCCTGGATGGCAATGTAGTTCATCATCAGGGTAAACAAGGTTTCATTGGTATTCCAGCGAGCCTTAAAGAAGGCGGGAATCACGCCCCAGAGCAGGCCCGCCGCTATGCCCGCCAGAGGGCACAGGACATACAGCAGCCAGCCGGGCAGGTTTGCGCCGCAGATCATAACCGCGGCGGTCGCCATGGCCCCCATCAGCACCTGGCCCTCCGCGCCCACATTCCAAAAGCGCATGCGGAAAGCGGGCATCACTGCAAAGCCAATGCACAGCAGGATGGCCGTATCGCGCAGGGTAATCCACATGCGGCGATGGGTTCCAAGCGCGCCATTCCACAGGCTGGCGTACACGTTCAGGGGGTTCATGCCGGTCAGGCCGTAAATGACCACGGCGCATACCAGCAGGGACAGCAGCAGGGCAATCAGGCGGATGAGCGCTCCCCGAAGGAAGGTGCTGTCATCCCGCTTGACAATGTGCATCAGTGGTTCTTTCATGCCTGCTCGTCCTCCTTTTTCACAGTGCGGGTCATCATCAGGCCAATCTCTTCTTTTGCAGCGCTGCGGGCGTCCACCACGCCGGTTACCCGGCCTTCTGCCAGCACCAGAATCCGGTCGCACAGGGCCAGCAGCACGTCCAGGTCCTCGCCCACGCAAATCACGCAGGAGCCGTTCTTTTTCTGCTCGTTCAGCAGGTGGTAAATGGTGTAGGAGGAGTTAATGTCCAGGCCGCGCACGGGATAGGCCACCATCAGCACCTGGGGCGAAGAGGCGATTTCGCGGCCCACCAGCACCTTTTGCACATTGCCGCCGCTCATGCGGCCCACAGGCCATTCCACGCCGGGGGTAACCACCTCCAGCTCATGCATGATGCGCTCGGCCAGGTCGCGGGGCTGACGGCGCTCGCTGAAAATGCTGTGACCCTTGCGATAGCTGCGCAGCATCATGTTATCGGTCATACCCATGGAGGCCACCAGGCCCATGCCCAGCCGGTCCTCCGGCACAAAGGCCAGGCGGATGCCCATTTCCCGGATTTCCTGAGCGCTCATTTCCGTGAGTTCCTTGATATGGCCCTTGCGGTTGCGGTACTGAATGCGCCCGCTTACCAGCGGCTGCAAGCCGGCAATGGCCTCCAGCAGTTCCTTCTGGCCGCTGCCCGCAATGCCCGCAATGCCCAGGATTTCGCCGGTATAGGCTTCAAACGCCACGTGGGACAGCACCTGCCGCCCCTCATGGTTCACGGCGGTCACATCGGTCAGCTTCAGCTTCATCACCGGGTTGACCGGCTCAGGACGCTCAATGTCCAGGTTCACCTTCTTGCCCACCATCATTTCCGTCAGGCTCAGCTCGGTGGCGTCCCGGGTGTCTACCGTGCCGATGCTCTCCCCCCGGCGCAGCACCGCCACCCGGTCGCTGATGGCCAGCACCTCGTTCAGTTTATGGGTAATCATAATGATGGAATGGCCCTGGTCGCGCATATTGCGCAGTACCTGAAACAGGCGGTCCGTCTCCTGAGGCGTCAGTACGGCGGTGGGCTCGTCCAGAATCAGGATGTTCGCGCCCCGGTACAGCATTTTCACAATTTCCACCGTCTGCTTTTGGGACACGCTCATTTCATAAATCTTCTGGTCCAAATCCAGCTCGAAGCCATACTTGTCCAGCAGCTTGCGGATATCCGCCTTCACCTGCTTCATGTCCAGGCGCAGCTTTCCATCCAGGCCCAGAATGATGTTTTCGGCGGCGGTGAGCACATCCACCAGCTTGAAGTGCTGGTGAATCATGCCGATGCCCAGCGCAAAGGCGTCCTTGGGCGAGGAGATGACCACCTCCCGCCCCTCCACAAAAATGTGGCCTGCATCCGGGAAATAGATGCCCGCCAGCATGTTCATCAGCGAGGTTTTCCCGCTGCCGTTTTCGCCCAGCACGCTCAAGATTTCGCCCCGGCGCACGGTGAGATTTACGTTTTCATTGGCCACTACCGATCCGAAGTGCTTGGTAATGCCCCGCATTTCAATCATATCATTCGTTTGGTTCTGCAAGGGTGATTCCTCCATTGAAGTATCAGGGGGGGATACGAAAGAACGCCCTGCCGCTTTTTGAAGGCGGCAGAGCTGTTGCCGAAGGGAGCAGGGGAAAACCCGCTCGAAATTATTCGGTTACGGCGGTGATGCCGTCGATGATGAGGGCAAAGTAGGGAGCGCTGCGCACGGCGCTTTCGTGGAATTCGCCGTCATACACCATTTCAATGCCTTCCAGGCCGTAGCAATCGGTGCAGGAGGTTAGGGTTTCACCGTTTACGGTGAAGGCGGAGGTGTCGAATACCTTCACGGTGCCAGCCTTGAACGCGGCTTCCAGCTCGGCCACCTTTTCAGCGGTGCCGGGGGCCACCAGCTTTTCGTTCAGCTCGGTGGTGTGCACAGCGTCCTCGGCATAGCCCTTGCACCAGTCGCGGGCGATTTCCTCGCCGTTGATAACGCACTGCACAGCGTAGGTTACATAAGCGCCCCAGTCGCCGGCGGCAGAGGTCAGAGCGGAATCGGGAGCCACGGGCAGCATGGAGATGTTATAGCCAACGCAGGGCACGCCGGCCGCCTGGCAGGCAGAGGGAGCGCCGGTGGTGTCGGCGTGCTGGGAAATGAGCACGCAGCCGTTGGCAATCAGGGCTTCGGCGGTTTCCTTTTCCAGGGCCATATCCGCCCAGCTGTTGGTGTAGCGCACTTCCATGGTGGCGGTGGGGCACATGCTGCGAGCGCCCAGGAAGAAGGAGGTAAAGCCGGAGATAACCTCGGCGAAGGGGAAAGCGCCTACATAGCCGATTTTGGCCTGGTCGGCGGTAATGGTTCCCTCGTCGATCATCTGCTGCAGCTTCATGCCGGCCACCACGCCGCTCACGTAGCGGGACTCATAGACGGCGTAGAAGTAGTTGTGCACGTTGTTCAACGGGCTGCTCATGGCGGCGGTGCCGGTAGCATGGCAGAACTGGATGTCGGGATACTTTTTGGCGACTTTGAAAACATAGGGTTCATGACCAAAGCTGGTAGCGAAGATGATGTTGCAGCCCTGCTCGGCCAGGTCAATGGCAGCTTCTTCAGCGGCTTCGGTTTCGGGAACGTTGTATTTGCAGAGGACTTGATCGTCGGAAATACCCAGGGCTTCCTGCGCCTTCTTCAGGCCGTTCAGGTGGTTGGCGGAGTAGCCTTCGTTTTCATCGCCGATGGTAATGTAGCCAATCTTAATCTGGTCGGCGGGAATCCCCTCGGCAGTGGCGGACACCATGCACAGGCCCAGGACCAGGCACAGCGCAAGCAGCAGGCTGACGAACTTTTTCATGACGAACAAATCCTCCTCAATGCAAAAATCGTGCGGTGTTGAAAAACAACGTAGATAAGCATACACTATCTTTCGCAGTTTGTAAAGTTATTTTCCGAACTTTTTTTATTTGTATTTGAATTATGTTCGATTTTTTCAAACGTTTGCACATGGACTTGTCAATGAGTTTTCAGGTCCCGGCAAACCTTTCCTTCAAGAAAAAAACCGGCCTGACGGCGATCTTTTCAGCCGGCAGCCGCGCTTTGCCTGCTCGCCTGCGGCCGGCCGGACGTGCGCGTAAGGAAAGCCTTTCCGCGCAGGGTTCAGGCTGTCAAAAAGGAAGGTGCAGGATGCGCTGCCGGGTGTGTAAGGGCGGATCCCCTAAGCCCTGTGTCATCATGATTTTCCTGCGAACCAGCATAGCGACGTTCGCGGGCGCGCACTCGCCTATCGTTTTTTCAGCAAACCGGGTCTTGCCGCGCAAGGCTGCAAAGCCCGACGTACACGCCGCCGGGGCGCAATGAAAATCGGAGGGCCGCAGCCCTCCGATATCTCCCCATGGGTTCTTTGATCGACTGAACGCTTCTTTGCGTCAGTTGGCCAGCTCACGTTCAATGAGCTTGGCCAGGCCGTAAACATCCCGATCCATTTCCCGCTGGTCGGGGCCTTCAATCATCACCCGCACCCGGGGCTCGGTGCCGCTGGCGCGAATGACCAAACGTCCCTTGTCCTTATACTTGGCTTCCAGCTCGGCAATTTGGGCCAGAATCTTTTCGTTCTTGTCAAAATCGTACTTGCGGGAATCGGGCACATTGGCGGCGTACTGGCTTTGGGGCATCATCTGCATGACGGAAGCCAAACGGCTGAGGGGCTGCGCCGATTTGACCATGTTGCTGATGACCTGTACGGCGGTAATCAAGCCGTCGCCGGTGGTGTTGTGATCCAGCAAAATCACATGGCCGCTCTGTTCGCCTCCCAGACAATAGCCGCTTTTGAGCATTTCCTCCAGCACATAGCGGTCGCCCACCTTGGTTTTTTCCATTTTAACGCCGTTCTTTTTCAGCGCAATTTCCAGACCCATGTTGCTCATTACCGTGGCCACCACCGTGTTTTGGCGCAGCCTGCCCTGGCCCTTCAGGTATAAGGCAAGCATGGCCATTACCTGGTCGCCGTTAATCAGCTGGCCCCGCTCGTCCACGGCCATCAACCGGTCAGCGTCGCCGTCAAAGGCGAAGCCCACGTCCGCGCCCAGTTCCCGCACCAGCTCGCACAGGCGGCGCGGATGGGTGGAACCGCAGTGGTCGTTGATGTTGGTGCCGTCCGGCTCATGATAATAGCAGCTGACATGCGCGCCCAGCTCCTTGAATACCAGCGGCGCTACTTCATAGCTGGCGCCCTGAGCGCAATCCAGCACCACGTGCAGGCCGTCCAGGCGCACATCCGTGGTTTCCTTCACAAAATCCACGTAGCGGCGCGTGGCGTTGCGCTGGCGCACCGGGCGGCCCACCCGCTCGCCAACCGGCATTTCAAAGCCTTCCGGCATGCCGTTTTTCACAATTTCCTCAATGCGGTCCTCCATGGCGTCGGGCAGCTTGTAGCCGTTTTTATCAAAGAACTTGATGCCGTTGTACTCCACCGTGTTGTGACTGGCGCTGATAACGGCGCCGGCGTCCGCCTCGTAAAAGCGCGTCAGGTAGGCGATGGCCGGGGTGGGCAGCACCTCCACCAGCACCGCCCGGGCCCCCACGCTGCAAATGCCCGCTACCAGGGCGCTTTCCAGCATTTCACCGCTGATACGGGTATCGCGGCCCACCAAAATGGTGGGGCGGTGTACATCGCTGGCCAAGACGTATGCGCTGGCCTGCCCAAGGCGAAAGGCCAGCTCGCAGGTGAGTTCCGTATTGGCAACGCCGCGTACACCATCCGTTCCGAACAAACGAGCCATGAAAAAAGTCCTCCTTGTTTGCAAGTGTCGTTTTAAGATGTCTTATTTTGTCGACAAAAGCCGGGGCGGCGAAGGCCGCCCCTTGCTTGTCGAAAAAACCTGGATACTGTCTCCTTTGGCTACCGGCCTTGTACGGCAAGGCTCAGGCTGTCGCCCCCCCCCCCGGCGCTATCGGAAGCCCCTTGCTTTTCGCACGGCAGCCCCTACCAGCAGGCGCGCTTTCCCGCCGTCCCTGTTACAGGCGTTTTACGCCCAAAACACGTCCTTGTTTTTGCTTTCAAAGGTCAGCACGTCCTTGAGGAAGGCGATGGCCTTCTGCAAGCCCTCGTTGGGGGTCATCAGGCTGTCCTCATGCTCGATGGACAGCACGTCATCGTAGCCCACCAGGCGCAGGTTGGACACGATATCCTTCCAGACCATAGCGTCATGGCCATACCCAACGCTGCGGAAAATCCAGCTGCGTTCGCTTTCCCGGGTAAAGCTGCGGGTTTCCAGAACGCCGTTGATTGGGCAATTGATGGGATCCAGCTTGGTGTCCTTGGCATGGAAGAAGTAAATGGCATCGCCCAAATAGCGAATGGCCGCCACCGGGTCGACGCCCTGCCAGAACAGGTGGCTGGGATCAAAATTCGCGCCGATGAGCGGGCCTACCGCATCCCGAAGCCGCATCAGCGTGGAGGGGTTGTACACGCAGAAGCCCGGGTGCATTTCCAGCGCAATCTTGCGAATCCCGTGAGCAGCAGCAAAGGCCGCCGCTTCCCGCCAGTAGGGAATGAGCACTTCATTCCACTGATAGTCCAGAATTTTGGGAAAATCATCCGGCCAGGCGCAGGTGACCCAGTTGGGTGTTTTGTCCTCCGGACTGCCGCCGGGGCAGCCGGAAAAAGCGACAATGCGGTCCACGTTCAGCTTTTCCGCCAGCAGCACCGCATCGTGGAAATCCTGACGAAAGCGCTGCGCCGTCTCCGGGTCCGGATGCACGGGATTACCATGGGTGGACAGAGCTGAAATCTCCAGGTTATTCTGGGCCAGCACAGCGCGGAAGGCATCCAGCTTGTCCTCGTCCTGTAAAAGAACCTGCGGGTTGCAGTGAGCCTTGCCCGGAAAGCCGCCGCAGCCGATTTCCACCGCCTGCACACCGCTTTTGGCCAGGTAGGCCATGGCCTCCTCAAAGGGTATATTCCCCAAAACCGGGTTGAATACGCCTAGCTTCATCGTTGGTTCTCTCCTTAAACAATAGAATCTTCCGGCCGTTTGAAAAGCCGGTGCGGAGGATTTTTGGGGCAAGCTGAGTATATCCTTTTTTGCCTCAGGAAGCAATAGGGCACTCTCATTGACATCACGCTTCAGAGCAATGGGATGAGGATACGCTTTCTTTGCCAATCGGAATGGGGAAATCGCATTGGTTTTGGAACATCGGTTTGCATTTGGCCGTACTTCCAATCGGCCGTTTCCCCACATGCCTGAGAAAAAAAGGAAGCGCTGTTGACCTGCCTGTTTCCCGCTAGCGGCTCTTGCGCGCCTGGCTGGGCGGGTAGCCGAAGAATTTCTTGAAACAATAGCTGAAATAGGATGGATCCGGCAGCCCCACCTGCTCGGCAATTTCGGCCGTACGCATTTCCGTGGTGGACAAAAGCGTCAGCGCCCGGTCCATGCGCAGCTCGGTCAGCAGCTGGTGAAAGGTTTTCCGGGTTTCTTTTTTGAGCACCATGCTCAGATAGCTGGGAGAAATGTGCAGATGCAGGCAAAGCTTTTCCAGCGACATTTCCGCATCGTCATAGTGCTTTTGCAGGTAGCTTTCCGCATCCAGGGCCAGCTGCCTGGCGGAGGTGGTGCGCTGGCTGGCCACAGCGTCGGTGACCGCGCCGATGGCGGCGGACAGCGCGCCGGTGGCTTCATCCACCGTGGGACATTGGGTTAAAATCAGCTGTGTCAGCGCGTCCATGTGGCTGTCCAGCCCGGACCGCGAAAGCCCCAGTTCGGAAACGGCACGCATGAGGCACATAAAAATTTCCATCAGGTATACCTGCCACGCCTTGGGGCTCACATGTCCGCCGCGGCAGGTATCCAGCAGTTCCCGCAAAATGGCCAGCGAAGCGGCGGAATCTCCCGCCTTGATGCTGCTGAGCAGCCGGCGCAGCCCGGCGTCGTCTACACGCAGGTCGTTGCCCTGAGGGTGAATATCCGGGAAAAACAACACCTGAGTCGTTCCCTCCAGCACGCACTGCTCCAGCGCGTCCTGGGCCTGCCGTGCCGCCTGGGCAATACCCGCCAGGGAGCCGGCTATTTCGCCCACTCCCATGTACAGCTCCAGTCCCAGATAATGGCGCACGGTTTTTCGGGCTTCCTCCAGCAGCGCCAGGCATGCGGCCCGCTCCTGTGGCTCGGCGCCGGGCAGGGGCATCAGCACGGCGGGCATATCGCCGTACATAAATATATGGGGCTTCCGGCTTTCCAGCATTTCGCTCAGAATGTTGCGGGCGGCAAACAGGCGCAGCTCCGGATCCTCAATGTCACACCCGCCGGCGTTGCCCAGCCGGGACAGCGCTACCGCCCAGGCCGGCCCCTCCAACGGCTCCTCATACCGGGCGGCGCTCTCCAGGGCCCGCTCCGGGGAGATGGTTCCGTCCAGCAGGGAATGAAGCAGCATTTCCCGGAGCACAGGCAGGCTTTCCCGAAAGTAGGCCTTCAGCCGGTCCACGTTGCGCCGCCGGGCGAAGGCCTCGTCCAGGCGGTTTTTGGCGTCCCGCAGCACGGCTTGAAACTCCTGGGAGGAAATGGGCTTGAGCAGATAGCCCATGATCTTGATTTCAATGGCCTGCCTGGCGTACTCAAAGTCATCGTACCCGCTGAGAATCAAAAACTCGGTGGCCGGGGAAAGCTCCCGTACCCGTCGGCACAGGGTCAGCCCGTCCATCAGCGGCATGCGAATATCCGTCACCAGCAAATCCGGCTCCAGCTGTTCGCACAGCTGGAATGCCTCCACGCCGTTGCCCGCTTCTCCCACCACGGTAAAGCCCAGTTCTTCAAAGGGCACCACCTCCTGCAGGCCCTGACGAATTTCCGCTTCGTCGTCGCACAGGATCAGCTTATACATGCGCATCCTCCCCGATGGGCGCGGCGCTTTTCACGCGCAGCACCCCGTCTGATACCGTAAAGCGTATGTCGTACCCGGCAAAGGTCACGCCGTACAGGCGCTCCGGATCGTCCTGATAGCCGGGGCGTGGGTCCTGCGCCAGCATTTCGGTTAGGGCCTGGCGCTTGTCCGGGGGAAAATCCATTTCTTCCGGCAGCAGCACCCGCACCGTACCCATGCCGGGAGGCGCGCCAAAGCCGCCGGAAGCCTCGGGGCGGCAGTCCGCATAGGGCAGATAGGGTTTGATATCCAAAATGGGCGTGCCGTTCATTAAATCCGCTCCGCGCACCAGCAGCACCGGTCCGTCCGGCGCGTCCCATTCAACGCGCTCCAGCTGTACGCAGCTAAGGCCGATGGCATTGGGCCGGTAGGGCGATCGGGAGGCAAATACCCCCACCCGCGTGTTGCCCCCCAGCCGGGGCGGCCGCACCGTAGGAGACCAGCCCTGCTTTTGCGCCTTTGAAAACACCCAGAGCAGCCACAGGTGGCTGTAGCCTTCCATGCCGCGCAGCGCCTCACGCACCCGGTAGGCAGGCTCCAGCACCACCCGGGATGTTACGCCCTGCACCAGGCCGCTTTGGCGGGGAACGCCGAACTTTTCCAAATAATCGTTTTCAATATGGGCCACCGGCTCCATGGTCAGGCTCATGGCATGCTCCTTTACGGCTCGTTGGCAACAGGCTCCACCAGCGCAATGCTGCGAATGTGCCATTGATTGTTTTCTTTTACCATTACGGCGGTATAGCGGCCGCCCTGCCAGCGGGGCGGGCTTTGATAGCTGTCGCCGTACAGGGCCTGAGCGGCTTCGGCGCTGCTGCCCTTTACCCGTCCGTCGATCCGGGGAATGGTTTCCGTAAAGGTGACGCGGGCCGTGCTTTCCCAGGGCCAACACCACATCCAGGTCATGCTGAGGCGATGGTCGATGCCGCGTACATTGTAATAGGTGTACGGACTTTTGCCGTCGATGGCGATTTGTAAATTTTCATCCTTCTGCAAATAGTTGCCCTGAAAAAACTTGGTCAGCTCCGAGGGGTTTTCGCCCATCATAATCACCTGGGCCCGTTTGGCCATTCCGTCCTTGAGCACAATGTAAATATTGGCCGCGTTCATTGCGTAGTAAAACACCACGGTGAACAGGCTCAGCAGCACCAGCGCCAGCAGCAGCCGGCTGGCAAGGTACCAAATGAAACGGCGCAGCTTCTTCATAAAAAGGCGAATCCCTCCCTTGGCCGTAGGATGCGTCTATTATAACAAAGCCGATGGGTTTGCGCAATGCGGCCAGGCTTTACAAGCGGCCCCGCGCCTGCTACAATACGAGAGTCGATAAAGGAGGGTTGCGCGTGAAAAAGCTTGGATTGTGGTTGCTATGCCTGTGTCTTTTGCCCCTTGGCGCGCTGGCCGAAAGCGAACAGCCCTACGACACCTTTTTGGGCTATTACCAGGCGGATGTGGATTTCATCAACGAAAACACCGGCCGTAAGCTGCTGCCCCTGGTGCTGACCACCGAGGGAGTGGAGGGCCGATACCGGCTGTACCGCCTGTATGGCGACGTGCTCAGCGTAACCGTGCGCACCCAGGGCAGCAGGCGCAGCATCGTCATGTGTCAAATTGTGCTCACTGCGCCGGACGGGATGCAGTACGGCGATTCCGCCTACAACGATTTTGTGATTTCCGGCTATCACAGCTATGCGCTGTTGATGGCCATGTCCCCCGCTCAGGAGGCCCAGGAACGCTACGACCTGGTCGATTTGGTCAACAACGGCATGAAGCAGGGCGACAGCTATGAGCGGCAGGTGGGAGCCTATCACCTGACCAGCCGCCGGGAGGGCAATGCCGTAACCATCACCTTTATGACCCCGGCCTATGAGGAAATGATTACCACCCCTACGCCGGAGCCGCAAGAAACGCCCGGGCCCACGGACGGCCAGCCGGCTGTGGAGGACGATTTTGACGGCGGTGAAGAAGGCGACTACATGGGCTGACATAGCCTGCGGCGGCGGCGCATACCCTTGCCCGAAGGGAGTGAGGGAACCATGCTCTGCCGCCGTTTATTGATGCTCAAGCCCATGCAGCCTGCGGTGAGCGGCTACGCCCGGCTGCAAACGGAGGGCGGCCGCACGGACATTCAGATTCATTTGCGCGGGCTTCCCGGCGGGGGCGCGCGCTTTTTCTGGTACGCGGGCGCAGGAGAAACCCGGGAGCTGGGGCAGGCCCCGGCCAGCATGCATGGAGAGGCCTGCCTGACGGCCCTGCTGCCGGCGGACACGCTTTCACCCCGGCGCTTACAGGCCCTGCTGGTGCTGACGGACGAAGCTTCGCCCAAGCCCCTGCTCATTGGCCTGAGCGCCCAGCAAAGCGCAGGCAGCCTGCTAGACGCCCGCAATGCGGCCATGGCGTTATGCGAAAAGCTGGCCCGGCCCAGCCGGCCCGAAGCCAGAGCGCCGGAACCCAAACCCGCCTTGCCGCCGGCAAAGCCTGCGCCGCCCAAAGGCAGGGAAGCGGCCCCGTTGCCCCGGGAGATTTTTCTTCCCGCTATCGATCCTTCCCCGTATACAACCGCCAGGGAGCCTGTGCAAAAAAAAGCGCCTGCGGCTGCTCTGCCCGCCAAGCCCTATGCCGACCGGCTGCGGCCCTTGCGCTGGCCCAAGGGGTTTGAACCTCTGCGCCGCTATTTTGCCAGGGCGAAGCCCTGCGCCCTGTTCGACCTGCCCGGCTGGCGTTTTGTGCCGGCCGGAAAGGAGGACGGCCGCCTGTGGGTGGGCATGCAGGCCGTGGACGGCAGTGTGCGCCGGGTGGCCTACGCCTACCTGGGCGATACGCCTCCGGCCGAGCATTTTCGGCCCATGCGCGGCCTGGATGGACGCTGGTATCAGGTGCTGTGGCAACGGGCAGAATCATAAAAGGCCCTGAGCCGCGTTTTTTGCAGCTTAGGCTGTCGAAAAACCCTTTGGAAAGCCGGCCGAGGGGCCGACCGGAATCGCAGCGACCAGCTCACGGTGTGCCAATTGCCCCGTAAGGCTTCGAGCCACCGACTGGCGGAGAGGCTTCGGCTCTGTCGAAAAAACCTACAGAAGCGTGTGCGCCCGCGAACAAGGCTATGCCGGTTCGCGGGAAAAGCATGGCGGCATAAGGCTTGGGGGTCCCGCCCCTGAAACCCCGGCAGGAGGCACTGCCTCCTGCACCTTTACATCTTCAACAACCTGAGGTTTTGACTCTCCCGAAAAAACGGACGGCATCGGAAGGCCGCAGCCCTTCGATTCTCATACCGAACCCGGCGGCGCGTGCGTCGGGTTCGGCGGTTTTGCGCAGCAAGGCTTTCCTGACGTGCTTTGCCAACCGCCGGGCTTTTGGGGACAAGCCGGACCCTGAGCCGCGTTTTGCTGTTCAGGGCTTGTGTTCTTCCTTAGAGAAACTGAACGAACAGCGGCATCAGCGCCACCGTGGTCACGCCCGCCGTTACCAGCGACAGGCTGCCCATGGCTCCTTCTACCGGGCCCAGTTCCATGGCCCGGGTGGTGCCGATGGCGTGGGAGGCCGTACCCAGCGCCACGCCCCGGGCAACCGGCTCCTTCACCCAAAAAAGATCCAGGATTTCCGGCCCCAGGCTGTTGCCCAGCACGCCGGTGAGCATGATGGCAATCAGCGTCAGGGGAACAACCGCGCCGTAACCGTCTGCCAGCGGCTTGGCGATGGCGGCGGTAATGCTCTTTGGCAGCAGCGTTATGTACAGCGTGTGGCTCAGGCCAAACAGCCTGCACATGGCCCATATGCTGCTCAGCGCCGCCACCACGCCGCTCAGCACCCCGGATGCAATGGCCCGCCAGTTGCGCTTCAGCGCATCCAGCTGTTCATACAGGGGAATGGCCAGGCAAACCGTGGCCGGAGTCAAAAACCAGGTAATCATTTGAGCGCTTTGGTTGTAGGCCTGATAATCCATGCCCAAAGCCGAAAGCACGGCGATACACGCAACCGTAGAAAGAAAGATGGGGTTCAAAATCGCCAGCTTCAAGCGTTTTTGCAGCGTCCAGGCCAGCAGAAAGGTGACAAAGGTTAAAAACGCGCCGAAATACTGAAACTCATTCATGGCCTCTGCTCCTTTCCCGGCGAATGACCAGCTGGGTCACATGGCCCGATACGCCCAGCACCACCACTGTGCTTATCAGGCTGATAAGCACAAAGGGAAGCACCACCGGCAGCAGGGTATCGAAGGTTTCCATCAGCCCCACGCAGGCGGGAACAAACATTATGGTCATCCATTCAATGAGCTGATACGCCGTGCGGCGAATTTTTTCCAGCTTCAGCGCGCCGGTAAGCAGCAGGGCCAGCATCAGCAGCAGGCCGTATACGCTGGCCGGAATGGGCAGCGGAATCCAAAAATGCAGCAGCTCGCCCGCCAGCGAGACGCCCAGAATGATGCCGAAGGAAAACAGAAACGGCAACGTTCATCGCTCCTTTTCGTTGTGCTTTGCTCATTATAGGCGAGGGAAAAGCTAGCGTCAAGGTTATGAATGTGCTACAATTAAATTGAAAAGAGGGAAGGACGGATGATATGCGCATCTTGACGGAATACCGCTTTCACACAGGGAAGCTGAGCACGCCGGCGGTTTTGGCCGTGGTCAGCGATTTGCATAACGAACGCTATGACGACCTGTGGCCCCTGCTGGAGGGAGCGGATGCGCTGCTGGTTCCCGGCGACATCAGCGACCGCTACCGCCAGGCGTGGGACCGGGGCGCGGCCTTTTTGCGGGAGGCTGCTCAACGCATGCCGGTATTTTTTTCCGTTGGTAATCACGAAACCCGGCAAACCCATTACGCCCAGCTGATGGCCGATGTGGAGCGTACCGGGGCGCAGGTGCTGGTGAACCGCTTTTGCCGTTTTGGGCCGCTGGTCGTCGGCGGCTGGTATCCGCCCCAAATTGTGCATACGCCCGATATGATGGATGCTTTTGAAGCGCAGCCCGGCGTGAAAGTGCTGCTGTGCCACAAGCCCAATCACTACTTTGAATATTTGCAAAATCGGAATGTGGATCTGGTGGTGTCCGGCCATGCCCACGGCGGACAGATCCGCATTGCCGGACAGGGGATATACTCGCCGGGACAGGGGCTTTTTCCCCGCTACACTCACGGGCTGGCGGACGGCCGCATGATCATTTCCGCCGGAGCAGGCAACCCGGCCCGGCTGCCCCGGTGGGGCAACCCCTGCGAGGTGCTGCGCATTACCCTGGACTGAACGAAGGAGGCTTTTTCATGGCTACAAGAGACATTCCCGCTTCCGCCATTGCCGACGCGGTAGCCCTGCTGTGCGTTCGGGCCTGCACGGAGCTGCCGGATGCGGTGCGCGGCCTTTTGCAGGACGCGGCGAAGAACGAACCCTTTCCCCCGGCGTCGGACACGCTGCAACTGATTCAGCAAAACGCGGATATTGCCCGAAGCCGGCGCATGCCCATTTGCCAGGACACGGGAATGGCCGTGGTGTATGCCGATGTGGGGCAGGAGACGCATATTACCGGCGGGTTGCTGACGGACGCGGTGAATGACGGCGTCGCCCGGGGCTATGCGGAGGGCTACCTGCGCAAAAGCATTGTGGACGACCCCATTCGCCGGGGCAACACCGGCGACAATACCCCGGCGGTGCTGCACGTGCGGCTGGTAGAGGGCGACCGAATCACCCTGACGGTAGCCCCCAAGGGCTTTGGCAGCGAAAACATGAGCCGTCTGGCCATGCTGACCCCCGCCCAGGGCCTTCAGGGCGTAAAGGATTTTGTGGTGGAAACCGTGCGCCTGGCCGGAGCCAATCCCTGCCCGCCCATCATGCTGGGCGTGGGGATTGGCGGCACCTTTGAAAAGGTCACCCAGCTGGCTAAGGAGGCTCTGGCGGAAATGCGCCGCGGGCCTCATCCGGATCCCTATTACGATGCGCTGGAAAGCGAGCTTTTGCAGATGGTAAACGCTTTGGGCATTGGGCCTCAGGGATTCGGCGGCCGCACCACGGCCCTCAGCGTGCGCATCAAGGCTTATCCCACCCATATTGCCGGTCTGCCGGTGGCGGTGAACGTGGGCTGCCATGTAACCCGTCACGCCCAACTGGTGCTGTAAATGAAGGAAGGGAGGAGCGCTTCATGACCATTCGCCTTACTACGCCGTTTACTCAGGAAGCCCTGTCCGGCCTGCGGGCCGGGGACCGCGTGCTGGTGTCCGGCGTCATCTATACCGCCCGGGATGCGGCTCACGGCCGGCTGGCAGCCGCCTTGGAAAAGGGGGAGAGCCTGCCCGTTGACCTGCGGGGCCAAACCCTTTATTATGCAGGGCCTTCGCCTACGCCGCCCGGCCGGGCCAGCGGCTCCATCGGCCCCACTACCAGCATGCGCATGGATCCGTATACTCCGGCGCTGCTGCGCTACGGCGTAAAGGCCCTTATTGGCAAGGGCGACCGGAGCCGGGCGGTTCAAAGCGCCCTGGCGGAAACCGAATCGGTGTACTTTGCCGCCATTGGCGGCTGCGCGGCCTACATGGCGGCCTGCATCCAGCAGCTGGAGGTTGTGGCCTACGACGATTTGGGCACGGAAAGCATAAAGCGGCTGGTGGTAAAGGACATGCCCCTGACCGTGGCCATCGACGCGCAGGGACGGGACGCCTATGAGGAAGGCGTTTATACATACAGGCATGAATATATGCAGGCGCAATTGACCGGACCGGACTGTTGACAAGCCCGTTTATGGAGGGCCGGCTTTCGCCTGTCTTTGCCAACTCCTCGTTTCGGCTGTACATCCACAGGACGCGCGCTCCTTTTCGCCGCCAAACCCAGGCAGCACGCCTGCGAAACATAATGAGGGATGCGGCAGGAGCCGTCGCCACGATCAAGCCGCCGCAAGGCCTCCTGCATTTTCTTTTTTTCAGCACTTTGGGCGAAGCGTTTTTCGCCAAATCAGAAACGCCGGAAGGAAGGGCCGACAGCCTGTTTTGCAGTCTTCCGACGTTTTGTTTTTGCGCAGGCTCTTTATTGGCAAGGCTTTGCGGCCCGCTGTGCAGAAGGAAAGCGCCTTGCTGAAAATTTCTTGAATAAATATTCAAAAAAACGCTTGACACAGTGAATATTTAGTCGTATACTATGCACGTTCCCAAAAAGAAAGCTTGTTTTGAAAGATTGCAGGAGGTAACGAATATGAAAAAGATCGCCGCTTTGGTTCTGGCTCTGATGATTTCCCTGACCGCCGTTTCCGCTTTGGCCGACACCCTGGTAATGTGCACCAACGCTTCCTTCCCTCCCTATGAATATGTAGAAGGCGACGAAGTGGTGGGCATCGACGCCGATATCGCCGCCGCCATCTGCGAAAAGCTGGGCTATGACCTGGAAATCCAGGACATGGAGTTTGATTCCCTGATCGCCGCCGTGCAGAGCGGCAAGGCCGACTTTGCCATGGCCGGCATGACCGTAACCGAAGAGCGTCAGCAAATGGTAAACTTCTCCGATTCCTACGCCACCGGCATCCAGAGCGTAATCGTGAAGGAAGACAGCCCCATTGCCAGCGTAGACGACCTGTTTGCCGAGGGCGCCAACAACAAGGTGGGCGTGCAGCTGTCCACCACCGGCGACATCTACACCACCGGCGATATTGAGGACGCCGGCCTGGGCACCGTGGAACGTTTCCCCAACGGCAACGAAGCCGTGATGGCGCTGCTGAACGGCAAGATTGACTGTGTGGTTATCGACAACGAGCCCGCCAAGGCGTATGTAGCCGCCAACTCCGGCCTGAAGGTGCTGGACAGCAGCTACGCCGTAGAAGACTACGCCGCCGCTTTCTCCAAGGACAACACCGAGCTGCTGGAAAAGTTCAACGCCGCTCTGGCGGAATTGAAGGCTGACGGCACCATCGACGCCATCATCGCCAGCTACATCACCGCTGACTAATCAAACAAGCAGCCCTGTATATCAGGGACAGCATGTCAGAGGGGCCTTGGCCCCTCTGACGCTTGTTCATATCAACCCGACGGGAGGTTTTGGTTTGTCGCTCTTTGCTAATCTGGGCGCCTGGTTTGACGGTGTAAAGGCCGAGTTTATCCTGAATTTCATTGACAAAAACCGCTGGCGGATGCTGTGGAACGGCCTGCTGAATACGCTGCTGATTTCCTTTCTGGCCTGCCTGATCGGCATTGCTCTGGGCGTGCTGATCGCCATTGTGCGCACCACGTGGGAAAACAACGGCCGTGGCATGCGCAAGGGCGTGGGCCGGGCGGTGATGGCGGTGCTTAACCGCATTTGCGTTTTGTATACCACCATTATTCGCGGCACGCCTGTGGTCATCCAGCTGCTCATCATGTATTACGTTATCTTCGCTTCCTCCTCCAACGGGCTGATGGTGGCCACCCTGGCCTTCGGCCTCAACAGCGCCGCCTATGTATCTGAAATTTTCCGCAGCGGCATCCTGTCGGTGGAAAAGGGTCAAATGGAGGCCGGCCGCAGCCTGGGACTCAATTATCTGCAAACCATGTGGTTCGTCATTGCGCCCCAGGTGCTGAAAACCGTGCTGCCTACGCTGGCCAACGAGTTTATTGCCCTGCTGAAGGAAACCTCTGTGGCCGGCTATGTGGCCGTGGCTGATTTAACCTTTGCCGGCAACCGGATTCGCGGCGTTACCTATTCGGCCTTTATGCCGCTGATTGCCGTGGCGCTCATTTATCTGATGCTGGTTGTGTTCCTCACCCACCTGGTGGGCAAGCTGGAAAGGAGGCTGCGTCAAGGTGATAACCGTTAAAAACCTGCACAAGTCCTTTGGCGGGCTGGATGTGCTCAAGGGCATTGACCAGCATATTGCTCCCGGCGAAAAAGTGGTGGTCATCGGCCCCAGCGGCAGCGGCAAGAGCACCTTTCTGCGCTGCCTGAACCTGCTGGAAAAGCCCACCAGCGGCCAGATTCTGTTTGAAGGGGCCGATATTACCGACCCCAAATGCGACATCAATCTCATTCGTCGCCGTATGGGCATGGTGTTTCAGCAGTTCAACCTGTTTCCTCACTTAACGGTGATGAAAAACCTGACGCTGGCCCCGGTGCAAACCGGCCTGATGACCAGGGAGCAGGCGACGGAAAAGGCGGAAAAGCTGTTGGCCCGGGTTGGCCTTTTGGAAAAGGCCAACGTGTACCCAAAGCAGCTGTCCGGCGGCCAGCAACAACGCATCGCCATTGTGCGCGCCCTGTGCATGAATCCGGATGTGATGCTCTTTGACGAGCCTACCTCCGCGCTGGACCCGGAAATGGTGGGCGAGGTGCTGGATGTAATGAAGGCCCTGGCCGAGGAGGGCATGACCATGGTGGTGGTCACCCATGAGATGGGCTTTGCCCGCGAGGTGGGAGACCGGGTGCTGTTCATGGATGAAGGCGTCGTGATGGAGGAGGGCGCTCCGGAGCAGATTTTTGGCGCTCCCCAAAACCCGCGCACCCAGGATTTCCTTCGCAAGGTGCTGTGAACCGCAAAACCCAGCCCAGCGTTGGCCGAGCTGGAGTGAGAGGCCCGTTTTGCCTTGCCAGACCTTCAGGAAAACAAAAAGACCGTCAAAAAAGGTCGCCAGCCGGTGAGCTTTCAGACTGTTGAAAAAAACCTCTACGAGAGAGCGCGTCCGTGCACACGGCTACGTTTTTCGCAGGGAAAAGGCTGCGGCATAAGGCTTAGGGAATCCGCCCCTAAAACCCCGGCAGGAGGCAGTGCCTCCTGCACCTCCACTTTGTCAGCAACCTGAAGCTCGCCAGACGGCGAGCTTTTTTGCCGAGAAACGCACTTTGCCTGCTCGCCTGCGGCAAGGAGCGTAAGGAAAGCCTTGCAGCGCAAGGCACAGAGTGTCGACCCCCCCTGGTTGACCGTCGTCGCCCGGAAGCAGCGCTTTGCTGGTTCACGGGGAAAGTGCTGCGGCATAAGGCTTAGGGGATCCGCCCCTAAAACCCCGGCAGGAGGCAGCGCCTCCTGCACCTCCACTTTGTCAGCAACCTGAGCCTTGCTGCGCAAGGCAGCCGAAACCGACGTACACGCCGCCGGTTTCGGAATCAACATCGGAGGGCTGCGCCCCTCCGATGTCTCCCAGGGGTTTTCGACAGTCTGGAAGGCCGTTTGATTCTCTCCAATAAGAATCAAACGGCCTTTTGCTAAATTTGTTGAAAAAACCCGGGGCTGCATGTTCTCTCCCCGATTTCGGAAACCTTGCCGCTGTTGGCAAAACCGCTTGAATAAGGAGGCCAGCGGTTTTGAATCGCGTTGTCGTGCGGAACATCAAAAAGGGAACTCAAAAGCGCATTCCATGAATCCTGCGAACGTCGCTTCGGCCTGTTTTTTCACTTTCAACTTGTGGCCAGGCAGGATTTCTCGAGCCGTCCAAAGCGCGGAGATACGGGAGACAGAGCGGCTTTTCAAACATGGGGAGGCCAACGGCCGTCGTCCTCCCCGTTTTCACGCCTCGCCTGCGGAGGGCGAAACGCCCATGGCGGTTGTGCCCATTGGGGCGCGTCCGCTTCCCTTCGGCGCTTGCAGGGGGTTAGGGGCGGCTTGCGCCGCAGTACCTTTCTCACCAATCAGCGCAGCGTGCTTGCGGGCATGGGCATGCATTCCCGGGCTTTTCGGCCGGCCGACGGCAAAGAGCGCTTTGGGGGACGGCCTGAGCCCCGGCTTTGGTTCAGCCTGTGTCGGAGGGGGTGCAAATGTTTCGCAGGAATTTTTTCATCATATACCCCTCCGTTTGCTGGTAGCGCACCCGCTGCCAAACCGCGTCCCCGCCGCTTAGCAGGCGAACCTCCCGGCCCAGGGGCACTCGGGTCAAAACGGTCGCGCCGTCCTTGGGCTCTTTGCGCAGGTTCACGCTGCCGCCGCTTTCAGCGGCCACTACGGCCCAGGCGTCTGGGTCCGGTTTTTCCGGCGTTTCGTCGTAATTCACCGCGTTCAGATAGCCGGCATAGTTCCAGTTTTTCAAGGCGTTATCCACGCGGGCCACAGGCGACGTGGCGTTGATGATTTGCAGGGGCGCTACGCTGGCCACCAGCCCCATGTGATAAAAATCCTCCGGCAGGGCAGGATTGTAGTAGCGGCCGCCGGGCTTATATTCCGCCTTCATCCCATCTGTGTTGGCACGGGCTTTGAAAATAGCCATGCCGGGCGCCAGATCCCGAATGGAAGAAACAGGGCGCATGTCCCGGCATTCAACCCGGGCAATGCGGTTAGACCCATGGTAGATGCGCATCCCAAACTGGCGATAGGCATACACAAAGGCACCGGAACAATCGATGCCGCCGGGACCGTTCACACCGGGAGACGCATAGGGCCAGCCAATGATTTGGCGAAAAACCTCAATCAGCCTTTGAACGGCAATCATGGGAAAGAACCTCCTTTCGCACGCCCGCAAAAAGAAGAGGCGCGCCCATCATGGTATGCCGCCAGGAGGCGCATTGTGTCTAAGCGGCGGGCATGCTATAATGAAAGGGCACATCACGCCTTGCAGGAGGAATCGCACTCATGAAAGTACTGCTGCTAAGCTGCAACACCGGCGAGGGCCACCACAGCGCCGCCCTGGCGGTGCAGGACGCGCTGAACGAGCGCGGCATCCCAAACGTGCTGGCCGATCCGCTGTCCTTTGCCGGGAAGCACACCCGCAAACGGGCCGCCGATTTGTACAATTCCATCATCCGCAACACGCCGCGCACTTTTGGCCTCATTTATCGGGTGGGCGAGCTGGCGGATTCCAATCTGCCCTATTCACCCATTTACTTTGCCAATTCCCTGTATGCGGCCAAAATGCAATCCTACATTGCCGATAACGGCTTTGACGCGGTGGTGAGCACCCATCTGTACGGCATGGAGGCCCTGACCGCCATCCGGCAAAAACTGGGCGGCACGGTGCCCAGCTATGGCGTGCTGACGGATTACACCTGTATTCCCTTTTTTTCGGACTGCAAGCTGGACGGCTACTTCATTCCCCATCGGGACCTGACCCCTGAGCTGACCGCTCACGGCTTGGACGAGCGGCGGTTTTATCCCACGGGGATTCCCGTAGCCACCCGGTTCGCCAGCCGCCTATCCAAGGAGCAGGCCCGCCGTCGGCTGGGCCTGCCGCTGGACCGCAGGCTGTACCTGGTGATGACCGGCGGCGTGGGCTGCGGACGCATTTCGCAGCTATGCGACGGCTTGCTGGCGCAGGAAACGGAACCTTTCCTGGCCTGCGTGCTGGCGGGCAAAAACCAGCGGCTGCGTCAAAGCCTGCAGGAGCGCTACGGCGCGGACGGGCAGGTGCAGGCCATGCCCTTCACCCGGGAGGTGAACCTGTATATGAACGCCGCCGACGTGCTCATTACCAAGCCCGGCGGCCTGTCCAGCACGGAAGCCGCCGCCGCCCGGGTTCCTTTGGTACATGTTATCACCATTCCCGGCTGCGAGGAAAAGAACGCCGCCTTTTTCGCCGCCCATGGCATGTCCCAATTTACCAAATCCATGGAGGAGGCGGCCCGGCTGGCCGTTTCCCTGGGACATAGCCCCGACGCTTGCGCCGCCCAGTGCCGCCGTCAGGCGGAAGAAATCAACGCAAACGCCGCCCGCGCCATTGTAGACATTCTGTGCAGAGGCTAACCGCCTGCGCGTCAAATCGTTTCCTGAGCAGAAAAACCGCCTGTTTTCCCGGCTGGAAAACAGGCGGTTTACGTTGTAAAAAAGCAGAGGAGGAGGAGCCGCGCAAATGCGGGGAGGACAACTGCGGTCGTACTCCCTGATTTCGCGCCCCATCTGCCGGACTCGGAACGCCTATGGCGGCTGTGTTCGCCGGGCGTCCGTTTTTCTCCGGCGCCTGCCGGGATTTTTGGGTGGAGAGTCCCTATACCTTCTGTCACAGCTTTTTTCTGCAAGCCGGCATAGCACTGTTCGCGGGCGCGGACATTTCCATGGTTTTGGGGCAGTCTGCGTCGCCTGTTTCGCACCGGCAAATACAGGAAAAGTACATCTGTTTGAATGAATCTCACCGTTTTCATGCCGGTATGTCCATTGCCACAAACGGGATTCTCCCGTATGATATCCGCAATCGGACGAAATCTTGCCCGTAGGGCAGAAATCGTCCCGGTGGGACAAATTTTCGATAGCATACAGGGAGGGTTCTTTCCATGGAGCGTGTATTCAACTTTTCCGCAGGTCCGGCCATGATGGCTCAAAGCGTGCTTGAAAAGGCGGCGGCCGAGCTGGTTTGTTACAAAGATAAGGGCATGAGCGTCATGGAGATGAGCCACCGCAGCTCCATGTATATCGACATCCTTACCGAAACCAAGGTTCTTTTGAAGCAGCTGATGCAAATTCCGGACGACTACGACATTCTGTTTTTACAGGGCGGCGCTACCCTGCAATTCAGCGCTGTGCCGCTCAACCTGATGCAAACCGGCAAGGCCGATTATGTAGACAGCGGCAACTTTGCTCACCTGGCCGCCGAGGAGGCCAAAAAATACGGCCAGGTACATATGGCCGGCAGTACCCGGGAGGAGGGCTATACCCACATTCCCGACTCTATCGACCTGTCCCTAGACGCGGACTATGTGTATATTACCACCAACAATACCATTTACGGCACCCGCTATACCGCTCTGCCCGATACCGGCAGCGTGCCACTGGCAGCGGATATGTCCTCCAACATTCTGTCCCAGCCAACGGATGTAAGCCGTTTTGGCGTCATCTTTGCCGGCGCGCAAAAAAACATCGGCCCGGCCGGCCTGTGCATTGTCATCGTGCGCAAGGACCTTTTGGGACACGCGGCCCCCCAGTGCCCCAAGCTGATGGACTGGTCTCTGCAAAGCAAGAACGACTCCATGGTAAACACCCCCAACACCTACGGCATTTACATGGCCAAGCTGGTGTTTGAGTGGCTGCGGGACCTGGGCGGCGTAAACGCCATTTACGAGCGCAACCAGTACAAGGCGGGCCTGCTGTACGACTATCTGGACCAAAGCCGCCTGTTTAAGCCCACCGCCCGCCGGGACGCCCGTTCTTTGATGAACGTAACCTTTGTAACCGGCGACGCAGACAAGGACGCAGCCTTTGTGAAATACGCCGCTGCAAACGGCCTGGTCAACCTGAAGGGCCACCGCAGCGTAGGCGGCATGCGGGCCAGCATTTACAACGCCATGCCGGTGGAGGGCGTGGAAAAGCTGATCGCGGTGATGAAGGCCTTTGAAAAGGAGAATGTGTGATGTATAAGCTGAAAACCCTGAACAACATTTCGGAAATCATTCATCAGCACCTTTTGGCCGATCAATACCTCATCAGCGCTCAGGAGCCTGTGCCGGACGGTATTCTGGTTCGTTCCGCCGACATGCACGGCTATGACTTTGACGAAAACCTGCTGGCCATTGCCCGGGCGGGCGCAGGGGTAAACAACATTCCTCTGGACGAGTGCACCAAGCGGGGAATTGCAGTATTCAACACCCCCGGCGCAAACGCCAATGCCGTGGCGGAACTGGTGGTGTGCGGCCTGATGCTGGGCAGCCGCAACGTGGCGGGCGGCATCGACTGGGCCCGCACCCTGGCAGGCAAGGGCGACCAGGTGGCTCCCTTGGCGGAAAAGGGAAAGAGCCAGTTTGCCGGGCCCGAGGTGCGGGGCAAAACCCTAGGCGTCATCGGTCTGGGGGCCATCGGCGCCATTGTGGCCAACGCGGCTGCCCAGGGGCTGGGCATGAACGTCATTGGCTACGACCCCTACATCAGCGTGGAAAGCGCCTGGTCCCTCAGCCGGGCCATTCGGCATGCCGCCAGCGTGGAGGAAATTTACAAAAACGCCGATTATATTACCGTGCATGTGCCGCTGAACAACGCCACCAAGGGCATGCTGAACGCCGACGCCATTGCCAAAATGAAGGACGGCGTGCATCTGCTCAACTTTAGCCGCGCGGGTCTGGCCAACACGGCCGATTTGGCCGCCGCTCTGGACAGCGGCAAGGTGGCCAGCTACGTAACCGATTTTCCCACGGAGGAAGTGCTGGCCCTGAAAAACACGGTGGTCATTCCCCATCTGGGCGCATCCACTCCGGAAAGCGAGGAAAACTGCGCCGCCATGGCCGCCTGCGAATTGCGGGACTACCTGGAGCTGGGCCAGATTCGCAATTCCGTAAACCTGCCGGAAATTTTGCTGGGACATCCCGACGGCACCCGGATTTTGATGATTCACGGCAACGAACCGGGCATGGTCAGCGCCATTTCCGCCGCCATCGGTGCCCGCAGGATTAACATCAACAACATGATTAACAAGAGCCGGGGCGATGTAGCCGTGACCGTTTTGGAAATCGACGGCACGCCGGACCAGCGTCTGACCAACGAGCTCAACGCCCTTCCCGGCGTCAAGCGCGTGCGCATCTTCCCCCGGGGCTGACAGGCCGCCAAAAGCGCCTCTTTTGATTCATGTCAAAGCCGGAATCATTCCCCTTCGCCGGGGGGGGAGATTCCGGCTTTTGATTTATTCGGTTTTGCACTCAATGTCCGCGCCCAGCAGGCGCAGTTTTTGGGGCAGGTCCTGATAGCCGCGGACAATATGGTCCGCCGGGTCATGCAAAACCGTTTCGCCCTGGGCCAGCAGCCCGGCCAGCATCATGGCCGCTCCGCCCCGCAAATCGGTGGAGCGCATCACGGCTCCCTGAAGCGGCGCGCCGCCGTCTACCATCGCCACGGAGCCCTGCACCCGAATCCGCGCGCCCAGGCGGCTTAGCTCGCTCACATGCAAAAAGCGGTTTTCAAACACCGTTTCGTTCAGCATGCTGCGTCCGTGGCAGCACATAGCCACAACGGTCATGGGCGCCTGCATGTCCGTTGGAAAACCCGGGTAAGCTAAGGTGCGCAGCTCAAAGGGCGCTACGGCGGTACCGCTGAGCCGGATGCCGGCGGGCGTTTCCCGGATTCCCACGCCGGTTTCGCTCAGCTTGAACAAAAGAGAGCGCAAATGATCCGGATTTGCCCCTCGCACCAGCACGCTTCCCTCGGTGATGGCGGCGGCGCACAGCAGCGTGCCCGTTTCCACCCGGTCCGGAATGGGGTGGTACACCGCTCCATGGAGCCGCTCCACGCCCACAATGGTCACCTCGCCCGTACCCGCGCCGCTGATGCGCGCTCCCATCAGGTTCAGGCAGTTTGCCAGGTCGATGATTTCAGGCTCCTTGGCCGCGTTTTCAATGGTGGTGACGCCACGGGCCAGGGTGGCGGCCATCATGAGGTTTTCCGTGGCTCCCACGCTAGGCAGGTCCAGATACACCCGGCCGCCGGTGAGCCGGCCGCTGAGCTGCCGCTTGCCGCCCAGCGGATACACCCGGGCGCCCATGGCCTGCAGCCCCTTTACATGCAGGTCGATGGGCCGCTGGCCAATGGCGCAGCCGCCCGGCAGCCCCACGCAGGCGCTGCCTGTGCGGGCCAAAATGGGGCCCAGAATGAGGATGCTGGCCCGCAGCTTGCGCATGGTTTCGTCGTGAGACGGGCTTTGCGGCTGCAAGGCGCACACCGACACCTCCGAGCCGTTGCGCCGGATTTCCGCCCCGCAGTCGTGCAAAATGGCCAGCAGCGTGTCCACATCGGTAATGTGTGGCACCTCCCGCACCACCAGCGGCTCCTCGGTCAGCAATCCCGCCGCCAGAATGGGCAGCACCGCGTTTTTGGCGGTGCTCACCTGCACCTCGCCCGACAAGCGGGGCGAGCGCCGTATCAGATAGGTTGCCATAACGGCCTCACCTCGTGAAGCGCGGCAATGAGACGCCAGGTTTCGTTTCGTGCCATGTTCCTTCCCTCCTGTCGCGCTCATTTTGGCCCGGCAATGGCATTGGCATGTTGCGTGGAAGTGTTTTTCAGCGGGACCCGAGCAGACTGGAAAGCAGGATTTGGCCGGATAAGGCCGGGAAAGCGGCGCATCCTTCTTCAATGGGTGGATAGTTTTTCATATGTGCTTTGCCGCGCAAACATCCCTTTTTCCGCTTTCCTGTGCAAAAGGCGAAACGCGCACTTGTGTTCCCCTTTCAAACGTGCTATGATAGCAGGGAAACCACAGAAAGGAATCCTGCTCTGCCATGAACGACACATTTGTTTTGAAAGCTCCCTACGCCGCCAGCGGTGACCAGTCCGCAGCCATCGATTCGCTGTCCCAAGGCGTGCTGAGCGGGCTGAAAGACCAGGTGCTGCTGGGCGTTACCGGCAGCGGCAAAACCTTTACCATGGCTTCCATCATTGAGCGGGTGCAAAAGCCCACGCTGGTGCTGGCCCACAACAAAACCCTGGCGGCCCAGCTGTGCAGCGAGCTGCGAGCTTTCTTTCCCGACAGTGCGGTGGAGTATTTCGTCAGCTATTACGATTACTACCAGCCCGAAGCCTACATTGCTTCCACCGATACCTACATCGAAAAGGACGCTTCCATCAACGAAGAAATCGACCGGCTGCGCCACAGCGCCACCGCCGCCGTGCGGGAACGCAAGGACGTGATCATTGTAGCCAGCGTCAGCTGTATTTACTCCATGGGCGACCCCAGCGAGTACGAAGGCATGATGGTAAGCATGCGCCCGGGCATGCAAATCAGCCGCAACCAGCTCATTGAAAAGCTGGTGGATATTCAATACACCCGCAACGACTTTGAGTTTACCCGCGGCAGCTTTCGGGTGCGGGGCGACGTGTTGGAAATCATTCCCGCTAACGAGCGGGAGCACGCTCTGCGCATTGAGTTTTTCGGCGACGAAATCGACCGCATACGCGAAATCGAGGTGGTCAGCGGCAATGTGTTGAGCACGCTGGAGCACGCCTTGGTGTTCCCGGCCACCCACTACGCCATGGACCGGGAGAAAATGAACGAAAACATTGACGACATCGAACGGGATTTGGAAATCCGCGCCAAAGAGCTGGAGGACGAGGGGCAGCCGCTCTACGCCCTGCGGCTGCGTCAGCGCACCCGCTACGACATTGAAATGATGCGTCAAATCGGCTTTTGCACAGGAATTGAAAACTACAGCCGTTACTTTGACGGCCGCAAGCCCGGCGACGCGCCGTATTCCCTGCTGGATTACTTTCCCAAGGACTTTTTGATGTTTATCGACGAAAGCCACGTAACCGTGCCTCAGGTGCGGGCCATGTACAACGGCGACCGGGCCCGAAAAAAGGCGCTGGTGGACTACGGCTTCCGTCTGCCCTCGGCCTATGATAACCGTCCTCTGTTGTTTGACGAGTTCCGTCAGCGGCAAAACCAGACCATCTACGTCAGCGCCACCCCCGCTCCCTACGAGCTGGATATTGCCCAGAATGTGGTGGAGCAGATCATTCGTCCCACGGGGCTCATCGATCCGCTCATTGTGCTGCGCCCCGCCACCGGCCAGGTGGACGACCTGGTAGGGCAGATTAACCAGACCGTGGACAAGGGGGGACGGGTGCTGGTTACCACCCTGACCAAGCGCATGGCCGAAAGCCTGACCGATTACCTGAAAAATCTGGGGATCCGGGTGCGTTATCTGCACAGCGATATTCAAACCATGGAGCGCACCCAGCTGATTCGCGACCTGCGCCTGGGCGAGTTTGACGTGCTGGTGGGCATCAACCTGCTGCGCGAGGGCCTGGACATGCCGGAGGTGAGCCTGGTGGCCATCCTGGATGCGGACAAGGAGGGCTTCCTGCGCAGCGAAACCAGCCTGATTCAAACCATTGGCCGCGCCGCCCGCAACGTGGACGGCCGGGTGATTCTTTACGGAGACATTTTGACCGAAAGCATGGAAAAGGCCATCAACGAAACCAATCGCCGCCGCGCCTTGCAGGAGGCGTACAACAAGCTGCACGGCATCACTCCGCAAAGCGTGAAGAGCACCGTGCAGGCCCTTTTGCGCATTACCGACAGCATGCAGGAAAACAAGCCCGACGGCATGAGCGACGAGGAGCTTCAGGAATTGATGAAGAGCGTGGAGGACCAGATGCTTTCCGCCGCCAAGGAGCTGGACTTTGAAAAGGCCGCCAAGCTGCGGGACGAGCTGTTCCGTCTCAAGGGCGAGGGCGGCAAAGAAATCCAAAAGCCGCAGGTAAAGCGCCATCGCCGGCCGAAAAAACGCTATTGAGAAACCGACGCAAAAGCCTTGTTTCTCAAGGGATTGAAAGAGTGGAGGGGCAAAAGGCGGCTTAGCGGCTCAATCACTGTGAAGACCGCTGCCGTAGCTCTCCCTCGTTTCGCACTTCACCTGCGGGGCGCTACCGCCCATGGCGGTTGTGCCCAATAGGTACCCGTCCCTAAGCCTTTTGCCACAGGGCTTTCCCTGCGAACCAGCCGGCCGTCGCGGATGCAAACTCTCATATATGGTTTTTTCGAAATGAAAATTGCAGTTCTCCGATATGCCCAGGGAGCCGGCGAGTGAAGCGGCGGGGCTTTCTTTTCTGCTGAAAGCTTCAGGAGGTTTTCCCTTTTCCTGAGGCTAAGGTGTTTATCGTGGCTCATCGATTCTCTCTTTTCGTTGATCGTCTGCAAACACTATGAGCCGCAAATTCTTCTTGCTGTTGTCCTTACATTCGTAAATTCAAAGACAGCAAAAAACCGTTCGGTTTTTGAAAACCAAACGGTTTAACCCGTCCTTGAACCCATTTGGGGAAGTGGTCGGCAGCTCTTCTGATGGGCATGATATTGCTGACCTGCAAATGCAAACGTTCTTTTTTCGGCACGCCGCGCCCAGGCGGGCGGGATGTTTTCAGCTTCGCCAAAGCTTTCCGCCAGATCCAAAAAGCTCGCCGTCAGGCGAGCTTCAGACTGTCGAAAAAAACCTGATGGCCGCCGTCGCCTGGAAGCAGCGCTTCGCCGGTTCGCGGGGAAAGTGCTGCGGCATAAGGCGTAGGGGCTCCGCCCCTAAAACCCCGGCAGGCGGCAGTGCCTCCTGCACCTCCACTTTTTCAGCAACCTGAAACTCGCCGTCAGGCGAGCCTTTTGGACGGCCTAAGCCGTTTGTACCCCCCAACGCAACCCGGGATACGGAGTTCAGCCTTTCCCCGCCAGCTTTTGACCCAGGGCGCGGCATTGGTCCAGGGCCTCGCTGTCGGGAGCATCCTGGCAAATGACACTGTCGGCAACCAGGACAATGCCGTCCGCCACGCAGCGTTCCTCCCAAGAACGCATCCATTCGCCGTCGCCCCAGCCATAGGAGCCGAAGAGCGCAGCGTTTTTCCCCGAAAGTCCGCATTCACACTGGGTGAACATGGGGTCAAATTCGCCCTCCTCGAGCACCTCGGCTCCCATGGCGGGACAACCAAAGGCAAATGTATCATAATCGGCCGTTTGAGCCGAGGTAAAGCGGTCGGCCGTGTATACGTCGGCCTGCCCGCCCGCCGCCTGGATTCCTTCCGCCACAGCCTGCGCCATGGCTTCCGTATTGCCGGTACCGCTCCAGTAAACAACCGCTGTTTTCATGTTATTCTTCCTTCTTTCTTTGTGTTTTGTTAAACCGCTACGGTCAGCCGTTCCATATTCTTTCCCGTAGCATATTGCTTTAGGTAGATTGCCGTACACTTTTTGTACAGGGCAAAGACGCGCTTCGCCGTTTCCACATTGCCGTACACCTTCCAGCAGCCGGTGCATTTGGCGTCGGCCTTGCGGTGAATGAAGCCGTCCACATCCTCCGGCGGATAGCCCAGGAACAGGCCGATTTCATGGGGAAAATCGCCTCCCTGAGCCAGGCGCCCGTGCAGGCAGGCAAGGCAGCGGCCGGGACTGCCGCAGGGGTATCCCCGTTCGCCCAGCAGCTGCCGGGCTTTTTCATCCGTCAGGTCGCGGCTTAACCGGCTGGGCCGGTACACGTAAATCAGGCCCACATTGTCCTGATAGCGCAGGGGCAGCACCCGCAGCCCCTTGCCGCCAAGCCGGCGGTTCAGCGCCCGCACGGCGTCCAGCATGGCTTGACGCGAGTCAAAGCGGCAGGTGAACATGTTGCCGGTTTTGATGGACGCCAGCGTGGGCGCGCAGCAGCGAATGACCAATTCCTCCGACATGGGCTTCCTCCTACAAGTTAGAATATTCTAACCTTTCTTCTGAAAAGAATCGTTGCAGAGAAGTGGGCAAACCTGCAACGATTAAGAGTTAGTATCAACTAACCACCGATACTATATCATAGCTCCCGTACTCTGTCAACCCTTTTTTTATAAAATCTCTCCGCAGGAGCAGGGTGTAAATTTCCCCCTTGAAAAGGCTGTGCAAATCGGGGTTTTATGTTATACTGGCATAGTGATATGCTGGGTTGGTTTGTCGAAACGGGACGAACGGTTTCGTGCTCTTCGACAGCATTTTGCTCCTTTTGCTATGGCAAAGCGGCATGGCCTGCGTTATGATGGGCTCAAGCCAACCGGGCGGCATGAACCATTTGCAGAGCCGTCTTGGGCGGCGGAACAGGAGCGTACCTTGGCCAAGGAAAAAACCTGTTATGTTTGCCTTTCCTGCGGATATGAAGCGCCGCGGTGGCTGGGCTGCTGCCCGGATTGCGGCGAATGGAACACCTTTGAAGAGCGCAAGGCGGCCCCGCCGGCAGCTGGCGGCAAAACGGCGGAAAAGGCTGCCAAGTACCAAACCACACACCAGGAGGATCCCATTCCCCTGTCCCAGGTGGAGGAGAAGGCAGAAGACCGCTCCACCACCGGCAACGAGGAACTGGACCGCGTGCTGGGCGGCGGCCTGGTGCCCGGCAGCGCCATTCTTATCGGCGGCGATCCCGGCATCGGAAAAAGCACCTTGCTGCTGCAGGTGGCGTCGTCCCTGAGCCAGCGTATGCGCGTTTTGTATGTCAGCGGCGAGGAAAGCGCACGGCAGATCAAAATGCGGGCGGTGCGCATCGGCGTTGCCCAGGACAAGCTGTATGTGCTTACGGAAAACGATGTGGAAAGCGTGCTGGAAAAGTGCGCCCGCATGCAGCCGGACGTGTTGATCATCGACAGTATTCAAACCATGGTATCCGAGGACAGCGCTTCTGCGCCGGGCAGCGTAAGCCAGGTGCGCCAAAGCGCCGGCGCCATTGTGCGCTATGCCAAGCAAAGCGGCGTCAGCGTGTTCATCGTGGGCCATGTAACCAAAGAAGGCAGCCTGGCAGGTCCCCGCATTTTGGAGCACATGGTGGACGCCGTGCTCTACTTTGAAGGCGACCGTCAGCATGAGTACCGTCTGCTGCGCGCCGTGAAAAACCGCTTCGGATCGGTCAACGAACTGGGCGTATTTGAAATGCGCAAGGAAGGCATGGTTCCCGTACCCAATCCCAGCGAAAGCCTGCTCAGCCAGCGGGCCAGAGGAGCCAGCGGCAGCGTGGTGTTCTGCACCCTGCAAGGCAGCCGGCCCATTCTGTGCGACCTGCAGGCCCTGGCAGCCCGGTCGTTTTACGCCGTGCCCAAGCGCACGGTAGGCGGCATGGATTCCAGCCGGGTGGCGCTGCTGCTGGCGGTCATGGAAAAACGCGCCGGCAAAAAGCTGTTTGATCAGGATGTGTACATCAACGTAGCAGGCGGCCTAGCGCTGAGTGACCCGGCGGCCGACCTGGCCGTGTGCGTAGCCGTAGCTTCCAGCCTGATGGGCTTTACGCTGTCGGCAAGCCTGAGCGTGATGGGCGAGGTGGGCCTGTGCGGCGAGGTACGCCCGGTGGCCCAGTGCGAGCGGCGCGTGGCCGAGTGCGTGCGTCTGGGCTTTACGGAATTGGTGGTTCCCAAACAAAACATGAAGCATTTGAAACCCATTGAAGGCGTGCAAATCACCGGTGTGGATACGCTCATGCAGGCGCTTGCCGTGCTTCATTGACACAAAAAGGCAGGTTGTATCATGACAAAGAGCAGCAAATTTATGGAGCGGCTGATGCGGTTTATCATCACGCTGCTGGGCGCCGGCGTAGGCGCGGGTATTGCGGCGCTGATTTTGCCCTTTCTGAGCCGCCGTTATCCGGAGTTTACCGCCAGCCCATTGGGGCCCGCCATGGCTTATATTGGGCTGATTCTTGTGGGCGCCCTGGTCTTTTTTGCATTTTCCTATACCCTGTATACCCGTTGCATGCAGATGATGGCCGTTCTGGAGCGGCGGTGGGACGCCATTCCCAGCCGTCAGGGTATGCTGATGCTGGTGGGGCTCATTGCCGGTCTCGTTGTGGCGGCGCTGGTAACCCAGTTGATTCTCTCCATGGGGGCAACCCTGCTCACCATCAGCTTCAGCGCGCTCATGTATGTGATTCTGGGGTATGTGGGCATGCGCATCGGCATGCACCGTTACCGCGAAGGCGGGCGCTTTGGCCGGCTGCATCGCCGCTCCCGCCAAACGGAGGATGGGCTGCTGGACGAAGCGGCGCTGGCCATGGCCGGTGAGGAAGAGGAAAGCGCAGACGCGCCGGGGATTCCGCCCAAATACCTGGACACCTCCGTCATCATCGACGGCCGTATTCTGGACATTGTGAAAACCGGCTTTCTGGAAGGCGACATTGTGGTGGCCCAGTTTGTGCTGGCGGAGCTGCGGCACATTGCCGACAGCGGCGACGCCATGCGCCGGGCCCGTGGCCGCCGGGGGCTGGATGTGCTGGGTAAGCTGCGGGAACTGAACACGCCCATCGTAATTGAAGAAACGGATTATCCCGACGTAGACGAGGTGGATGTAAAGCTGCTGCGCCTGTGCCGCGACAAGGGCGGCATTGTGGTCACCAACGATTATAACCTGAACAAGGTGGCGGGCGTTACGGGGATTCGGGTGTTGAACATCAACGATTTGGCCAATGCAGTCAAGCCCATGCTGATGGCCGGAGAAGAAATGAACGTGCAAATTGTGCGGGAAGGCAAGGAGCCTGGTCAGGGCGTGGCCTATCTGGACGACGGCACCATGATTGTGGTGGAAAACGGACGCCGCCACGTGGGCGAAACCATTGCCGTGGTGGTGACCACCGTTTTACAGACCAGCGCCGGCCGCATGATCTTTACCCGACTGAAAACCCCCGATGAAAAAGCCTGCTGACAAAAGCCTGGCTGACAAAAAGCCGTTTTCTTTTCGACGTTTGAAAAAGGAAACGGCTTTTTGGGTTTATGGGCTTTCGCAAAAGACGCCCGGCCATTGGATACCGCCGCCTGCTTTGGCGGCCTGCCTCTTTGCCCAGAATTCACGCCGCTTCCGCCAAAGGCTCTGCCGGGAACCGGCGTGAATAAACGCTTTCAGAACGAACGGAAAAACCGGGCGCATGGCGGCGGACGGCTTATCCCTCCGCCATACGGTATCCAACCCCTGCTTCCGTAAAGATATATCGGGGCGAATCCGGGTCCGGCTCAATTTTTCGCCGGATATTGGCCATATGAACGCGCAGAATTTTGTTATCCCGGCTGGCAAAGGGCCCCCACAGCTCCAGCATCATGCTTTTGTAGGTAACCACCCGGCCCGCATGCTGCCCCAGCAGGGCCACAATGCGAAATTCGTTGGGCGTCAGGTTCACATCCCTGTCCGCCAGGTACACCCGGTGCTTTCGGTAGTCAATGGTTAAGTCGCCGGTGACAAAGCGGCCCTCCAACGCAATGCTGTCGCTTTCGGCGGCGGTACGGGTGTGCCGCATGGCCGTGCGAATCCGCGCCATCAGTTCAATGACTCCGAAGGGCTTCATCAGGTAGTCGTCTGCGCCCAGGTCCAGGGCGTTGGCCTTGTCCTGCTCCAGGCCGCGGGCAGAGATGACGATGATGGGTGTGCGCGTCCAGGCCCGCACGCTTTTGATGATGTCGTTGCCGTCCATATCCGGCAGGCCCAAATCCAGCAAAATACAATCCGGGCAGTAGGAATGAATCTGCTGCATCGCCTGCGCGCCTGTAGCAGCCTCCAGCACGTCATAATGGCTGTTGAGCAGCGTTTGCTTCAAAAACTTGCTGATGCCAGCGTCATCCTCAACCACCAAAACCCGTTCACCCATGGTTTACCTCCTCTCCCGGCAGCCAAAACTCAACCTGTGCGCCGCCGGCACTGTTTTTTGCTTCAATATCGCCCCCGTGCGCCCGGATAATCGCCCGGCAGGCATTGAGCCCAATGCCCATGTTGCGCCGCCCGCCATCCTGCTCATGGGCTTTATAGCCGTCAAAGGCCCGCGGCAGCATCTCCTCAGGAAAGCCAACGCCGTCGTCCCGCACCCGAATCCGCACCCTGTCATTCTCCTCCAGGATGTCCACGTCGATGCGCGTGGTGGTTTCCCCATGCAGGGCGGCGTTTTCAAACAGGTTCATGAGCACCTGCTCGATGAGAAGCGCGTCCATTTTGGACAAAACAATGTTTTCCGGCCGGTGCACCTGAATGGGCGTATCCGGGTATGCCCGGCGGAATTTGACCACCGCGCCGCTGACGATTTCCTCCACCACCTCGTCCTCGGTTTTCAGGGCCACGCCGGTGCCGCATTTGGTGACGGACAGAAGGTTTTCCGTCATGCGAATCAGCCAGTGCGCGTCCTTGTCGATTTCCAAAAGCAGCTCCCGCCGGTTTTGAGCCGGCATATCCGGGCTTTCCAGCATGGTGGAGGCCGCTCCCAGAATGGAGGTGAGCGGCGTGCGCAGGTCGTGGGACAGGGACCTGAGCAGGTTGGCCCGCAGGGTTTCGGCCTCGGCTTCGTAGCGCAGCTGCTCCTGCCGCTTGATTTGGGTGGTCAACGTGGAGATGATCACCGACACCACCAGCATGGAAGCAAAGGTGAGGGGATAGCCCGTCAGGGACAGGTCAAACTCGCCAAAGGGCTTCGTAAACAGATAATTGACGCAAAAAACAGACGCGATGGACTGAAGAATTCCATACACATAGCCGTCAGTGATGCAGGCGGTGAGCGCCACGGCCAAAATGAACACCGGCACGGCAAAGGGGTTGTTGTCGTCATGAGCGGTGGAAAGGAAAGAGCATACCATCACCGCCAGCGCCAGCAGCAGCAGGCTAAGCCCCATATTCTTGAAAAGTGCGCTGATGGAAAACCGCTTTGGTTTTTTCACCCGTTTTGCCTCCGTTCCACAGCAAATTTCAAGTAAACGAAATTCATCCCAGTATGATTATAGCACACGCGGGACAATTTTTGTCCCTATTGGGGATGCTTAACGAAAAATTAACAGCGTTTTGGTATACCATGTGTTCGATTTCGAATTTTCTCAGCAGGAGGTGAAGAAGGATGCACAGCCAAGCGTATCTGGAAGCCCGAAAGGAGTTTATCAACTGCATCGTGCTTTCCCCCATTTGCTTATTTGTCTCTATCTTTGTGGGCATCCACGAATGGCTGCCCATTATGCGTGAAGAAAAGCGCAAGGAACGGCAAGGTCATCAACAGGCTTCCGCCTGACGAAAGAAGGAACGATTTTCATGGCATCCTGGTATCTGGTTACGGCAATCATTCTTGCCTCCATCGTATTCATCTTTTACAACTATCAGCGCATCCGCAAAATGGATGAAGGCACCCCCGAAATGTCGGAGATGGCGCTTATCATCCGCGATGGCGCTACCACCTTCCTCAAAACCGAATACCGCACCATCGTCCTCGTTGTGGCGCTGGTAGCCCTGGTATTCAGCGTGTTTGTGGAAAAAACCAGCGGCATCACCTTCCTAATGGGTGCCTGCATGAGCAGCATCGTGTGCATCCTGGGCATGCGCAGCGCCACCTATGCCAACGTGCGCACCGCCAACACCGCCCGCAAGACCCTGTCCATCGGCGAAACCGTAAAGGTGGCCCTGTGCGGCGGCAGCGTCAGCGGCCTGAGCGTGCAGGCTTTCGGCATGCTGGGACTGCTGCTGGTGCTGCTCATCTGGAACGGCGTACACTTTGACGAAACCGGCGCGGGCCTGTGGCCCCTGCTGGAGTGTAACCCCTCCATCATGCGCATTTCCACCTACTCTCTGGGCTGCTCTCTGGTCGCCATGTTCAACCGTGTGGCCGGCGGCAACTACACCAAGGCTGCCGACATCTCTTCCGACATTCTGGCCAAGCTGCGCCACGATATGCCCGAGGATGACAGCCGCGTGCCCAACGTGGTGGCCGACTTCATCGGCGACAACGTCAACGACATCGCCGGCAACTGCTCCGACCTGCTGGAAAGCTTTGTAGCCACCCTGTCCGCCGCCATGATGATTGCCGTAACCCTGTTTAACGGCGCACGGCTGACCGGCGGCGCGGTGACCGAAGCCACCTTTAACGCTACCATTGTGTTCCCCGTGCTGCTGGCCGGCGGCGGCCTGCTGGGCTGCGTGGTGGGCCTGGGGCTGGCCAATGTGCGCAAAATGGGCGATAACCCTTCCCACGAACTGGACCTGTCCACCTGGATTTCCGCCGGCACTACCATTGTGCTGGGCCTGATTTCCTCTTTTGTGGTGTTCCGCAACGTGCCCCTGTACGACGACTTCCGCCTGGGCTGGGCTTCTCCCTGGCTTTCCAGCGTGCTGGGCATCGTAAGCGGCATTGCCATTGGCTCCATCACCGAATACTATACCAGCACCGACCATAAGCCCACCCGTCAGCTGGCCGAAATGGCCACCGAGGGCGAAGCTTTCGTGATCACCAAGGGCGACGCCATCGGCTCCCGCTCCTGCCTGCTGCCCATTCTGGTCATCGGCGTGGCGCTGTTCCTGTCCGGCAAGCTCTGCGGCTCCTACGGCATTGCGCTGTCCTCTTTGGGCATGCTGGCCTTTGTAGGCGCTACCGTTTCCATCGACGCCTTCGGCCCCATTGCCGACAACGCCGGCGGCCTGGCTGAAAGCTGCCACCTGCCCAGCAATGTGCGCGCCATTACCGACAAGCTGGACGCTGTAGGCAACACCACCGCCGCCATCGGCAAGGGCTTTGCCATTGGCAGCGCGGCCTTCGCCACCGTGTCCCTGATTGTGGCCTATGTGGGCAACTACACCACGGCGGACGCCACGCCGATTCTGAACATGGCCTCCTACGTAGTGGTAGCCGGCGGCATCATTGGCGGCGCGCTCATTGAATACTTCAGCGCTCTGCTGACCGACAACACCATCGAATCCGCCCGTCTGATGGCCGACGAAGGCGACCGCCAGCTGTCAATGCCCGGCGTGCTGGAAGGCCAGACCCGCCCGGATTACAACCGGCTGATTACCCTGGCGGCCAAGCAGGCCCTGCGCAAGATGCTGGCCCCCTCCGTGCTGGCGCTGGTGCTGCCCATCATCGGCGGCTTCCTGTTCGGCGTGGAGTTTGTAGGCGGCCTGTTGATTGGCGCTACCATCGTGGCCATTCCCCGGGCCATCTTCATGGGCAACTCCGGCGGCGCGTTCGACAACGCCAAGAAGTACATTGAAAGCGGCAGCCTGGCCGGACACGGCAAGGGTTCCGCTGCCCACAAAGCCTCCGTTACCGGCGACACCGTAGGCGACACCCGCAAGGACGTTGTGGGCGTGGCGCTGGACATTTTCATCAAGACCATGTCCACCGTTGCCAACACCCTGGCCGGCGTGTTCTCCAAAATTACGCTGATTAAGTAAAAAGGCTGACAAAAAAAGGCTTCCCTGGCCCAAACCGGGGAAGCCTTTTTGCAGTCTGCGGAAAAGTTGAACGCGCTCCTGCCTTTATACAAGGGGATTTTGTTTCAGCAGTCTTTCTAAATAGTCCGTTTTATCAGCCTCTGTGATTTCTCGGATTACCCTGCATGGATTTCCAGCGGCAACAACATTAGATGGAATATCCTTTGTAACAATGCTTCCCGTTCCCACAATGGAATTATCGCCAATTGTAACGCCTGCCAGAACCTTTACATCGCCGCCCAGCCACACGTTTTTCCAAGATGAACCGGATAAAGCCCTATATTAGGTCCAAACAATGTATGCGAACCGATGGTTACTTCTGCGCAATCAAGAATCACACAACCAAAATTGATATATACATCATCTTCGATGGTAATGTTTTTCCCAAACTCGCATTTGAAATCAGGCTCTATCCAAACTCTTTTCCCAACCTTTTGAAACAGCTGCCGCATGATTTCTTTTCGTTGTTCAACATCCTCATCCTCTGTTTTGTTGTAGGCCCTAAACAATTTCTTTGCCGTTATTCTGCGCTGAAACAATTCCTCGTCAAAATCGTTATACAACAAACCTTCCCGCAATCTTTCCCATTCTGTCATTTGGGCGGTTCTCCTTTCAATTCGTATGACGTCATATTCCGCTCGGTAAATGAAACATGATCACCGCAGCTTCATATACAAAAAAGGATAGGGATTGCCTTGCTCGTCAAAATCCGTTCGTCTGTATGCTTCAAATCCCATATGTTTCAAACCCAACGGCCTGTGGATTTGGTTCGTTGACGGCAACCTTTTCAACGCCGTCATTTTGAACGGCATATTGCAGCAGCCGTCTGCCAACGCATTTTCCTCTTTCCGATGGCGAAACAAACAACATCTCCAGACGGTTGCCTTCCACCCCATGAAAGCAATCGGCTCGTTTCGCTCATTTTCAGCAACGTCCACATGCTCTACGCTGCCTAAAGCCTGCGGAACCTATTATTCCTTGATTCTTTTCACTTCCGCATCTGAAAGAAAATCATGCGTTGCCCATACAGCGTTTTCAATAGCTGCTTGTCTCTGTTTTTTCCTGCGTATCCTTTCATCTGCCCCTCCGTATTCCGTCTCAAACGGTCCGTTTTGCTAAAAGAGAACAACCACAGCAAAACGAACCGCTGCGGCTGTTCCCATGGCTTTGGCGTCCTGCGCCTGGAGGCGTTTTTCCAATCTGCTGAAAGCAACGGGAAAATCCCTTTGCCTCACCTCAGCTCGCTAAAAAGGTTGCAAATCCGGTCCTGTTCGGTAATGGGCCGAATCACCCGGGCCGGAATGCCGGCGGCGAACGAGTTGGCGGGAATGTCTTTGGTAACCACGCTGCCTGCGCCAATAACGCAGTTTTCGCCGATGGTCACGCCGGGACACACCACTGCATTAGCGCCAAACCAACAGTCGTGGCCAATGGTTACAGGCTTGGCGTAGCACAAAAAGCGCTCCTCGCCATCGCTGCAAATCATGCCCCGGCGCTCCTTAGCCAGCATGGGATGCAACGGCGTAACGATGGTCACGTTGGGGCCGAAGTTACAATGGTCCCCAATGGTCACCTTTGCATCGTCCTGTACCGTAAAATTGAAATTCATGAAGCAGTGACTGCCTACGCGGGTATGGCAGCCGTAATGAAAACGAATGGGCCCCAACATAAAGGTGCCTTCCCCAACTTCGTCCAGCAAATCCTGCAAAATCTGGTTTCTTTCCTCTGCATCCTCCTCAAACAGGGCGCTGTACTGCTGGCTGAGACGGTGGGCCCTGGTCTTTTTGGCCACCAGCTCCGGCACCTCGGAGGCAAATAGTTTTCCACTAAAAATCCGTTCTTCTTCCGTCATAAAACTAGCTCCTTTTTTCCGCCTGGTCAATCATACGAAGCACCGCATCGGTGCCGTCCTGCACAGGGTAGTTCTTCAGCGCCTGCAGCAGCTGATCCCGGTCGGCCAGCAGCGAAAGCAGCGCGTCGGTCATGGTGCGGGGCGTCATGTCCTCCTGCATCAGCACCCGGGCCAGGCCCTGACGCTCATAGCTTTTGGCGTTTTCAATCTGGTCGCCCCGGCTGGCGCTCAGGGGATAGGGCACCAGAAGCATGGGCTTATGCAGGGCCAGCAGTTCGCTAAGGGTGTTGCTTCCGGCACGGCTGAGCACCAGGTCGGCCACTGCCAGCGCATCGGGCATTTTGCCGGATAAAAACTCCTTCTGGCAGTAGCCCTTCAGGCCGGCCAGGCTTTCATCCAGGTTGCCCTTGCCGCACAGGTGCAAAACGTCCATGTGGGGCAGCAGCTCCGGCAGAGATTCCCGCAGGCACTTGTTTACGCTCTGCGCGCCCAGGCTGCCGCCGGTCATCAGCAGCACCGGTTTCCGTCCGTCAAACCCGGCCATCGCCAGGCCGGCTGCCCGGCTGCCCTGAAACAATTCCGGCCGCAGGGGCGTGCCGGTGTGCACGCCCTTGGCGCCCAGGGCCTTGGCGCACTCGGGAAAGGTGGTAGCCACCTTGGTGGCAAACCTGGCGCAAATGCGGTTGGCCAGGCCGGGGGTCAGGTCGCTTTCGTGGCACACAGCAGGCACTCGGCAAAGCCAGGCCCCAATCACCACCGGCACGCTGACGAAGCCGCCCTTGGAAAACAGCACGTCCGGCTTAAGCTTGCGCATCAGGCGCATGCTTTGAAACGCGCCTGCAACCACCCGAAACGGGTCGGTAAAGTTTTGCAGACTGAAATAGCGGCGCAGCTTTCCGCTCTTCACCGCATGATAGGTTACGTCGGGGATTTTGGCGATCATTTCATGCTCGATGCCTTTTTCCGTGCCGATGTAGTGAATATCGTACCCCTCCTGGCGCAGGCGGGGAATCAGGCTCAGGTGAGGCGTTACGTGCCCGGCGGTGCCGCCGCCGGTGAGAACGATGCGTTTCATAGCGTACTCCTTTGGTTTTTCCATGGGCCAACTGCCATGGGGTTTGCATGGCGTAGTATACCACAAAACAAAGAAGGGGAAAAGGGGCTAGCCGATGCGCTTAAGCTCGGTTTGCAGCCGGCCCAGGATGCGCTTTTCCAGGCGGGAAATATAGCTTTGGGAAATGCCCAGCAGGTCGGCCACCTCCTTTTGAGTGCGCTCCCGCTGGCCGCCCAGCCCAAAGCGCAGCATGATGATGCGTCTTTCCCGGGCGTTCAGGTGTTCCAGCGCGTCCCGCAGAATTTCCCGCTCAATTTCCTGGTCCAGCCCGGCGGACACGGTATCCGGGCGGGTGCCCAGCACGTCGCTGAGCAGCAGTTCGTTGCCGTCCCAGTCGGTTTTCAGGGGTTCGTCCAGGCTCACTTCCAAACGCAGCTTGGCGGTTTTGCGCAAAAACATCAGAATTTCATTTTCAATGCAGCGGCTGGCATAGGTGGCCATTTTGATTTTCTTTTCCGCGTCAAAGGTGCCCACGGCCTTGATGAGCCCAATGGTGCCGATGGAGATCAGGTCCTCCAGCGGGATGCCTGTGTTTTCAAAGCGCCGGGCGATAAACACCACCAGCCGCAGGTTGTGCTCAATCAGGGCTTTTCGCGCCTCCTCGTCGTGCTGCTTCAGCCGCAGGGCCATCTCCCGCTCTTCCTGAGGGGACAGGGGCGGCGGCAGGGGATCCGGCCCTCCGATGTAGAAAAGCTCCTGTGGAAACAAACGGGCCAATAATTGCTGAAATGCACGTTGAATGGATTCCGGTTTCATAGGTTTCCTCCTTGCTCCCGCTCAGACGGGCAGTTTTCTTGCGCATGGCCCAGCGCCATCAGCGGCACCAGGGCCTGCACGCCGCCATATTCCGGCCCCGCCACCGCCACCTGCACGCGGGCCTCCCGGGCGCGGCCGTTCACATACAGGCGGCAGCTGTCCGGCTGAAACAGCGGCATCAGCGCCGTGCCTGCCGCCGTGCGCACGCTCAGCAGCCGAAACCCCAGGGGAAGAGCCGTCAGATCGTGCAGGTTCTGCGCTTGTGGAAACAGCCGGGCCACTCCGCAGGCGGGGGCCACGATCACCGGCAGGCCGGTTACCGGGTCACCCAGCAGATTGCCGCTATCCAGCATGGCGGGCAGAATCACGCCATGGCCGCCCACCCGCAGTTCCACCTGGGTCACGTCCACCAGCGCCTGAGGCCGCAGGCGCACCAGCAGGCACAGCAGGGCCATCAGCGTCAGGGCTACGCCGGCGCTGAGGCGCACAGGCAGGCCGGTCTGCCGAAGCGCCGCCATGGCCCCTCCCGCCAGAAAAGCGGCGCTCAGGGTGGTAACCGTGCAGCGAAGCCGGGCCAACAGGCTTTGCTTTTGAAAGCAAAGCCACACCCCCATCGGCAGGGCGCATAGCAGCAGGGGAGCGGTCCAGGGGACATACAGCGCTCCCAACGCGGCCGCCGCCCCCAGACAGCCCGCAGCGGCCAGCCGCCGCTTATCCGGCGCAGGCAGGCCCGCCAGCCGCCCGCCCAGCGGCAGGCTCAGCAGCGGTATGGCTGCGTTCCAAAACAGATACTCCTCTGCATACACCAAAGCAAAGCCCCCTTACGTTCCTTTTCAGTATAGGCGTAAGGGGGCGAAAAGCCTGTCGATTCAGGTTGCGAAAGTTGTCGAAGCCGCGGAGGATGGACAGGGCTGGTCTTATGCTGTTTTGGCAAAAACAGACAGGGCGTTATGTCCACCGCGTTCACAGGAATTTCAACGGGCGCAAAGCGTCTCTCCCCTGTTTGTTGGGCGCCCGCTTAGCATCTCCAGGTCAGCCGGCAGCTGGTCTCATCCTCTGGAAAAGGAAATCGTACAGCTTTTTGAATTGTCGTTTTCCTGTAAGATGGAAGCGTTTGCTCCCAGGCTCAAAAGGCGCAAAAAAACAGCCCCAAATGATTGAGACTGTCAGAAAAGCTCGCCTGACGGCGGTCTTCAGGCTATCGAAAAACCCTATAAGCGAGTGCGCGCCGCAAACAACGCTGCGCTGATTCGCGGAAAAAACATAATGACACAGGGATTAGGGGTTCCGTCCCCAAAACCCCGGCAGGAGGCAGTGCCTCCTGTGCCTCCCTTTTTTGGCAGCTGACCGGGCGGCAACGCGCATAAGGAAAGCCTTGCTGCACAAGGCTGCCGAACCCGCGACGTACACGCCGCCGGGTTCGCAATGAAAATCGGAGGGCCAAAGCCCTCCGCTACCATCCGGGGTTTCCGACAGGCTGACAGCCCCAAAGCATTGAGGCTGGCAGCTTGTGGAAAAACAGGCCCAGCCCTGTATTTGTGACTGTCAGCATAACGGACGGTCGTGAAAAATAGAAAGCATACTTTCGGCTAAAGCCGAAACCGCGCCGCCGGAAAAACCGGCGAACACAAACATGGTCAGATGGGCTGCGGCCCCTTCGCCACCTTTCCATATGGTTTACGGTTCAAAACGGTTGAGTCTGTTCTTTAACTTATGACATCGCTTCTGCGTGCAGGAAAAAAAGCGGTTATTCTTTGGGTTCCTTTGCAAAAAACTCAACCGCCATCATCCACAGGCCCGCAATCAGCAGCAGGAAAAACACTGCGGCGGGGACGGCCATTCCATATTCTGTAAGGGTAGCGATCAGGCGGCCCGGCGGCGTGGTCCACGCGTTTACCAGGTTGTCCATGGCGATATTTACCAGATTGAACAGGCCCAGCGTGCCAATCAGGGCCCAAAAGCCGCCAATCAAGGCTTTCTTCATGTGGTTTTCTCCCTTCCGTCATCTGTGGCCCAGGTTGTCCTTCACCCAGCTATGCAGCTTTTCGCTCAGGGGACGGTTCTTTTTCATGGCCAGCGCCGCATCCAGCGCTCCGGCGCGGTACCTGCGGTTTTCCGGATCCCGCTTAACGGCCTCCCGATAGCTTTGGTGTGCGGTTTCATACTGCTTAAGCCCCATGAGAATGTTGCCCTGCATAAAAAACCAGTCCGCATCCTTGCTGTCGGCCCGACCCAGCTGGCGCAAGGCGCTTTCCAGGTTGCCCTGGTCAATGAGCCGCTGCGCAAAGTGCTTGGCCTCCTCCATGGAAATCAGGTTGAAGCCTACGGTGCGGCGCTCCACCATTTTCAGCGCTTCTTCATAGGCCAGGTTCAGTTGAATCAGCTTTTCCTGGGCCAGCTTTTGCTCCTCCGCGTCCTGAAACTGGTCGGGATGGCAGGTTTTCACCAGGCGGCGATAGGCCGCGCGCACATCCTGCGCCGTGGCTCCGCCCTTCAGCCCCAGCATTTCAAACGCTCTGGAATCGTACAATCCTGCCACCTCCCCTCGCGGCAACCGGAACGGTCAGATCGGCTCCCGGCGGATATCCGCGCCCAACAGGCGCAGCTTTTCTTCAATGCGCTCATATCCCCGGTCGATGTAGGAGGTTTCGTAAATTTCCGTTACGCCCTTGGCCATCAGGCCGGCCACCACCAGGGCCGCTCCGGCCCGCAGGTCGGTAACGGTAACGGGCGCGCCGTACAGTTCCCGCACGCCCTCGATGAGGATGGTGCGGTCCACCAGCTTGATTTTGGCCCCCATGCGCCGCAGCTCGTCCAGGTGCTTGAAGCGCTGCTCAAAAATGGTTTCGCACACGGTGGAGGTGCCGTTGGCCATGCACAAAAGCGCGGTCATGGGCTGCTGCAAATCCGTAGGGAAGCCAGGGTATACCTGGGTTTTGATGTTCACAGCCCTTTGCTCGCCCTGCGGACGCACACGAATGGAATCGTCGCTTTCGGTCACCCGCACGCCCATCTCCAGCAGCTTGGCGGTGAGCGCCTCCATATGGGTGGGAATACAGCCGTGGATGGTAACATCGCCCCGGGTGGCGGCGGCGGCAATCATCAGCGTGCCGGTTTCAATTTGGTCGGGAATGACGGTGTAGGTGCAGCCATGCAGGTTTTGCACGCCGCGGATACGAATAACGTCCGTGCCTGCGCCGCGCACCCGCGCGCCCATGCTGTTGAGAAAATTGGCCAAATCCACAATGTGGGGCTCCTTGGCCGCGTTATAAATCACGGTGGTGCCAACGGCCCGGACGGCGGCCAGCATTACATTGATGGTGCCGCCCACAGTAACCATGTCAAAAAACACGTCGCCGCCTATCAGCTGGCCCGCCTTGGCGTACACCATGCCGCCCTTTTCCTCCACCTGAGCTCCAAGGGCCATGAAGCCCTTCAGGTGCTGGTCAATGGGCCGGGTGCCGATTTCGCACCCGCCGGGATAGGCCACCTCAGCCTGATTGCACCGTCCCAGCAGCGCCCCCAGCAGATAGTAGCTGGCCCGCAGGCGGCGGGTAAGGCTGTAGGGCACGTGGCAACCTGTGGCCCCGGATGGATCCACGGTCAGGTATTTGCCGGGCGCATAATCGGTTTTCGCGCCCAGCATTTCCAAAATTTCAATCAGGGCGTGCACATCGTCGATGTCCGGCAGATTTTCGATGGTGCAGGGCTCATTGCAAAGCAGGGTAGCGGGAATCACCGCCACGGCCGTATTCTTGCCGCCGCTTACGGTGATTTCTCCCATCAATGGGCTTCCGCCTGTGATAAGCATTTTGTCCTTGCTGCTCATAGGGCACGGCCAGAGGCCGAATACCACCTCGTTTCATGGGCAATGGGGTTATGGAACAATAAACCATCGTATATTATACATGTTTTTGCACATGTTGGCAAGACAAGGGATAGAGGGCAAACATCATTTACATAACAATTCAAATTGCCTGCACGAATATACAGTTCATTCACCAATAGGGACACGCAAATTGTGTCAACTTGGAAACGGATATTCGCATTTCGCCGTGATGGCAATAGGCAAATGCCTGCATTCGCTTGGAGGAACGAGTGAAAAACGTTACATGCCGTTGCTCTGCGGCGGCGCGCTTTCGTGAAAACCTCCGTTTGAAAAAGAGCGCCCTTGTTTTCCGCGCGCCCTTATCAACCGGCGCTACGAACCCTTCTCCGTCGACGCTGGCCGGCTTTCGTCTTTGGCAAAGCGCAGACGCACCCGGGCCTGCTATTCCTCCGGCGGCCGCTGCACCGCTCCGCGGCCCTCCACATAGGGCTCCAGGGTTCCATCCGACCGCTTTTGTACCTTTTCCATCACCCGGCGGGCCTCGTCTCCCTGAAGCAGCATGGGCTGAAAGTTGTTATAGCCCTGCCGGCTGCTGATGCGCACGGGCCATAAAGTCCATGCCGTTCCCTGCTTTTCTCCATCCGCCAATTGAAAGGTTACCGACAAAAGCAGCGCGTCGTAATCCCGGGGCGCATAGTTGCCGCCAAAGCTCAAATTTCCCAGGCTGTAAACAACCGGCACGCCGTCGTACACCTCTACCCCCTGCGCCACGTGAGGGTGGCAGCCCACCACCAGATCGGCCCCAGCCTGAATGGCCGCCTGCGCAATGCCTTTTTGCCGTGCGGAATAGCGCGCCTTGTATTCGGTACCGGCGTGCATCAGGTGTACCACCGCGCCGCAGCCCAGCTGGCGAAGCAGCGCCGCCTGGCGGGTCAGCCGTTTCTTCAGCCCGTTTCCGGAGGAAAAGACCGACGAGGTAAAGCCAACCCGCTGGCCGTCCTTTTCCACAATCAGCAGCGTATCGGCGTCGGTATAGGCAACGCCTGCGTTCGTCAGCGCCCGGCGGGTGCTGGCATAGCCCTGAGAGCCGTAGTCCATGGTGTGGTTGTTGGCCAGGCTGACGGCTTCCACGCTGCCCTGTGTAAGCACGGCCGTAAGAGACGTATCTCCCAGAAAGTTAAATTTCTTTTTTACCTTTCCGTCCCGGCTGTCGGAAAGCACGCCCTCCAGATTAACGATGGTGGCGTCGTCGTTGGCAAAAAGCGGCTTAAGCAGCTTCAGCGGCCAGTCCGCGCCGTTTTTCTTTACCTGGGACGCATAGCTGCGCGCGGATGACGCTTTTGCGGCTTCGCCGCCCAGGGTGCAATCACCCCCAAAGGTAAGGCTGATCGACACCGGCTCCGTCTGCGGCGACACGGCAAACGCCTCTTGCGTCAGTTCCACGGGAACATCGTTTTCCGCAAAACAAAAAAGGCGCGTTTCCCCCAAGGCCAGAACCGGCCACAGCAGGCAGAGCAAAAAGACCGCGGCTCGTTTTCGCACGGCAAGGCTCCTTTCCAAAAAAGCAGGACAACCAGAGCTGCGGTTTACACGGCCGGACAGCCCGTTCAGGCTCCCACGCCGGCAGGCATGTCGCCTGGTTGGCCTGCAAGCGTTCCCTTTACCGGGACGACGCCCAGCGGGCGCAGCCGCCATAGGCCATCAGCCCCAGGCAAGGTACGAAACCAGGAAGGACTACGACCGTTGTCCTCCCCCCCCCCACGTTTGAGCAACCGCTCCTCCACTTTGGGGACGGTTCCGCCGTACAGGGCGGCTCTTTTCTCCGAAGGCGAGGCCGCTTCCGGCGCAAGCATCACAGGAAAGCAGCCGGCTGCCGAAGCAAATCCGGCAGCCGGTCATGCTGTAGCGCGGAAAGCCGGCGCTCTTTCCTTCAACGAATCTTCCGGCACTCCATATAATAACGCTTTTCCGCAGCTTCGCCCAAAGAGAAAGTCTTGCGGGGCAGGGAGCCGTTTTTCTGCACGCTGTCAAACAGGTCGCCTCCGTCGGGCTTGGGCAGCAGGAAGGCGATTACGTTTTTTTGGGCGGCCAGCCTGCGGGCGGCTTCTTCGCCATGCACATAGTCCAGCCGGGCGGCGGGATGGGCCTTCAGCCAGTCGTCCAGGAAGGCTTGCAGGGTGCCTACGGGCAGGCCGTAGGGCGAGCCGCAAATGGCCAAAGCAACCTGTTTGCCCTCGTACACGCAGGTCATCTCCTGCGCACCGGGTCCGCCCGCCAGGCTCATACCATGAGCGGCAGCATAAACGGCCAGGTCGTTAAGCAGGTCGTCGCCATCGTACCCAAACAGCACCCGGTGAATGGGCTCAAAGGTGAGCGCGTCATCGTGAATGTTTTCCAATTCCACCATGGCAAACCGGGCAGGGTGAGCAGCGGTTTGGGCCGGGGTCAGGGTTTGCTTGATCTGCTCCCAGCAGGCTTTAGCGCAGGCCAGGCTGTGGTTGCCATCGCCCACAGCAAAGCGCAGGGAGCCATGAGGACGCAGGGCGGCCAGGGCCCGATCAATCTGGTCGACATCCTTCTTTTCGGTAACGGCATAGCCCACCAGATGACCGCCGCCCATCATCAGCGGAAAATCATACAGCTTTTCCAGCTCATGCCGCCGGGCAAACAGGGGCTCAATCACGCTGTGCATGGGGTCGTCCATCAGCAGCAGCACATGGCTCAGTTCCAGCGCCGCGCCCTGACGCACCTGAATCCGGGCCGGCAGACGGCTTTCAATGGTTTCCTCCGTGGCGCGGATGGGGCTTTGGCTGCCCTTGCGGTAATCATATTTTTCCAAATCGATGAGAAGAACCAGGCCCAGGCGAGCGCCGCTTGGGGTATTGCGTTCCATGAGCACATAGCCGTTTTGCACGGCGGGCACAATATCGCCCTGGTTCAAATACCGCTCCATGGCCTGATGAATGGCGGGCACCCGTTGAGCGGATTCGCTCAGATAACATTCCGGCAGGATCAACCGCAGGGCGGAGGGCTTTGGCCCCACCAGCAGATCGGCTTCGCGCCAGTATTCGGGCTGGGAGGTAAACTGGTCGCAGGCCACGCAGGCCCAGGCAGTCAGATCGCTGCCTTCTTTGGGCAGGTAAAAAGTACCGGGATAGATGCAACGTTCTTCCATACAGTAACAATCCTCCTTACAAAAAGGTTATTCTCCGAAGCGGACGCGGCGATATACCAGCACCACGCAGGTATCGCCGCTGCCCACCGTGGCCAGGGTCAGCAGGCGGTCGCCTGCGTTTACGTCCACGTTAAAGTTATAAAGGCTGCGGCTTTTCAGCTGCTCCACATATTGCAGCATTTCGCTGTCGCTGCCAAAGGTGGGGTAGCTGGAATAGCTGAAGTACCCGGCCTGGGCCGGGTCGCTGGCGGTAGTGATGACGGCGAACAGCCGGTACCGGCCCTGCTCGTACAGCGTGGTCAGAGTGGCGAAGGAAAAGGAGCCCGCAAAGCCGGGACCTTCGGTGGCAAAGCGGCGAAGGGGCCCGAAGGTTTTGGTTTCCACATCGCTTTGCCCGCGCAGCAGCAGGTTTTCCGGCGGAATTTTCAGCGAACAGTTTTCATCCATAAACACCGCTCCCGCCGCCGAGTAGTTGCCCTGGCTGTCGTGGGTCAGGTAGTAGATATGGTCCCTCTGCACCACCACTTCATCCAGCAGCCCGTCGATGGTCAGCCGCCCCACCACGTCCGGGTTATCCTGCATCAGGGGTTTCAGGCTTTCCTCCACATTCAGCATGGGGTTGTCCGGGTAGCTGGTTTCCCGGGAGCGCAGCGGGGGCGGCTCCGTAGCGGGCGCGGCTTCCTGCACCTGGGACTGATCCCGGTGATTCAGGCTGGCGATGGCGGCCTCGTTGATGGGAATGATGGGCTCGGGCGTAGGCGTTTGCGGCTGCGGCGGCGCGGTAGGGGTGGCGGTGGGCTGAAAGGTTTGGCCCGCCGGCAACAGATCCACCCGTGATGCGTCGCTTTGCAGCTCATATCCTGTTTTTTTCAGATAATCCGCTTTCACAGCCTGCATATCCCGTTCGTTGCGGCTTAACTCCAGCAGGGTGCGCACGCCCACGACGCCGCAAAACGTCAGCATGGCCGCGGCGGCGATGAGGGCCGCCACCCGCCAAACGCGGATGGGCGGCTTGGAAGGCTTGACGGGCTGAGCAGAGCCCTGGGCAGGCTCATAGGGATCGCGGAGAGGCTCGGCCTGAGGCTGTGAAGCCTGAGCCGCAGGGGCAAAGGCGTCCCGGAAGGGAAGCGGCGTTTCCGGCGGCTCCTCCTGGTTGTAAGCGGACAGGTTGTAGGCGGGCTCATCCCGGCCCGGATCCGGCACCTCTCCAAAAAACGCGGCGATTTCATCCTCGGTGCGGGGCGTTGCTTCCGGCTGCTGCGGCGCGGCGACCGGCGGCTCAAAGTGCATGGCCGCATACGGCATACCCGAATCAGGCCCGTCCGGCAGGGAAAACCCGTCCGGCGGAGGCCAGGAAACCGGGGACGGCGGGCCTTCAAAAGGGGAAGCGCCGCTTTCGGCCTGCGGCCCGGCGGGCGCAAAACCGTCCCAGGCGTACATGGCCGGCACGGGAGGCAGGTTTAGCCACTCTGCGTCAGGCGGAGCGCTTTCAGGCGTTTTCTGAGTCCGGCCGCGCTCACTGCGCCGCCGCCTGTGAGCGGAAACCGGTTCGCCGCCGGCCGGCGGGACCGCGGACGGATTGGCGGACGCTTCCGGGCGCATGGAAAACAGCGCCTCCATCTCCGGCTGTCGGGAGGAAACTTGCGGTTCATGAGCCGTTCCGGCGGAACGCTTGGGCAACGGCTGTTTTTTCAAATAGGAAGGAATTTCCTGTGCCGACGGAGCAGATGAAAAAGACGGCTGCTGCTCCGGGGGATGGGAGGCGGTCATGGACCGTAAGGGCGACAGACCGCCGTACAGCTGGCCCGGCCGGGGAGGCTGGGGCGCGGCGGAATGGCCGGTCGGTTTGACTGCGCGCTGCAGGCGAGAGGTGTAATCGATAGGCGCAAAGGGGTTAGCCGTTTCCTGCTGGCCGTCGGAAGCGGTTTTCGTTTCCCAATCCGGCTGCATACGCGCGTCCCCCTTTCCCGGTTTTTGGTTACCTTACATCATACTGTTTTCGCGGCAGGATGTCAATTCTTCCGCAAAGCGGGTTGCATTTCCGGCCGGCATATGCTACAATCCCTTCAGCCTCTTTCCACAGATACGGGTGTCACG
>CAKTUS010000011.1 GCA_934621485.1 uncultured Clostridia bacterium
GGCAAAAGATGCTTACGCGCAATGCGCAGCTTCTCCTCGTCCGTATAGCTGGGCACCTCGATGATTTCCAGACGGTCCAAAAGGGGCGCGGGAATGTTTTCGATATTGTTGGCCGTGGTGATAAACATCACCCGACTCAGGTCAAAGGGCAGTTCCATGTAGTGGTCGCGGAAAGCATGGTTCTGTTCCGCGTCCAGCACTTCCAGCAGCGCCGAGGCCGGGTCGCCCCGGAAATCGCTGCTCATTTTGTCGATTTCGTCAAACAGGAACACAGGGTTCATGGTACCCGCCTGTTTGATACCGGAAATGATGCGGCCTGGAATGGCCCCCACATAGGTGCGGCGGTGACCGCGAATTTCAGCCTCATCCCGAACGCCGCCCAGGGACATCTGCACAAACTGGCGGCCAACCGCCTTGGCGATGGCGCGCACAATGGAAGTTTTGCCTACGCCCGGAGGGCCTGCAAAGCACAGGATGGGGCCCTTCATATCATCCTTCATACGAAGCACGGCCAGGTATTCGACGATGCGTTCCTTCACCTTGTCCAGCCCGTAGTGGTCTTCATCCAGCACCCGGCGGGCACGCTTCAGGTCCAGATTGTCCGGAGTTGTTTTGCCCCAGGGAAGGTCCAGAATCCACTCCACATAGGTACGGCTGACGCCGATTTCCGGGGTGCCGGGAGCCATGCGGCTCAGGCGCTCCAGCTCCTTTTCGGCTTTGGAGCGAGCCTCGTCGTTCAGCGGGGTATTGGCCATCTGCTGACGCAAATCCTCTACATCCGTGGCCTCTTTATCGCCCAGTTCCGTTTGAATGGCCTTTATCTGTTCCCGCAGGTAGTAGTCCTTTTGGTTTTTGTCAATCTGCTTCTTGATGCGCACCTGCACTTGCTTTTCCACGTCGGCCAGTTCCGTTTCACGCAGCAGAATGGCGCAGAGCGCCTCCAGACGCTCCTTCACCTTCAGCTTTTCCAAAATGGCCTGACGATCCTCCAGGCGGGTCAGCACATTGGCGGCAATGATATCCGCCAGCTGATCCGGCTTGTCCACATCCAGCACTGAGCGCAGCGTTTCCTGAGAAACCCGCATGCTGGCGGCGCAGTAGTCTTCAAAAAAGGTGTGGGCCGTGCGCACCAGCGCCTGCATTTCCGGCGTATCCTGAGCACTCTCTTCCTTCACCGGGCGTACATTGGCCAACAGATAGGGTTCTTCCTCCAAAACAGTGCCCAAGATGCCGCGCTGCAAGCCCTCCACCAGCACGCGGATGCTATCGCCCGGCAGGTTCAGCACCTGCTTAATCTGGGCGATGGTGCCCACGCGGCACAGGTCGCTGACGGCCGGTTCTTCAATTTCCGCATCCATCTGGGCCACCAGAAAAATGCGCTGATCCTCCATCATGGCCTTTTCAAGGGCTGCTACGCTTTTGGGACGCCCCACGTCAAAGTGCAGCACCATATGGGGAAAGGCCATCATTCCTCTAAGCGGAAGCACGGGCATCTGAATGGATGAGCCCCTGCGAGTTGTTCCCTGCATACCGTTCCTCCCGTCGCCCGAAAAAAATGGGCTTACTCTACGGCTTGAGAAAAAGCCGTGGAATGATTATAACGGCATTTGCGGCCAAATGCAAGCGTCCGGGAATGATTGTCACATTTGGTTTTATGCCTTTCCGGCGGCCGGCTGTTCCTCGGCCGCCAGCACGGCGGAAGGGGCTGCCGGCAGAGCCGGAGCAGGCGCGGAATTTTCCCGCGCTTCCGCCGGCAATAACATTCGTTCCAGAGCCTGCTTCAGCGTAGAAACAGGCTGCACCTGAATGGTGGTATGTTCAAAGCGTTCCAGCTGGTTATCTGCCGGAATCAGCACCGTGGTCAGCCCGGCATGCTCGGCGGCCTCCACCTTTCCGGGCACGCCGCCCACCGGCTTAACCAGCCCCCGCACCGACACTTCCCCCGTGACGGCCACATGCCCGTCTACGGGACGGCCCGTCAGGGCGCTGGCGGCCACCACAGCCATGGCGACCCCTGCGGAGGGGCCGTCCACCGGCGTTCCGCCCGGAAAGTTGATATGCAGGTCGTAGCTCTGGGTGGGATAGCCCATCGTGCGCAAAAGCGTCATCACATTTTCCAGGGAGCCTCTCGCTGTGGATTTTCGACGAATTTTTCGCCCGTCGCCGCCGATTTCTTCTTCCTCAACAATTCCGGTAATCGTAATGCGGCCGCTGCCCGGCTGCGCCACGGCTTCAATTTCCATGGTTGCGCCCTGATGGCTGCCCACAATGGCCAGGCCGTGCACCACGCCCACACGGTTTTCCGTATTGGCCCGCTGGTCCGGTCGTGCAGCGTAATGGCCGGAATAAATCACCCACTCCACATCCCGGGTGAAAATTTCCGTGCGGTTTTCCAATTGGGCCAGGCCCGCGCACATCTGCACAATGTTGACGGCGTCTCTGCCGCAGGTGGCAAACTGTCCCACCATTTCCGCATCCTTTCGCTTCATCTGAAACCCGGCGCGCTGAGCGGAATGAAAGGCAATATCGGCGATTTCTTCCGGCTCCAGCGCCCGAAAGAACACCTCCATGCAGCGGCTGCGCAAAGCCGGCGAGATTTCCTGGGGGCTGCGGGTTGTCGCGCCCACCAGACGAAAATCCGCTGGAAGACCGTTTTTGAAGATATCGTGAATATATCGCGGCACGCTTGGGTCATCGGCGCTGTAATAGGCGGATTCCAGCATGACTTTGCGATCCTCCAGCACCTTGAGCAGCTTGTTCATCTGGACGGGGTGCAATTCGCCGATTTCGTCCAGGAACAGGATTCCGCCGTGGGCCTTGCTGACGGCACCCGGCTTCGGCTGAGGCACCCCCTGCACGCCCAGGGGTCCGGCTCCCTGATAAATGGGGTCGTGCACGCTGCCGATCAAAGGGTCGGCAATGGAACGCTCGTCAAACCGAACGCAGGTAGCGTCCATTTCGATAAAGGGAGCGTTGGGCATAAAGGGCGTTCCCTTGCTTTTTTTGGCTGCTTCCAGCACCAGGCGCGCGGCGCAGGTTTTGCCAATGCCCGGAGGCCCATAGATGAGCACATGCTGCGGATTTTTTCCGCACAAAATGGCTTTGAGCGATTTGATGCCGTCCTCCTGCCCCACAATATCCTGAAAACTGGTGGGACGCACCCGCTCGGCCAACGGCTCGCTCAGTTTCAGCGCGCGCATTTTTTGCAGACGCTCCATCTCCCGCCCGCTTTCCCTCCGGTTTGACGGCTGCGCTTTGCGCTGCTGGCGCAGCTGGGTGTAAAAGTAAATGCCCACAACCAAGGTAACCAATAGCTGAACGGCAAACAAAATGGCGCTAACCAATGGTAAGACCCTCCATTCCGGGATAACATTCATTCCCTGTTCCGTGGTAGGTTGTGAGAAACTCGTTCGTTCCATGTATGATGCAGGCTGGCAAACCATCCCATTCCGCAGCCCTGAGTCCCCTCAAATGCCTGAAATTGCATTGCATAGAGCCTTGACAGTCCGCGCATTGGCAGTATAATAAGGGTTAGCGTGTCATGTACAGGCGAAAAGCTTGCCGGGAAAGGAGGCGGTTGCATGCTGCGGGAAATCAACCAACATGCGGATTGGGCGGAAATGACCATGAGCACCATGCGGGAGAAGCAATTTGAGGCGTGCGAACGCCGTTTATTCGCCTACCCCGGCGTGAGCCTGTTTTCCGATGAAGCCACCAAGGCGGACGCCCAGGCGCTGCTGAGCGGCTCCTTTGACGATTTGCATGAAGAAAGCCGTTTCCAGTTGGCTTCCTTAGGGTTGCTGCGCCAGTCGGTGCTTTCCCGTCTGCCTCTGGAAGCGCAGTATATCAGCGTTGGCGAAATGCAGCTTTTGGAAAAGCTGCTGATGAACGACGGCCAATGGCTGCTGGGCGACTGGGATGATTTGGGCGCGGCGGAAGCGTTGGTACGCCGTTTGTGGTGCAGCTTTCACGCCGACGGCGACGATTGGTTCCTGCTTTTGCCCAAGGCGCTGCACGAGCCGTTGAGCCTGGCCATTGGACAGCCCGACGTTCCGCAAATCCGGGAAAAGCTGTTCCGCTTTGACGCCACCATCCACGGCCTGCTCTATATTGCCGGTCTTTTACATTCTTCGCAGCCCATGGGGGTTTTGATGCGGGAAGTGATGAAGCGGGACGATGCGCTGGGTTTGCAAATTGCCCGCCGCTATTTGCAGTCCTCCTTTGAATATGTAACCGACGCCAACGGCGATTTGATTCTGCTGCATCCCGGTTTGGCCGATCCCTACCGGCTGGTGAACAGCCAGCCCATGGACGGCATTTTCACCCTACAGTTGTCCCAGGAGATGATTGCGGGCGGAATGAACGGCATTTTGCCGGAGGAACTTCCTTTGCATGAGCAAATGTGCGGCGCGCTCAACGGCGCGCTTCGGCCCGAATACGAACTGGGCGAAGCGGCGGAGGATTTGCGCATGCTGGCCAAGCAGGGCGTTAGCCTGCCCGAAATGGAAAACGTGATGGCTTCCATGCTGGCGGTAATGCCTACGCCCCGGATGAAGGCTGCCCTGGGGCAGCTGTATTTGTGCACTCCCCATTGGATGGGGCTGAAAACCGCTTTAATGCACTGATGAAAAGCTATGAAACGTTACAATCTCACCATTCCTTCAAACGCTTCGGGCGGCAGGCTGATGCCCTATCTTTTGCGCGCTCTGCCGCAGGTGCCTTCTTTTGCCGTTCGGGAGGCTTTCAAAAAACGTGACGTAAAGGTAAACGGCGAGCGCGTGGGATCGGATGCGTCCATTCTGCCCGGCGCGGAGGTTGTCGTTTATGTGCGGGACGTTCCCTCTCTCGATATCCCCGTGCTGTATCGTGACGAAAACGTGATGGTGGTGATAAAACCTGCGGGGATTAGCTGTGAAGCGGACGGTCATGGCGGAAAAACCCTGACAGCCATGCTGCACGAACAGCTGCTGCGCACAGACCCGGCTGCAAAGGAGCCGTTGCTGTGCCACCGTTTGGATAACCCGACGGAGGGATTGCTTCTGCTGGCCATGACAGACGAAGCCCAGCAGCGCTTGCAGGACGCCTTTCGCAGCCGTCAGGTACATAAAGCCTATATCTGTTTGGTGCGTGGAACGCCTTCGCCCACTCATCAAGTGCTTTCTGCCTGGCTGGTCAAGGACGCCCGCCGCGCTCGGGTACACGTTACCGGCCGTCAAACGCCCGCTGCAAAGCCCATTGTCACCGAGTATACCGTTATGCAGGGCGGCCCATGCAGTCGCCTGCTCATTCGCCTGCACACCGGCCGAACCCACCAGATTCGTGCACATATGGCTTTTCTTGGACATCCCCTGCTGGGCGACGACCAATACGGCGACCGCGCCTTTAACCGGCAATACAAGGCGCGCCGCTTAATGCTTTGCGCCTGCGAGCTCAGCTTCTCGCTGGAAGGGCCGCTGTCCTACCTGAACGATCGCCGCTTTTCCATTCAACCCAGCTTCTAAATCCAGGAGAAAATGATGCCTACCAATGATATTCGACTGATTGCCATGGATATGGACGGTACCCTGCTCAATAACCGCTGTGAAATCAGCCAGGGCAACCGGCAGGCCCTTTTGGACGCCCGCAAGCAAGGGATTCAACTGGCCATTTGCAGCGGACGTTTACCCGGAGACATTGCGGCCTTTGCCGTGGAAAACGGTCTGGAGGACTGCGCTTTGCTGGCCCTCAACGGCGCATATTGCCAACGCAGGCCGGGAGCGCCGGCTTTTGCCAATCATTTGCTGGATGCGCACATTCTGGACCAACTGGCTCATGTTCTGGCGGATTCGGGACTTACCTACACCTTTTTCGCCCACAATGCGGTAGCTGTATTTCAAAACTGCCGTTGTATGCAGGAAAGCTACTGGTTTAGCCACAGGGAAGGCCCCTATGCGTCCGCTCTGTTTCAGGGAGAGGAAGGCTATCGGCGGCTGAAGCCCATCGGCGTCAACAAAATCGTTTGTCTTTCCGACTGTGAGGAACGGCTTCAGGCTTTGCGCGCCAAGCTGGAGCCGTTCTCCATGATGCTGGATATGTTTCCGTCCTGGCCGCTAAACCTGGAGATTATGCCGCGTGGCTGCGGCAAAGGAGGGGCTGTCAGGGAACTGGCGCAGCAGCTGGGGTTGAGCGCTGCTCAAATCATGACCTTGGGCGACTACGACAACGATATCAGCATGATTGCCTACGCCGGTCTCGGCGTTGCCATGGGCAATGCTACCGAGGCTGTGCGCAGGGCGGCCAAACAAGTGACCCTAACCAACGACGAGGACGGTGTGGCCTGGGCCATTCGCCGCTATGCGCTGGCCTGACGCAGGCTGTATTCACTTTAGTCAATTGATACGGAGGATCATCATGAATCACCATCTTCGGGCGCTATGGACGCTCGTAAAGGAAAACCGGAAGCTGTATCTGGGGGCGGTTTCCTGTACGCTGATGACGGTTGTCATCGGCTTTTTAACCCCGCTTGTCTTTTCAGAAACCATCGACGTGCTTCTCTCCGGCCTGCCCAGTTCGCTGCCTGCCTGGCTTCGCGCGCCTGTGCACGCCATAGGCGGCAGCGCGTTTCTCCGCGCTCACCTGTGGGTGGTAGCGCTGCTCATTGTGGCGCTGAATGTGCTCAACGGCGTGTTTTCCTATTTTAAGGAGCGCGATACCGCCATAGCGGGCGAAAACATTGCCAAAAACCTGAGGGAACGTTTGTACCGGCAGCTTAGCTACCTTTCTTACAGCTACCACGTGCGTGCGGAAACCGGCGACCTGATTCAGCGCTGCACCAGCGATGTGGAAACGGTGCGACGTTTTTTGTCCACCCAACTGGTGGAAGCCTGCCGCGCGGTGCTGATGACGATAATCGCTTTCTGTATTCTGTTTGGACGCAACGTGGAAATCACGCTCTACAGCCTGGTGCTGGTGCCGGTGATGTTTGTGGGATCCTATGTGTTCTTTCACAAAATTACCAAAAGTTTTCGCCTGAGCGATGAAAGCGAGGGCAAAATGGGCAACGTGCTTCAGGAAAACCTGACCGGCGTGCGGGTGGTTCGCGCCTTTGGCATGCAGCAGCGCGAGGTGGAAAAATTCGACGTAGCCAGTCAGGACTTTCGCAAAAAAACCTTCAAGCTGTATAATCATCTGGCGGTTTACTGGGGCAGCATGGATGGCGTAACCATGCTGCAAATCATGATTACGCTGCTGATTTGTATTCAAAAAGCCATTGCCGGGGAAATCACCGTAGGCACGCTGGTGGTATTCACCAGCTACATTTCCATGCTGCTGTACCCCATTCGTCAATTGGGCCGGATTCTCAGCGACGCCGGTAAAAGCGCCGTCGCCCTGAACCGCATCGAGGAAGTTCTTCACGAAGCCGCCGAAGCGCCTGAGGAAGGCAGCTTGACCCCGCCGCTTACGGGCGACATCGTATTCGATCATGTAAGCTTCCAGTACGAGGAAGGCAACGATGTGCTTTGCGACCTGTGCATGACCATTCCCGCCGGAAAAACGGTGGCCATTCTGGGCAATACCGGCAGCGGAAAAAGCACGGTTGTGCATCTTTTGCAGCGGCTGATTGAGCCAACCGGCGGCCGCATTACCATCGGCGGCGTGGATATTCGGCAAATTGACCGGTGGTATTTGCGCGCCCATGTGGGCCTGCTTTTACAGGAGCCTTTTCTGTACGGCCGCAGCGTAAGGGGCAACCTGACCATGGCCGCGCCGGAGTGTACGGAAGAGAAAATGCTGGAAATGAGCCGGGCGGCTCACGCTCATGGCTTCATAGAGGAATTTGAAAAGGAATACGACACCCTGATTGGCGAGCGCGGCGTAAACCTGTCCGGCGGCCAGCGGCAGCGCGTGGCCATTGCCCGTACCCTGCTGAAGGACAACGACGTGCTGATTTTTGACGATAGCCTGTCCGCTGTGGATATGCAGACCGACCGGGCCATTCGCCAGGAGTTGCGCCGTCTTCGCAAGTCCGTAACCACCATTATCATCAGCCATCGCATCAATACCCTGTGCGAGGCTGATCATATCTTTGTTTTGGAAAACGGACGCCTGTCCGACCAAGGCACGCATGAGGAGCTCACCCACCGCGATGGTCTGTACCGGCAGATTTTTGCCATTCAGTCCGCCCTGGAGGAGGATTTGCAGCGCAGCCGTGACAACATTGAAAAGGAGGACGCCGTATGCAAGGCTACGACGAAGTAGATTATTGCCAAAAACTGGACCTGAGCCTGTGGAAGCGTCTGCTGCATATTGCCAAGCCCTTTCACAAGCACCTGTTTCTGGTTGTGCTTACCATGGGCATATGCGCCGTATGCGACGTGGTATTTCCTCAACTGACCGGCTATGCCATCGACCATTTCATTGCCAACCGCACCACCGAAGGCATGCCGGGCTTTATTGCTGCCTATGTGGCGGTGCTGGCCGTGCAGGTGGTTTGCACCTACGCTTTTTTGTACCTGTGCGGAAAGGTGGAGGTGGGTACCTGTTATCTGATTCGCAAGCTGGGGTTTCAAAAGCTCCAGGAGCTTCCCTTTTCCTACTACGACCGCATGCCGGTGGGCTATCTGCTCAGCCGCATGACCACGGATACGCAGCGTTTGGCGGACACCATCGGCTGGTCGCTGCTGGATCTGGTTTGGGGCGCGATTTTTCTGGTGCTATGCTCCGTGCAGATGTTTTTGCTGAACTGGCGACTGGCCGCGGTCATCGTACTGGTGCTGCCGCCGCTGGCCATCATCAGCCTGTACTTTCAAAAGCGCATTTTGAACGCTCATCGCGAAATTCGTAAAACCAACTCCAAGATTACCGGAGCGTTTAACGAGGGCATTATGGGGGCGAAAACCACCAAAACACTGGTGCGCGAAGAAAAAAACATGGAAGAGTTTACCGAGCTCACCACCCAAATGTGCTCGTCGTCCGTGCGGGCGGCGTCTCTCAGCGCTCTGTTTTTGCCCATCGTGGTGTCTCTTGGCTCGTTGGCTACCGCCTATGCGCTGTACCAAGGCGGTATGGAGGTGATGTCGCTTCCGGCGGCCATGACCATCGGCACCCTGCAGGTGTTCATCAATTACACCCTCAGCTTCTTCCAGCCGGTACGCGATATCGCCCGTATCTTTGCGGAACTGCAAAGCTCTCAGGCCGCGGCGGAGCGGGTGCTGAGCCTGCTGGCAACCGAGCCGGAAATCAAAGATACGCCGGAGGTTGTGGAAGTGTTTGGCGACAACTTCCACCCCAAAAAAGAAAACTGGCCTCCTCTGCATGGCGATATCGTGTTTGAGGATGTAAGCTTCCGCTATAAAGACGGCGAACAGGTGCTCAGCCATTTCAACCTGCACGTAAAGGCCGGCGAAAGCATTGCGCTGGTGGGCGAAACCGGCAGCGGCAAAAGCACGATTGTAAACCTGATCTGCCGCTTTTACGAACCCACGGAAGGCCGCATCCTGATCGACGGGGTGGACTATCGCCAGCGCAGCCTGCTTTGGCTGCAAAGCCACCTGGGCTATGTGCTTCAGCAACCCCACATGTTTAGCGGAACCATTCGCGAAAATATCTGCTATGGCAAGCCGGACGCTACTGAAGATGAGGTGATTCGCGCCGCCAAGCTGGCAAACGCCCATGCGTTCATCAGCAAGCTGCCCAAAGGCTACGATACCCTGGTGGGCGAAGGCGGCAGTCTGCTCAGTTCCGGCGAAAAGCAGCTGGTTTCCTTTGCGCGGGCCATTTTGGTGAATCCGTCCTTGTTTATTCTGGACGAGGCGACTTCCTCGGTGGACACCCAAAGCGAAGCGCTGATTCAGCAGGCCATTACGGGAATCCTGGAAGGCCGTACCAGCTTTATGATCGCCCACCGCCTATCCACAGTGCGCCAGGCCGACCGCATTTTGGTCATTTCGGATGGCAAAATCATTGAGGAGGGAACTCACGACCAGCTTATCGTGAAACACGGCTATTACTACGATCTGTACACCGGTCAATTTCAGGATGAACAGGGCCAGCTGGTGCTAAACGGCAGCAGAACGTAAGCTTTTATCACAGTAAACAGCAACCGCGCTGCGCCATCTGTCAAGAGGCGCAGCGCGGTTTGCCGATATGCTCTAACGAAATAAACCATTGTCAAGCTGTCGGAAAAAGCGTGCTTGTAATTCAAGCCGTTGCAAAGCAAAGAACGAGTCGCTTTCTACGGTATCGCCAGCAAGGATAACCCGTTTTCGTCAATCCTATCAGCTCAGTTTTAACGGAACACCCGCATTTGCAAAGCAAGCACGGCAGGCGCTCCAAAACCGAAAGGCCCAAAGCACGTTTTTGACCAAACGCGGATACGGTATCTGAATTACTGCAAAAAGCAGTCTGCAACTCGCCGGGCAGCAAAACACGCAAGGGTCAGGCGGCCAAAAGACCCTTATATGGTTATCCGGCATGCGGCTCGCGGAAAAAGCGCCAAGGCTTAGTGCTCCGCAAAATTCCGGTAAATGCCAAAGGGAGACGGTTGCTCATTGGGCGCCTACAAAGGTCGCGAAACGAAGGAATTTCCCAGCCTTGGCTTCCCCGTTTAAGCTGCGCCGGCAACCTGAAGCCGCGCATACGTACAATCATGGTTTTCGAAGCGTCATAACAGCATCTAAAAGACGCTCAGCCACTTCAGCTTTGCTCATTTGCGGCAGAGCCGTTTCGCCGTTTGCCGTAATTAGCGTTACAATGTTGGTATCTACCCCAAAACCTGCGCCAGGAGCGGTTACATCGTTAGCGACAATCAAATCCAGGCGCTTGTTTTCCAGCTTTTTCTGAGCATTTACAAGCACATGCTGCGTTTCTGCCGCAAAGCCCACCAGGGTTTGACCCGCTCGCTTCCGTTCCCCTACGGCCTTAGCCACGTCCGGGTTTTCCACCAGCGTCAGCGTCAGCTTTTCGCCGCCTTGCTTTTTCAGCTTTTGCTCATGCACCGTTTCCATGCGGTAATCAGCAGGAGCCGCCGCCTGAATGATCACGTCCTGTTCTTGGCAAAGAGACAGCATAGCCTGATACAAATCCATCGTGGAAACAACCGGCGTCAGCCGCACGCCCCGGGGAGCCGGCAGCTGCACAGGCCCCGATATTAACGTTACCTCCGCGCCGCGAGCCTGTGCGGCTTGAGCGATCGCATAGCCCATTTTGCCGGATGAATCGTTGGTGATGTAACGCACAGGATCAATGCGTTCCATTGTCGGGCCTGCGGTAACCAGCACATGAAGCCCGGCCATATCTCGCTTTGTACAAAGCAGAGCCTTTACTGCTTCCACAATTTCGGACGGCTCGCTCATACGGCCGGCGCCGTTATCTCCGCATGCCAAAAAACCGCTGCCCGGCCCCACAGTTTGAATACCACGGCTTTGCAGGGTTTTAAGGTTTTGTTGAGTTGCTTCCGCCGTCCACATACCTGTGTTCATGGCAGGAGCCAGCAAAATAGGGGCCTTGGTGGCCAGCAGCGTGGTGGACAGCATATCGTCCGCGAGCCCATGAGCCATTTTCGCCATCAAATTTGCCGTAGCAGGGGCCACCACCATCACATCCGCCTTTTGAGCCAGGGAAATGTGCTTCACATCCCAGCTTTCCGTGCGGGAAAAGGTATCCACGCACACAGGCCGACAGCTGAGCGTTTCAAAGGTGAGCGGCGCTACCAGCTTGGTGGCGTTTTCGGTCATGATCACATCTACTTCAGCGTGCAACTTGCGCAGCCGCGACACAACCTCGCAGGCTTTGTAGGCGGCAATGCCGCCTGTTATGCCCAGCACCACATGCTTGCCGGTCAGCATGTCAGTCCTCCAGCTCCGGGTCGCGCTCATAGGTGAGCAGGCCGCGGTTGATTTCCTCCACCGCAATTTTCAGCGGCTTCATATCCTTGGGATCAATCAGGGGCTGAGCGCCGTCTACCAGTTGGCGAGCGCGCTTGCTGGCTTCTACCACCAGGGTATAGCGGCAGTCTACTTTTTCCGTCAGTTCCACAATCGTCGGTTCTACAATTGCCATTTGTCATGTCCTCCTCAACTAATTTTCCGAAATGGTGGGATGGAAACGGGTGGTGCGCTGCTTCTCGGCGTTTACGATGGCTTGCAGCTGAGAAAAAGCCAGCTCCAGGTTATCGTTAATCAGCGCATATTGGTAGCGGTTCAGCTTTTGCACTTCGCCGCGGGCATTGTTGAGTCTGCGTTCAATTTCTACAGGGTCGTCGGTGTTGCGGGTATGCAGGCGCACACGCAGTTCGTCAAAGCTGGGCGGCAGGATGAATACGCTTACGTAATCATCGGTATTCTCCATCACGCTGATAGCGCCCTGCGGATCAATATCCAAAAGCACATTGTGGCCTTCCGCCATCATCTCCATCACCGGCTGTTTTAGGGTGCCGTAGCGGTGGCCGTGCACCGTAGCGTGCTCCAAAAAGGCGTTTTGGGCAAGCAGCCGGTCGTACTCTTCTTCGGTCACAAAGTAGTAATGCACGCCTTCCATTTCGCCCTCGCGCCGTTTGCGGGTGGTTACGCTACAGGAAAAGCGAAAGCTGGGATCCGTGTCCATCAGCTTTTTAACCAACGTACCCTTTCCTGTGCCGGAAGGTCCAGAAATAATCAGCAGCATCCCCGTTCGTTTCACTTCCACTGCCATTTGTCAGGCCTCCCTGTCCTCGTCTTTGGTAAGAGAATCGCGCATAGCTACACGCCCGGCAATGGTTTCCGGCTGAATGGCGGAAAGTACCAGATGGTCGCTGTCCATCTGAATCACCGCTCTGGTACGTCTGCCCTGGGTAGCGTCAATCACCGTTTTGCGCTCCCGAGCCTCCTGAATCAGGCGTTTCACAGGCGCGCTGTCTGGGCTGACAATGGCAATCATACGGTCTGCCGCAATCATGTTGCCAAAGCCAATGTTAATAAGCCGAATCACAAAAAGCCCCCTTTACACAGCGTTTTGCACTTGCTCACGAAGCTTTTCAATTACGCATTTGGCGTCTACCACGCATTGAGCAATGGCGGCGTCGGACGCCTTAGATCCGATGGTGTTAACCTCCCGGTTCATTTCCTGAATCAAGAAATCCAGCTTGCGGCCTACTTCTGCGCCGTTGACAACGCTATCGCGAAACTGGCTCATATGGCTTTCCAGACGGCTGAGCTCCTCGTCAATCGCGCACCGGTCTGCCATCAAGGCCACTTCCTGGGCAACGCGCTGAGGATCGGTCTCGCCCAGCTGCCATTCGTTCAAGCGGGTTTTCAGCCGCTCCCGGTATTCATTGGGGACATCCGGCGCGCGGCTGACCATCAGGGCTCGAATCCGCGCCAATTCCTCCAAGTTTTGAAGCAGATCTTGGGCCAAGTGTTCGCCTTCCCGCTGCCGCATAGCCGTCAGCGCCTCCAGCGCCCCGTCAAACGCCGTCATTGCCAGTGCTTGCACGGTGTCGTTGTCTTCTTCGGCCTGCGTAATGCGAAGAGCGCCGCTTAAGCCGAGCGCTTCTGCCGCGCTGGCCCGGCGGTAAGGCTCTAACTGTTTTTTTGCCTCCCCAAGGGCCTTGTTAAAGGCGTGCAGCAGCGGCAAATCAATCTGCACAGTCTGGGCGTCTGTACGGGTGTTCTGATAGGTGACAAACACATCCACATGGCCCCGGCACAGCGTGCTCTGGTTCATGCGGGTGCGCAGCGCATCCTCCAAAAACATCAGGTTTTTCGGTAGCCGAAAAGAGATATCAAGAAAACGATGGTTCACGGTTTTCAGTTCAATGGTCATTTCACGTCCATCACAGCAGGCGCGATACCGTCCATAGCCTGTCATGCTCTGCATGCAACCGTTCTCCTCCTTCAATATCGGTATCTATCATTGTAACATTTACCATGAAAAAATGCAAGTCTTTCCGCAACCTTGTCAACAAAACTGTGGAGAACGTTCGTTCCAAGGCGAAGCTCCCCACGGTTCGTTGTTTACTCCACGGCGGGAATGGTTACAAGCACAGACTGAGCCATTTCATCGGTCGTTACAGAGAGGGCCAATAAGCTTTCCAAACATTCGTCGGGCACATAGACCACTCCATCCGCTTGACGAATATCCCGTCCCGGAAGAATTTGCTCCTCACCGTTGCGATAGGCGCGCAAATCAATCGGTTCTCCGGCCTGGTTTTCCGTGTAAGACAGGCGAATCAGATCGTTTCCCAGTGCCAGGGCCAGTTCTTCCTGATCCAAGCTGGAAGAAGAAATCACGCTGATACCGGCGCTAGCCAGCACCTCCCGCAGGGGCAGATACAGCTTATCCCCATAGCGGTACGGCAAAAGAGCCGTTTCCAGCTGGGTCTGTAGGGAGGCGGTCTGGCCGTTGACATGGATGGTATACCCTTCCATGGGCAAAAACTTCGGTTCTGGCGTAGCCGTTGGAGCGGCGATGGGGCTTGGGGCGGCGGTAGGCGCATGGCTATTGGCGGGCGTAGCGGCAGCAGCAGACGCTGCGGGCTCCGCCGTAGAGATGGGTTCAAAGGAAGAAAGCGCCGCCGTCAGCTCAACGGCACCGGGAATGGGCGTAACCGCAGCGGCATCCGGCGCAGGCGTGGCAGATGTTTGCGGCGCATAACGCACCTCATCGCTTTCATACAGCACCGTCAGGGTCCGGCGGCCCGCAATCCCGTCGGCAGACAGGCCGTGCTGATACTGGAAGCTTTCTACGGCGCGGCGTGTCTGGTTGCCAAATCGTCCGTCAATATCTCCCGTATAATAGCCGTAAGCGGCCAGCTTTTCCTGCAATTCGCGCACACGGTCGCCATTATCCCCCATTTGAATGGTTTTGTACTCCGGATTCGGGGTGATATTGATGGTGGGAACAGGGCTGGGCTTGGGCGTGGGCGTTACCGTTGGCGTAGCGGTGGCCTGCACATAGGGCGTTTCCGTAGGCGCAATCACCATTTGGCTGGGTTCCGGCATATTCTGCACAGAAGTAGCGAAAACCATCGTCATATAAAGCAAAACGGTTTTGAGCAAATCCATCTGACGTGTATCCTCCTTGCAAAGACCAAAACGGCTTCTTGATGATGCAACGAATCGCAGGCCCTCTTTTCCTGCCGGTAAGCTCTCTTTTTCCTTTCATAGGATATCACAGGTAAGCCCTATGCGCAAGCAACAAAAACTTGTCCGCCAATCCCATGGTCAAGTCAGGCCATCGCAAAAGCTCGTCTGCGGGTCGCCGGCGGCAAAACGTGTAAGGAAAAACTTACTGGCTGTCGAACCCGACGTACACGCCGCCGGTTTTGCAATGAAAATCGGAGGGCAATGGCCCTCCGATAGCACCTGTGATTTTTCAACAGGCTGACTTGACCACACAAGCCCATGGCCAAGTCAGCTCACGAGCAAAGCTTGCAGGCTTTACTCACAAAATATCGGTGGGAATTCTTCAGCAGCAGAGACACGCCCTCCTTGCAGCTTTCCCAACGAGGCTTTTCCTGCCTTCCCTATCGCATTTATATGCGAAGCGTCAAGCCTCAATCAAAGACTTGCCCGTCATCTCCGCCGGAACGGGAAGCCCCATGCTGGTCAGCATGGTAGGCGCAATATCCGCCAAACGGCCGCCGCTGCGCAGCTTTTTGCCAATCATCTCCGGTCCCACCGCAATGAAAGGCACCGGATTGGTCGTGTGGGCCGTGAAGGGTTCGCCTGTGGCGGGATCCACCATCTGGTCGGCATTGCCGTGATCAGCTGTGATAAACACCCGTCCGCCGTTAGCCAAAACGGCGTTGGTTACCTTGTCCACGCAATCGTCCACCGTTTTCACGGCTTCCATGGCGGCCTTCATTACGCCGGTATGACCCACCATGTCGCAGTTGGCAAAGTTGAGAATCATCACGTCATACTTCTTTTCATTGATGAGCTCAACGGCCTTTTCGGTTACCTCATTAGCGGACATATCGGGCTTCAAATCGAAGGTAGCCACCTTGGAAGAGGGAATCAGCACGCGGTCCTCACCCTCGTTGGGCTTTTCCACACCGCCGTTGAAGAAGAAGGTGACATGCGCATATTTCTGCGTTTCGGCAATGCGCAGCTGGGTTTTCCCCAGCTTGGACAGGTATTCGCCCATGGTGTTTTTCAGCGTTTCAGGCGGATTCACCACTTCCAGGCCGGTAAAGGTTTCGTCATACTGGGTCATGCTGACGAAGTTCACATGGAAGTAACCTTTGCCGCGTACAAAGCCGTCAAAATCAGGCTGAATGAAGGTGCGAGTCAGCTGGCGGGCACGGTCGGGACGGAAATTGTAGAAAATCACGCTGTCGCCCTCGCCAATGGTGGTAACGGGTTTACCGTTTTCCATGATCACAGTGGGTTTGACGAACTCGTCGGTTTCTTCTTTCGCGTAGCTCTGCTCCACCGCCTCGGCGCCGCTGGTCGCAGTTGCCTGGCCCTGGCCCAGCACCATGGCGTCATAGGCTTTTTGCACACGATCCCACAAATTGTCGCGGTCCATGGCCCAGTAGCGGCCCATAACGGTGGCGATTTTGCCAACGCCCAGCTCATCCATCTTCTGCTGCAATTCCTTCACATACTCAATGCCGCTGGTAGGGGGCACATCGCGACCGTCCAGGAAGCAATGCACATACACATTCTTTACCCCGCGCTGCTTGCACATTTCCAACAGGGCGTACAAATGAGTATTGTGGCTATGCACACCGCCGTCGCTGAGCAGGCCCATCAGATGAACGGCTTTGCCCGTTTCCTTGGCCGTGTCCATGGCATGAATCAGAGGCTTTTTCCGGAAAAACTCGCCATCCTGAATATCCTTGGTGATGCGGGTCAATTCCTGATATACAATGCGGCCGGCGCCAATGTTGAGGTGACCCACCTCGCTGTTGCCCATCTGTCCATCCGGCAAACCTACGTCCATACCGCTGGCCCCCAGCTGCGTATGAGGGTACTTTGCCATCAGAGCGTCCAGATGCGGCGTACCCTGTTGATAAATTGCATTGCCTTCATGAGCGGGATTGATGCCAAAACCGTCCATGATAATCAGCGCAGTCATGGTTCTTTCCATAGTGAAGCTTCGCTCCTTTGATTACTTGTTGTAGAGAACGACCTGAGTAAAATCGGGAGCCTTGAGAGACGCGCCGCCGATGAGGCCGCCGTCAATTTCAGGCTGAGCCATCAGGCCCTTCACATTCTTGGGGTTCATGCTGCCGCCGTACTGGATGCGCACAGCATCGCTGACGGCCTTGCCGTATTTGCGCTCAATGGCCTTGCGAATAACGCCGATGGTTTCGTTGGCCTGCTCGTCGGTAGCGGTCAGGCCCGTGCCGATGGCCCAGACGGGCTCATAAGCCACAACCACGTTCTTAACTTCTTCCTCTGTGAGGCCGTGCAGCGCCATCAGCGTCTGGTACTCCACGATGATATCGGTGTAGCCCGCTTCCCGCTCGTCCTTGAGTTCGCCAACGCAGATGATGGGAATCAGCCCTGCGGCTACGGCGGCCTTGACGCGCAGGTTCACAGTCTTGTCGGTTTCACCGAAGTACTGACGGCGCTCGCTGTGGCCGATCACCACATATTCCACACCGCAGGCTTTCAGCATAGCCGCGCTCAGTTCGCCGGTATAGGCGCCGCTGGCAGCAAAGTGCACGTTTTGCGCGCCCAGATGAATGTTGCTGCCCTGAGCAGCCTCCTTCACGGCGGCAAAATCGGTAGCGGGCACACAGCACACCACGTCGCAATCGGCGTCTTTCAGGGAAGAAACCAAAGCTGCCACCAGTTCGCGGGCTTCCTCGGGCGTTTTGTTCATTTTCCAGTTGCCGGCAATAATGGGTTTGCGCATTTTCTGAAACCTTCTCTCTTGATAGCATTTGAATGAAAGCCTTTTAGTCCCAACCGGTCAGCTCGCACACAGGCTCCCACAAGGCGTCCGCCATTTGCGAATGGATGAAAGCGGAGGGATGGCCTGCCGTAAGGCCGCCGATTTCCTTTTGGGCCAAAAAGTCATACATAAAGGTGGCGATTTCTTCATCGCCGGTTTGGTTCCGATACGTCTCTACCGCCTGCTCGATCCACGGTGCCAGCCCAAGCCTCATAGCCCCGTAAGTGACCAGGATTTTGGCTTCCGGATTGACGGCGCGCACCTGCTTAAGAAAAGCGGCGTATGCGTTTTGAAACTGCGTCAGGCTTTCTTCGTCCTCAAGCCCGAGAACGGCTTCATCGTTGGTGCCCAGATGAAGCACCACCAAATCGGCCTCTTGATGAGGCGTATCGGTCCAAAGCAGGTCTTTGGCTACAGGCGGTTGTTCCTGCTGCTGCACAAAATACTGCACATAGGGATAAATCGCTGGCATTACATGGGCCCGATCCCCCGTGTTGTTGCTGAACACGCCAATGCCGCTACAGCATATGAAGCGAAAATCAGCCTCAAAGGCGCTGGCCAGCAAATAGGCGTAGGCCAGAGAGCCGTCCTCCTGGGTCACCTGGAAGGGATCGTCTTTCTCTTCGGCCAGGGTGCCAAAGCCGCAGGTAATGGAATCGCCGATAAACTCAATCAGCCTTTCCCTAGGCTCGGTGGGTAATAGGCTTTCCCCATCCGTCCGCAGGCTTTTGAGCACAACGGTTCCATACCGCGCCTCGGAAAGCTTCAGCAAACGAAGGGTATGCTCGCCTGCCTCCAGATCCTGCGCCAAGGTCAGGCTTTGCTCCTGCGAGTCCACAATCAGCAGCTCTGAAGCTTCCTCTTCGTCATCCACAAACACGCCCATGAGCGCAGGTTCGTCCTCCGGGCTGCTCAGCCCCAGCGAAGCCGTCGCCTGTGTGCCTTCAAAGACAAACTCCACGCCGCTGTTGGTCCAGGACAGGTACAGACCGTCCGTTCCTGTCAGACAGCGTCCCAGCACGCGGATCTGCTCCGTTTCCGGAAATTCAATCTCCTGAGCGAAGGACGGCGCAGACCCAAGGAGAACAGCCGCAACCAGCATCGCCAAAAAGGAAAAGCTCTTTTTCATACAACCTCAACGCCTTAAACAGCACAAGAGATTCGGGGACTGGATGGTCCCCGAATCGCCTGCGTCATTTTCCTTATTTGTCGTCCAGAGCCGCAACGCCGGGCAGGGTCTTGCCTTCCAGGAATTCCAGGCTGGCGCCGCCGCCGGTGGACACGTGGGTCACCTTATCGGCAAAGCCCATCTGCTCCACGGCCGCCGCGCTGTCGCCACCGCCAACAATGGTCACGCCCTTGCACTCGCTCATGGCGCGAGCAATGGAACGGGTGCCTTCCGCGAAGTTTTCAAACTCAAACACGCCCATCGGGCCGTTCCACACCACAGTGCCGGCGTTCTCAATTTCATAGCTGAACAGCACGCGGGTATCGGGGCCGATATCCATGCCCTCGAATCCATCGGGAATTTCCTTGCTGTGTACGGTAATGCACATAGCGTCGTTGGAGAAGCTGTCGGCCGCCAGGTTATCCACGGGCAGCATCAGCTTCACGCCCTTCTCCTTGGCTTTGTCCATCATGCCCTTCACCAGGTCCAGCTTATCCTCAGCCAGCAAGCTGTTGCCGATGCGGCCGCCCAGGGCCTTCTGGAAGGTGTAGCTCATGCCGCCGCCGATAATCAGGGTATCCACCTTTTCCAGCAGGTTGTTGATGACGCCAATCTTGTCGGCCACCTTGGCGCCGCCCAGCACGGCCACGAAGGGACGGGCAGGATCTTCCAAGGCCTTGCCCATGATGCTCAGTTCCTTGCCGATCAGGTAACCGGCAACGGCGGGATGCAGCAGGTGCGCCACGCCCTCGGTGGAAGCATGCGCACGGTGAGCCGTGCCAAACGCGTCGTTGACATACACTTCCGCCAGAGAAGCCAGTTCCTTTGCAAAGGCAGGATCGTTCTTTTCCTCTTCCTTATGGAAGCGAACGTTTTCCAGCAGCATCACTTCGCCGTCCTTGAGCTCGGAGGCCAGCTTGTGAGCGGATTCGCCGATAACGTCGTCCGCCATCTTCACCTCCACGCCCAGCAGCTGGCTCAGGCGCTCGGCCACGGGACGCAGGGAATACTTCATGTTAAACTCGCCCTTGGGACGGCCCAGGTGAGAGCACAGAATGACCTTTGCGCCATGCTCCATCAGGTATTTGATGGTGGGCAGAGCGCCGCGCAGACGGTTCTCGTCGGTAATGACCTTGTTTTCGTCCATGGGCACGTTGAAGTCGCAGCGCACAAGCACTTTTTTGCCGTTAACCTGAATGTCCTCGATGGTTTTCTTAGCCATAATGCACACTCTCCTTAAAAAGTTGGGGGTTGTTTATTGCAAAGCCCGCTCGGGGGCCAGCAAACAGAAAAAAGCTTAGCACAGGCTCAGGATGGCCTTGGCGGCCCCTTCGTCCGTCACCAGCATGGCGTGCCTGCGGGCCCGCATCACGGCAATGATGGCCTGCGCCTTCGCCGTGCCGGCCGCTACCGCCACAAACGCACACTCCGGCTTGAGCACGCCCAGGTTATGCGCCACGGTAGAAGCAGAATACACCAATTTGCCCTGCAAGTCAAAATAACAGCCATACGCCTCGGCAACGGCGCCCTTGCGCATCACCGCCTGCTCCACCTCCGGCGGCAGTTGACGGCGCTGAGCCATCACATCAGCCCGGCCGATGCCGTGAAGCACCACATCCGCCCGCTCCAGCAGGGCCAGCGTTTCGTCAATCTCGGTCATTTTGCGCATTTCGTTCAGGGCCTGTTCATCCACATCATCCGGCAGGTGCATCAGCCGGTGATGGCCGCCCAGCCGCTTGGCAATTTCGCTGGCCACAGTGCTGGCCTGGGTTTCCACCGAGCGGCCGATGCCGCCTCTGGCCGGAACCACCATCACGTTCATGGGCGTTCCCTGCGGAACGGTCAGCGCCGCCTCGTGAATAGTGGAACCGCCGGTGACCGCCAGGGTAAAGCCGCTTTGCAAAAGCCCGCGAAGCCGAATGGCAGCGTTGCGCCCCACCTCATGCAGCACATGGTCGTCCAAATCAGCGTCGCCGGATACCACGCACACCTTTTCCACCTCAAAGCGCTTGGCAAGCTCGCTTTCCAGGCGAGTCAGGCCCCGCAGTTCCCGGCTGAACAGGCGCGCCGCAGGAAGGATATCATTGGCATCAGGCGTGAGGCTCATGCCCGCCGCATCCAGGGATAAAAGCCCGTGTTCCTTGAGCAGGGACGCCACTGTGCGCACCTCGCGCTCCGGCAGATTCAGCCTTGCCGCAAGCTGACGGCGGCCCACGGGCTGCAACGCCCCGATACGCTCCAGCACCAACGCCCGCCGCTCAATCTCCTGCGCCAAATCCGGCGCAAGCCGCTGCATCAGGGCAAAATAGTCATCCTGCATAGCACGCTCCCTTGGGACGTTCATCGTCCCGCATGACCAAATTTATCCCAGTAGCATTATACACCAATCCCCCTGCATAGGCAAGCCTTTTGGCAAGGTTCTCGACAAAATCCGCCCGATCTGTCCGGGACAAAATCACGGCAGGATGCATAGTCTTTCCTGAGGAGGGATTAACCATGCTGCAACGAGTGGAAATCATCTTTGGCTTCGCGCTGCTGCTGGGGGCGCTTTACCTGGGCTGCATGCGCGCCACGCCTCGCCGGGGCTTCATGCGCGTGTTGGAGCGGGCGTGCGCCGGCATCATTCTCTGTTTCTTATGTCACTGGCTTCTTCGGCCTTTGGGCATTACGCTAGTACAAAGCCCGCTGGCAGCGTTGTCAGCGGGCTATCTGGGACTGCCCGGCGTAGCGCTTTGCGCCATTTTGTCAGGCATGCCGTAAGTTACAGTTCAAAAACCTCCGTGTTTTCCAAAGCGGCGGCAATCAGCGCGTCGCTGTCCAGCTTGCTTTCCCCCTCCAGGATAATCTCCATCTTGGGTTTGGTGGCCGGATGGCGCGGCGTAAATACCGTGCAGCAATCCTCAAAGGGCAGGCAGGAGGTTTCAAAGGTGCCGATTTTCTGGGCAATATCAATGATATCCACCTTATCAAAACCAATCAGCGGCCGGAACACGGGCATATCCGCCACTGCATCGGTGCAGCTGATGGCCTGCATGGTCTGGCTGGCCACCTGACCAATGCTTTCGCCGGTTACCAGTGCCTGAGAGCGCTCCTTGTGAGCGATGGCATTGGCGATGCGCATCATATAGCGGCGCATAATCACAGTGGTATAGTCCTCGTGGCATTTTTCGTGAATCTGCATTTGAATATCCGTAAAGGGCACGACATGCACACGGATTCCGCACAGGCTTTCCGACAAAATCCGGGCCAGGTCCAGCACTTTTTCCTTGGCCCGTTCGCTGGTGTACGGAAAAGAGTAAAAATGCACTGCATTGATGGAAACGCCGCGCTTGGCAATCATCCATCCAGCCACCGGGCTATCGATTCCGCCGGACAAAAGCAGCGTAGCCCGCCCGTCGGATCCAACAGGCATGCCGCCCACGCCGGGAATAGCATGGGTATACAAATAGGCTTTATCCCGAATTTCCACTGACAGCACTGTGTCCGGATGCTTTATATCCACATGCAGCTGCGGCAGGCGCTCCAAAATGTAGCCGCCCATTTCCATATTGATGGTTGGCGAGTCCATGGGATAGCGCTTGTCGCTGCGGCGCGCATTCACCTTGAAGCTGCCCTGACATTCCTTGAGCATTTCCACACCCTGAGCGCAGATGGCTTCAAAATCGCCTTTTTCCATTTCAATGGCGCGGCACACGCTGTGCACGCCAAACACTTTGGTTACCCGGCGAACCGCCTCGTCCATATCGGTTGCATCGCTCACATAAATGCGGCTGTCGCTGAGCCATACGTGGCCGTTCAGCGCTTTCACGGAATCACGGACGCGCGCAACCAGCATACTCATAAACTTTGGCCGGTTCAGGCCCTTCAAAAAAATCTCACCGTAGCGTACCTGCAAAACCTCTCGCAAGGGGGCTGCCTCCTTTTGTTTGTCAGCGGCGCGTAAATCGGCGCAGCATGGTTACTTTTTCAATGATTTTTTCCGCTGTATACCGCATTTCCTCCAGGGTGTTTTTGGGGGAAAGGCTGATGCGAATAGCGCCGTCCATCACCTGAGGCTTCATTCCCATTGCAGTGAGCACGGCGGAATGCTTTCCCTTTTTAGAGGAGCAGGCCGATCCGGTGCCCACAATAACGCCGTCTCCCTCCAGTGCGTGCAGCAACGTTTCGGCGCGAACCGGCGGAAACGCCACATTCAGAATATGCGCGACGCTTCCGAGGTCGTCTTCCGGCAGGCCGGCAATTACCATTTCCGGCAATTGCGCGCGAAGCAGCTGAACCAGCAGCCGCTTCATCTCAAGCATCCGCTCCGTCCCGTCTGCAGGATAGGCTTCCACCGCCGCCCTCAGGCCGGCGATGCCGCAGGTGTTCTCCGTACCGCTGCGCAGCCCGTTTTGCTGGCCGCCGCCCGCCATTTGCGGATGAAGCCGATAGCCCTCTTGCAGCACCAGCGCGCCAACGCCTTTCGGTCCGTGAATTTTGTGGCCGCTCAGGGCATAGCTTTGCACCTTCAGCTTCTTGAAAGAAAAGGGAACCCGCAAATAGCCCTGCACGCCGTCCACATGAATCGCCGCCTGAGGCGCCAGCCGATCCCGCAAGGCGCAAATTCTTTCCAGAGGCATTATCACTCCGGTTTCGTTACACACCTGCATCACGCAAATCAGGCGAACACCGGGGTTCAGCAGGGTTTCCAGTGCGTTTTCATCCACGCTGCCATTTGGCAGCAGCGGAATTTCCCGGGCTTTGCATCCAAAGCGGCTTTCTGCTTCCAGGCATGCCTGCCTGACCGCGGCGTGTTCCGCAGCGGTATACAGAACCTGACATTCCCCCCGCGCTGCCTGCAAAGCGCCCCAAATGGCCAGGTTATCGCTTTCAGTGCCGCCGGAGGTAAAGACAACATTCTTTTCATTCGCCCCAAGGGTGTCGGCAATGGCCTGCCGCGCTCGGGTCAATTCCTTTTCCGCCTTCATGGCGGGCGCATACAACGCGGAAGGGTTATAATAGTTTTCCCGCATGCTTGCGTTCATGGCCTCCACCGCCGCCTCACAGGGGCGGGTGGTGGCGCTGTTATCCAAATATACCTGCATCCTTTACTCCTGGAATACGCCGCGGGGCAAATACTCGCGCACCATGTCCACCAGTTCGACAGACGGCTCACAAACAAGGATGTTCTTGGCGTTTACCTTCCGATAATAGAAATAATACCGCTGGGCCGTGCGATTCAAGAACCAGTTGCGGCGGGTGATACCGGGCATGTTAATCAGCTTGCGGAAGTGCTCGGAATCCACCGGGCCAAACGCTTCTACATTCTTGACCCGCATGGTCCCCAGGGTTTTGCGCTTTTGGTTGTTAAACACCTGGGCAAAGTCCAAGTCGCCATTGGTAAAGGTGTATTCATATTCCGTGCGCAGCCGGTCGCGGCGCAAAAACAGCAAAACGGCCAGCCCCACAATCACCAACGTTTCAATCAGCGCGGCCACGGAAAAGCCGCCCATCAGCAGGGCGTTGATCATCATTACGCCAAGCAGGGCAAACAGCACCATCAGCACGGTTGACAACAGGTAGGTAACCTCCTGAAAGGTCTTGTTTTTCTTCACGACGACTTCTTCCATAAAATGATCCATGGTATTCCCCCTCAACATCCTGTCATTTGCTCAAACAAAGCATATAAACCACTGCCACCAGAATCCCAACCAGCGCGCCGCCTGCCACCTCAATAGGCTTATGGCCCACCAGTTCCTTTAATTCGGCGTCGGAAATGGGCTTTCCGTTCACCAGCACATCCCGCAAGATTTGATTGATCACGGTAGCCTGCTTGCCGGTTTCCCGCCGCACGCCCGTTGCATCGTACATCACAATGCAGGCGATCACTACGGAAACAGCGAACACCGTGCTGTCAAAACCGCTCATGGCGCCGGTCATCAAGGAGGCGGCCACCACCATGGCCGAATGGGAACTGGGCATGCCGCCGGAGCCATGAAAGCGGCTGAAATTCCACTCGTGCTCCACCAAAAAATGAATGGGGATTTTCAGTCCCTGTGCCAAAAACCACCCAATCAGCGCAGCAAAAAGCACATGGTTTGAAAAAAGGCCCAAAATGGAATTCAACGCACATCTTCCCCCATTTCAGAAATGGTTTTGCTTATCAGCTTGTAATAATGCCTTCTTCCCAACAGGAGCAGGCCCTATGCGCAGTCACACGGCCGTTATGCCGATGCCGAACACAGCGCCTCTTTCGGAACAAAGCGCCAGGGGCAAGCCGCTTGGGATGGTCTGACTTATCATACAACATTCACGCCTTGCGCACAAGCGTTTCGCGGGCCAGCCCGCATAAAAAATTCGCCTTTTCCCCAAAAACGCTCATGGCCGACACGGCCTGTTCAACGGCGGCCGCCGCATCCTTATGGGACTGCTCCACCCCAAAAACGGCGGGCCAGGTCATTTTGCCGCGTTGAGCGTCCATGCCGGTTTCCTTTCCCAGCAGCGCCACGTCGCCCTCCAGATCAAGCAAATCATCCTCAATTTGGAAGGCGCAGCCAATGCCCCGTCCATAGCGCCGTCCGGCCTCCAGCTGTTCATCGCTTGCCCCGGCCAGCATCAGTCCCGCCGTGACTGGCGCAGTGAGCAAGTCGGCGGTTTTGTGCAGGTGAATGTACCGCACGCTGTCCGGGGTGGGCCGAGTGCCCTCCAGCATCACATCCAGGGTTTGACCCGCAATCATCCCCCGCACGCCGGCCCGGCTGGCAATTTCGCCAATCGCCGCCAGCGCCTGCACCGGATGCTCCACTGCAAAGGGAGCGGCCAGCATGGTTTCATAGGCCATATTCAAGAGGCCGTCTCCAGCCAGAATCGCCATGTTTTCGCCAAAAACCCGGTGATTGGTCGGCTTTCCCCGGCGCAGCGCATCGTTATCCATCGCCGGCAGATCATCGTGAATCAGGGAATAGGTATGAATCATTTCCAGTGCGCAGGCGAAAGGCAGCGCCTGCTGCCAATCCTCCCGCAACAGGTGGTAGGCCGCCAGCAGCAGGACCGGGCGGATGCGCTTGCCTTTCAGCAGCAGGCTGTAGCGCATGGCGCTGCGAAGGGGTTGGGGGGGCAGATTGCTGAGCAGTTCGTCGCTCTCAGGCGCCAAAACAGGATCGTCTTTTTGCTGCCAAAGCAAGGGAAAACCCTCCAAAGCCTGTTCCACCGCTTGACGATACATTTCCATCATGGCTTGTTCCTCCTTATTCCAGGCCGTCCAGCAGGCTTTCCTGCTGCACAATATCCGCCTCGGTGCATACCGGCGCGCCATCCGGTCCCGGTTTCACTTCCTGCATGCGGTTTTGGGCGTCCGCCAGCTTTTGCTCCAGTTCGCCGGAAAGCTTGATTCCCTCATCATAGAGCTTCATCAGCTTTTCCAGAGGCAATTCGCCCTTTTCCATCTCGTCGGCAATGGATTCTAGCCTGGCAAGCCCTTCTTCAAACAAAACGGCTTTTTTGGGCATCCGGAATCAACTCCTGTCCTCATAGCGTTCCACCCGGGAAACCACCGTGTCCGCACAACCGTCCGCCAGCCTTATGCAAAGCGCGCTTCCCGCTTGTAATTCCGCCGCGCTGCGAACGGCATGTCCGTCCAGCGTAAGCACGGCATATCCACGGCGCATGGTTTCTACCGGGCCGGACGAACGCAGACGCAGCAAGGCCGCCTGCATCCGATGGCTTCGACTGGTCAGCTGACTTGTCAAAACCGTTTCCAGCCGCTGACGGGCCAGTTGGATGCGATTGAGCAGCAGTTTTTGCCGATAAGCCGGCGACGCAGCCTTCAACCGGCTCTGCGCCACTTGCAGCATCTGCCGTTTTTCCCCGATTGCCTGCGTCAGCGCCATGGCCACATCCCGTCTGAGAGAGGCCACGTTCTGGCGCAGCTCTTCCTTCTGAGGCGCGGCCAGTTCCGCAGCCGCAGAGGGAGTAGCGGCTCGCACATCCGCTGCAAAATCCGCAATGGTAAAATCCGTTTCGTGCCCCACGGCGCTTACCACCGGGGTTCGGCAAGCGGCAATGGCCCTCGCCACACACTCCTCGTTAAAGGCCCAGAGATCTTCCATGCTTCCGCCGCCGCGGCCCACAATGATGAGCTCCACCGTGGTGAGCCGGTCCAGCAGCCGAAGCCCCGCCGCAATTTCCTGCGCCGCTCCGTCTCCCTGCACCCTGACCGGGCACAGGTACAGCGGCATCCCCGGATATCTCCGCCAGGCAATACGCGCAATATCATGAATGACCGCGCCGGTTTTGCTGGTCACAATACCGATTCCCCGGGGCAGCAGCGGCAGCGGTTTTTTCAGCGAAGCGTCAAACAGCCCTTCGCCGGCCAGCTTTCGCTTCAGCTGTTCGAAGCGCAGATATAAATCGCCAACACCGTCCGGCTCCATGGCTTCGCCATAAAACTGGTAGGCCCCGGTTTTGGCATACAAGCCCACGCTGCCAAACAGACGAACCCGTTTTCCATTTTCCGGCCGAAAACGCACGCCCATTGCCGCTGTGCGAAACATGGCGCAATTGACGGCGGCTTCCTCATCCTTCAGGGTAAAATACCAATGTCCCGAAACCGCCGCTTTGAAATTGCTGATTTCTCCCGTAAGGCATATGCCGCGAAGCATCGGGTCGGCGGCCAGGGACCGGCGCACATACTCATTGAGCTGGCTCACCGTCAGCGTTATGCCGTTCAAGAACGCACCGCCTTTTCCGCCGCTTCCACCGTGTTTTCCATCAGCATGGCAATGGTCATTTTGCCAACGCCGCCGGGAACCGGGGTGATGTATGACGCCTTCTGCGAGACAGGCTCAAAATCCACATCGCCGCAAAGCCTGCCGTCCACCCGGTTGATGCCCACATCCACCACTACGGCGCCCGGCTTGACCATATCCGCGGTGATAAAACGCGGTTTGCCAACGGCGGCTATCAGAAGATCCGCCCGCCGGGTATGAGCCGCCAAATCCTGGGTGCGGCTGTGGCACAGGGTAACCGTAGCGTTTTCCTGCAACAGCAGCATAGCCAGCGGCTTGCCGACAATGTTGCTCCGGCCTACCACCACCGCTTCCTTGCCGGAAAGAGGAATACCGGCAGTATGAAGCATGCGCAGAACGCCCTTCGGCGTGCAGGCTACAACCCCGTCTGTTCCCCGAAGCAAACGGCCCATGTTACTATCATGGAAGCCGTCTACATCCTTTTCAGGGCGAATCAGCGCCAGAGCATGTTCGCCATCCAGCTGAGGCGGAAGCGGCAGCTGCACCAGAATCCCGTGAATCTGATCGTCCTTATTGAACTGCTCAATGACTTCTTCCAGCGTTTGCTGGCTTGCGCTCCCGGGCAGGCGAATGGTACGGGAATTGATTTCCAAACGCTGACAGGCTTTCTCTTTGTTGCTTACATAGGTTTGGCTGGCCGGGTCGTCGCCCACCAGAATAACCGCCAGCCCAGGGGTAACGCCCCGAGCCTTCAATTCAGCAATCCGCCGCTTCAGTTGCTCCTCTACCTGGGCGGCAATGCGTTTCCCATCTAATAGTATGGCAGCCATGCGGCTCCCTCCTTACCCATTTTCTTCCATAAAGCGCCGCATACCGATCGCCGCAACCCCGGCGGCGTTATCGGCGCTGTATTGCGGCTGGCCAAACAGCAGCGCAGCCGGAGAACGCAGCTTTTGCATACGCTGAACCAGCAGCGCCCGCAGCAGCGTGGAAGAAGCTACACCGCCAACCACCAGGGCTGTTTTAGCTCCCGTTTGGCGGCAGGCGTTGTTCAGCAATCGTGCCACGGTTCGAGCCAGCACATCGAATACTTCCGCGGCTACCAGCTCCGGGCTCAGGCCGCCCGATTGAATCCACCGCTGCGCCTGACTTTCGACGCCGGACAGGTGACAGTGCAGGCCATCCTTTTCCAAGCTGACCGGCAACAGCGCCTGCGTTGGCTCCCTGCAGGCCAAGGCCAGCTTTTCCAGCGCCGGGCCTGCCGGAAAGCCAAGCCCCAGCGCAACGCCCACCCGGTCCACCAGCTGGCCAGCATGCAAGTCCAGCGAACCGCCCATCAAACGCAGTCCGTCTTTTTGAACAAGCAGCAGTTCGGTAGTGCCGCCGCTGAGATGCAGCGCAATAAACGCTCGTTCCGGCCTGGCATTGCCTATGAGCCCCGCCGCAATATGACCCTGCTGATGTGAGGTTTCATACAGCGGCACCCGCAAAGTCTGCGCTACCACCCGGGCATGGCCCAGCCCCACGGCAAACACGGGCATATAGCTATCCTTTTCATTCCTGGGGGTTGCGGATGCGCATACGGCCGCAATTTCGGCATCCGGCGGCAAGGCCAGGCGGGCCATCACCTGAGGCATTTGCCGTACATGCGCAAAAACGGCCTCGCTTTGGCGAAGGCCGCGCTCGCCGCCGGCGACAGGCAGGAGCATACGGGAGGAGGCAACCACCTCGCCGTTTTCCCCTACCGCCGCTGCGGATGTGGTATAGCAGCTGGTGTCAAAACCCAACGTAACGCGCATTTGTCATGCTCCTCAGGCATTGGTTTGTTGCTTATCGCGCTCCATAGCGCCAAGCACGCCATTAATGTAGCGGCTGCTTTTGGGCTCGCTGTACAAACCGGCCAGGCCCATGGCCTCGCTGATGGCCACATTATCCGGCACATCCTGGCGGTGGTACATTTCATAGGCCGCCAGCCGCAAAATGCTCAAGTCCACATGCGCTACGCGGTCCAGGGTCCACGAGCCGGTGCTGTGCTTCACAATGGAATCATCCAGTTCGTTTTCGTATTTTTCCACGCCGCAGAGCACATCGTCGATGTACTGGCGTTCGTCCTTGCTGGGCTTGAGAGCGGGGCTGCCTTCCGGCTGAGCCATGGAAAGCTGCTCATAAACCAAGTCAAGGGATTCGTCGTCGGCATCTCCGCCGGACAGACGTTCATACAGCAGCTGCATGGCAGCCTGTCTGGCAATTGAACGCGCCATTGTATTCAACACTCCGTTTCCGTATTTTTGAACTGCTTATTCGCTTTTGGGCGGGAAAAGACGGTTAATGAGGCTTTTGATCAGCCCGGCCTTGTTTTCAGTAGCTCCCAGGAAATACCCGACAGCCGCCAGCAGGGCCACAAACAGCGTGCGCCAAAAGCCCATGTACAGCAGCATCAGCGCAACTGCCGCGCCTAAAAGCGCACAGATGACGCCGCATTTGGGGGTGCCAATTTGGAAACTCCGTTTGTTCTGCTCATCCATCACACACCGGCCTCCTCTTCATGCCATGCATTTTCCACGGGCTGTGCAGCAGGCTCTGTTTCTTCAGCAGGTTCCGCCGCCTGTTCAGGCTGGCGCTGGGCCGGTTCCGCCGCAGGCTGGGCAGAGGGCTGCTGCGCCGCAGGCTCTGTCGCAACCGGCGTTTCAGCGTCGCCGGGCAGCAGCTTGGCGGGCGTAGAATCAGTTTCCACCATCACGCGCACCTGCTGTACTTCTACACCGCTACAGGACGCAATGTACTCCTTGATTTGTTTTTGCAGCGCGTTTACGGTCAAAGGGATGTTCACGCCGCTGCGAAGGGTAATTTTCAAATCTACCAGAATTCCCTCATGCCCGCGAGAGATGCTGGTGGCGTTTACCGACAGCTCCTGATGAGCCGCCACGCACTTTTTGACCATGGTTTCCATGGCGTTCATGGAAATGCTCATATCGCCGTATTCGGTCTGCTGAATGACAAACCCCTTTTCGCGGCGGCGGTGAAACAACAGGCTCATGCCATGCAGGCCCAAGGCTACCAGCACCAGAGCCGCCGCCGACATCGCCACCCGCTGCCAAACCTGGAACGGGCCTTCCAGCAGGCTTAAATCCAGCTTGATGGGAAACAAGCCGATTCCATACACCAGCAGGCCAACGCCCGCCAGCAAAACCAGCAGGCCGGCCAAGGCCGCCAGCACTCGGTCCCAAAAACGGATTTTCATATTCAAAGCCTCCTTTGCTTTGCAAATGGAAAAAGGACGCCTGCCCTAAGCTGCGCTGACGCGAGGCCCAAAGCAGGCTCCATGGATTTATTCCTCCGGCTGCTCCTGCGCCGTTTCCGCTTTTTCTTCCGCCATCTCTTGATCCGTGTCAGAAGGCTGATGCTCCTCGGCGGGAGTGGGTTCGCCCTCAAATTCCACATGAACGGGGGCGCTTTCCGCTTTGGGCGCTTCAGGCTCCGGGATTACGGAGGCCGTCAGGCTTTCCAGGCCCTCCCGGGCTTCCTTTTGCTCCTTTTCAAAGCTGACGCCCTGCACATGCACGTCTACCCGCACCACATGCAGGCCGGTCATGGACTCGATGGACTTGCGCACATTTTCCTGCACGGCGGCCGCGGCAGTCTGAATCGGCGTGCCGTATTCGATAATCAAATAGATATCGACAGCCGCTTCCTCCGTGCCCAGTTCCACCTTTACACCCTTGGTAATGTTCTTGTTGCGGCCAAACACATCGGTGATGCCGCCGCCGGAGCACATACCGGCAACGCCTTCAATTTCGTTGGCAGCCACGCCTGCAATAATGGCGATGACCTCATTCGCATATGTAATGGTACCCGTAGATCCTTCGTCCTGATCCAGGGTCAACGGCAGATTATCCTTCTTGGTGGCCATCTTCCACACCTCCCATGGATTGGGCTCATTGGCCCGATATGCCTGAGTCAACTCATAGTATACCAGAAATCAGCCGGAATGACAATCCACTTTGTCTCATGCCTCGTCGTTATCCTTGACCGGTACAAGCGCAATATGCAGTTCATCCAGCTGCCGCTGCTCCACCGTGCCCGGAGCGCCCATCATGATATCCTGGGCGTTCTTGTTCATGGGGAAGGGAATCACCTCGCGGATGGAATCCTCACCCGCCAGCAGCATCACCATGCGGTCGACGCCCGGGGCGATACCGGCATGAGGGGGAGCGCCGTAGCAGAAGGCGTTGTACATGGCCGGGAACTTGGCCTTGACGTCCTCCTCGCCCAGCCGCACCAGCTGGAACGCCCGAATCATGATTTCAGGGTCATGGTTCCGCACAGCGCCGGAGGATAGCTCCACGCCGTTGCAAACCAGATCGTACTGATAGGCGGTGATGCTCAGCGGATCTACTTTGCCCTTAGCAGCCTTCTCCAGGATTTCCAACCCGCCGTTGGGCATGGAGAAGGGATTGTGGCAGAATTCCAGTTCGCCGGATTCCTCGCCGATCTCATACATGGGGAAATCCACAATCCAGCAAAACTCGTATTTTTCCTTATCCATATGGTTGGGGCAAAGCTCGCCCAGCAGCTTGCGCAGCACGCCCGCCGTCTTTTGGGCCGCGCCCAGCTTGCCGGCGGCCAACCCTACGAAGGTGTTGGGCTTCAAGCCCAGCTGCCGCACCAGCTCTTCCTTGCGTTCCTTTACAAATTTGGCGATGCCGCCGGCGATTTCGCCCTGCTCGTCCATTTTGAACCAGAACGCCTTGTTGCCGCTGATGACTTCCGCATCGGCGCACAGCTTGTCAATTTGCTTACGGGTGGCGGTCATATCGCTGACCACAACAGCCTTCACGGTTTGGCCCTCGAAGGGACCGAAGCCGCAGCCGCCCAGCAGGCCGGTAACGTCCTGCACGGTCAGGTCAATGCGCAGGTCCGGCTTATCGGAGCCGTATTTTTCCATGGATTCCCGATAAGGAATCCGCTGGAAGGGTGCGGAGCTGGCGCGGTTATACAGACCATATTTCGCAAACACCGGGGGCAACACGTCCTCCAAAACGGCAAACACATCCTCCTGAGAAGCGAAGGCCATTTCCATGTCCAGCTGATAGAATTCGCCGGGACTGCGGTCGCCGCGGGCGTCCTCGTCGCGGAAACAGGGCGCAATCTGGAAATAACGGTCAAAGCCGGAGGTCATCAGCAGCTGCTTAAACTGCTGAGGCGCCTGCGGCAGGGCATAAAACTTTCCCGGATGCTTGCGGGCGGGCACCAGATAATCGCGAGCGCCTTCTGGCGATGAGGCGGTCAGAATGGGGGTGGTAATCTCCAAAAAGCCATGTTCCGTCATGGCCTGGCGCAAAGCGCTCACCACATTGCAGCGCAGCACAATGTTGCGCTTCACCTCAGGGTTGCGCAAATCCAGATAACGATACTTCAGGCGCAGGCTTTCGTCCGCTTCCTTGGAGCGGTTAATCTGGAAAGGCAGGGAGTTATAACGGCAGCGGCCCAGTACCTCGATTTTTTCCGGCACCACTTCAATGTCGCCGGTCAGCTGCTTGGGGTTTTTCGAGTCGCGTTCCCGCACAACGCCTTCCACCGCCAAAACGCTTTCTTTATTCAACGCGCGAATCTGGGCAATCTGTTCTTCGTTTTCCAGCACAACCTGGGTGGTGCCGTAAAAGTCCCGGAGCACCACAAAGGCCAGCGTAGCAGACACCTCGCGCACGTTTTCCATCCATCCGGCCAGGCGGACATGCTTGCCGCAATCTCCCAGACGCAGTTCCTGACAGTTATGAGTACGGTTTTGCATGATCTTGTTTCCTTCTTCCTTTGCTGTTACGGCCTTCCGCCGCTGGTTTTATGCTTGCAGGCGAAACTTCAGCGCGGTGGGCGCTTCCGTCAGAGGAGCTTCCCACTCCTCTTTGGTCGCCATATCGCGCAATTTCACCACGCCCTTGGCGATTTCGTCCTCGCCCAGAATGGCCATCACCTTTGCGCCCAGCTTGTCCGCATACTTAAACTGGGCTTTCAGACTGCGACCCTGGTGATCCATATCAGCCCGGAGCCCCGCCTGACGGAAGGCGTCCAGCAATCCAAAGGTTTTCAGGGACAGTTCCTTGTTCAGACAGGCCACAAACACCTGAGGCGTTTCATCCTCAATTTGCAGTTTCCGTTCGCCTTCGGCCAGGTTATCCAGCAGCATCAGCACCCGTTCGATGCCCATGCCAAAGCCCACCGCCGGAATAGCCGGACCTCCGATGTCCTCCACCAGGCCATCATATCGGCCGCCGCCGCACACGGTCAATTCGCCGTTCGGCGTGCCAGTTACCACTTCAAATACCGTTTTGGTATAATAATCCAATCCGCGAACAATGCGCGGGTCTACGGTGTAACGGATTCCGGCGGTGTCCAGATATTGCTTCAGCTTTTCAAAATGCTCGCGGCACTCGTCGCAGATGCAGTCCAGCATGACCGGGGCATCCTGCAGAGCCTCCTTGCACTTTGGCTCCTTGCAGTCCAAGGTGCGCATGGGGTTGATTTCCATGCGTTCCTGACACGTTTTGCACAGTTCGTCCTTTTTGCTGCGCAGAAATTCGCGCAGCTTTTGCTGATAGGCCGGGCGGCAATGCGGACAGCCGATGGAGTTGATTCTCACTGACAGGTTTTTCAGCCCAAAGCCATCCAGCAGCCGCACTGCCAGCACAATCAGCTCCGCGTCGGCGGACGGCTGAGACGCGCCGAAGCATTCCATGCCAAACTGGTGATGCTCGCGCAGCCGCCCGGACTGGGGCGCCTCATACCGAAAATGGGGCGCGTTCAGATAATACATTTTCATAGGCAGCGCCTGCGCGTACAGCCCGCTTTCCAAAAAGGCACGCACCACGCCGGCGGTGCTTTCGGGCTTTAAGGAAACGCTTCGATCGCCCTTATCCAAAAAGGTATACATTTCCTTGCGCACCACATCGCTGCTTTCGCCGGCAGAGCGGGCAAAAAGCTCCGTATGCTCCACCACGGGCGTGCGAATCTCTCGATAGCCATTCAGCAGCGCGGCCTTGCGCATTTCCCGCTCCAGCGCGCGCCACCGGGCGCTTTCCGTGGGAAGTACGTCCTTCATTCCCTTCAGTACCTTGCACAGCATTGCGTTCACCTCGTTCTTCGCTCTGCGGAAAATAGCCGCAGATGTTAAAATTATATATGCCCTGCGCGCTGTTTGTCAAGGAAATTCCTGCCGCCCTAAAAAGGCGGCTGTGAAAAACACGCAGTCGCCTCAGACCGTCAAAAAAGCTTGACGATGAGCTTTCAGTTTGTCAAACCCATCGGGGGGGGGAGCTGCCAGAGGGGCCGCGGCCCCTCTGACCGTAATCGTATCGACCGGCTTTGCCAGGCGGACTGGGAGGCGGCGCTTGGTCGAAAACCTTCCGACATTCCATCGGCAGAAGAAATCGCCTCCTGGCGAGCTCGAAGCCTCTTTGCCTGCTTTCCCGCGGTTTGCCGGGCGGCAAACCGCGTAAAGAAAGCCTTGCTGCGCAAAACGCGACGCCTGTTTTGCAGCGAAAATCAGAGGGGCGTACCTGGCCCTTAGCAGTTTGAGACGGCCGGAGGTATGCGGCCGCCTTGATTCAAAAGCTTTCCGCGCCTATTCCAGCTTTTGACTTTTTCGCCGAGCATAGTTAAAAGCCGCCTGAGAAACCCGTGCGGGCGCGCTGACCGGCCGAACGCTTTGCGTTATTTCGGCGTCGGTTTCCGGCGATTCGCCAGCGTTTTCCCGTTCCTGCGCCGGGGAGTGGACGGCGTTGTCCGGCAAAAAGTGCATAAACCGAAGCGAGTAAAACTCACATACCACATCTCCCCCGGTTTCCGGGTCATATAGCACGATGTACTGATCGCTGGCCGCCGCCAGCACTCCGCTCTTTTTTTCCACTGCATTGGATCCAACCCAAAACTCCGCTTCTACCCTGCGGCCCACATTGCCGGCCAGCAGCTGCGCCATGGTGCCGGAGCCTGTGACATCCGGCAGTTGAATACCGCCCTGTACGGCCTTTTGACTCATGTCGTTTCCCCCTTTTGTTTCATATGGGCAAAAGATATGCGGAGGATTCCTCAAATATGCCTGGTCATTTTTTCAGAAAAAGCGTTTCACCGCAGCAGAAAAGTGGTACAATATGAGCGGCACAAGATATGGTGTCCCGATATTCAAAAACGAAAGGATGATATACAATGGCTTGTACGGTAACGGTTAGCAACGGCACGTTGGAGCAGGGTGAAATCAACGCCTATATCGCAAGAGCCGTCAAAAAATACGGTGTGGAGCCCAGGCATATCGATATCAAGGTATGCGGAGACGAGGTCGAGTTGGATTACGACCTGGGGCCTCGTCCCTTTCACCGAATCCGCCGCATTACCGGCTATCTGGTGGGTACGCTGGATCGTTTTAACAATGCGAAACGCTGTGAAGAAAACGACCGGGTTAAGCATTCCATTGGCTGAGGTTTTTGCCAAAAAGACTTGTCAATCAAGCCAAAATCGCGTATAATACGCCATGGCATTGACCATGGTGCAGATGCTTTGATGCTTTTAGAGAGCGGTCGGTCGGTGCAAGACCGCAGCATAGCGCATCCGCTTCCGCCATGCGAGCCGCGCGGCGAGGAGCCGCACGGGCGCGCCCGGTACAGCGCATAAAAGTGAAGGCATATTGCCTTAAACCGGGTGGCACCGCGGAGACACGCTTCCCTCCGTCCCTGTAGCTGCAAGCATGCAGCGGCAGGGGCGTTTTCATTCTTTTAAGGCAATCAACAAAGGAGGACCAACCATGCTGGACATCAAACGAATCCGTCAAAATCCGCAGGAACTGCGCGATGCGCTCAAAGCACGCAACAAGGATATCTCTATCGACGCATTTTTGGAGCAGGACGAGCAGCGCCGCAAGCTGCTGGCTCAGGTAGAAGAAAAGAAAGCGCTGCGCAACGCCACCAGCAAAAAAATCGGCGAATCCAAAAAACGCGGCGCTTCCGAGGAAGAAACCGCCGCCATCATGGAAGAAATGCGCCGTGTGGGCGATGAAATCACCGCTTTGGACGCAGACATCGCCGACCTGGACGCCGCCATGAACAACTTCCTGATGACCCTGCCCAATTTTCCCCACGCCAGCGTTCCGCTGGGAATGGACGACCATGACAACGTGGAAAAGCGTCGTTGGGGCACGCCTCGCAATTTCGGCTGGGAACCCAAGGCGCATTGGGATATTGGCACAGATCTGGGCATTTTGGATTTTGACACAGCCGCCAAGATTTCCGGCGCTCGTTTCACCATTTACCGCGGTTTGGGCTCCCGTCTGGAGCGCTCTATCATCGCTTTCTTCCTGGACACGCACGTGGAGAACGGCTTTGACGAGGTCTATCCTCCCTACATGGTGACCCGCGCCACCATGACCGGCACCGGCCAGCTGCCCAAATTTGAAGACGACGCCTATAAGGTGGACAAGGATACCTTCCTGATTCCCACTGCCGAGGTGCCGGTTACCAATATGTACCGCGAAATGATTCTGGATGGCGACAAGCTTCCCATCCGCCATTGCGCCTATTCTTCCTGCTTCCGCGCCGAGGCCGGCAGCGCCGGTCGCGATACCCGCGGCCTGATTCGCCAGCATCAGTTTAACAAGGTGGAAATGGTGAAAATTGCCAAGCCCGAGCAAAGCTATGAAGAGCTGGAAAGCATGACTGCCGAGGCAGAAAAGGTACTGCAGCTGTTGGGCCTGCCCTACCGCGTGGTAACGCTGTGCACTGGCGATATGGGCTTCAGCGCCGCCAAAACCTATGATATTGAAGTGTGGATGCCCAGCTATGGCCGCTATGTGGAAATTTCCAGCTGTTCCAACTGCGAAGACTTCCAGGCCCGCCGCGCCAACATCCGCTATCGTGAAACGCCCAAGGACAAGCCTCAGTTCTGCCATACGCTGAACGGCAGCGGCGTGGCCGTGGGCCGTACCGTGGCTGCCATTTTGGAAAACTACCAGAACGAGGACGGCACCGTTACCGTTCCCGAAGTACTGGTTCCCTACATGCGCACCAATATCATTAAGTGATCCCCGGCCAACCGGCAAAAAACGTTCTTTGCTGCACGGCATAAAGAACGCAGGAAAAGCTTTGCTCTGCAAGGCTGCCGGGTGTCATAACGCATCATTTCTGCGTAAGCGGAAGAAAACTGTGTTTCGATGGTTCTTCCAGCCTGTCGAAACACCCGGGTGGTATCGGAGGGCTTCGGCCCTCCGATTTCCATTTCGACCCCGCCGTACACGCCGCCGGGGTCGGCAGTCTTGTGCAGCAAGGCTCAGACTGGCGCTCCCTATCACAAAACCGCTGGAATTTTCTTCCTCTTGGATTGATTTTTAGCCTATAGGTGAGAGAAAGGGAAACATCGTTTTCTTTCGCTGCGTTACAGAGAGATCTTTTGCTGGGATTAAGGATGTCTTTTGGAAGAATGGGCTTTTTCAGCGGCCAGGCCAGTCGGAGTCTTGCGCAGCAAGGCTCCCTTACGCGTTATGCCGCCCGGCCGGCCACAGGCGAACTTCAGACTGTCGAAAAGCCCTATATGCGAGCGCATGCCCGTGAACAAGGCTACGCTGGTTCACGGAAAAGTTTTTCGGTACAAGGCTTAGGGATTCCGCCCCTAAAACCCCGGCAGGAGGCAACGTCTCCTGCACCTCCGCTTTTGGAACGGTCTGAGAGAGCCTGGTTCTGACAGCGCTCCGTTATCTTCAACAGATTTGGGTTCCCGGCAAGCCGCCTGAAGGCAGGTGTTTACCGGGGACTTCGCGTATTTATACTTCGCAAAAAGCCGGAGGCAGTCTGTCAAAGACACACTCCGGAAAACGGGCATAGGCCTCCTCTCGAACTATCGTCGTATCGTCTGGCAACTTGCAAATACAAACGTTCCCTTTGCTGTGCGCAGCATTTGACAAACACCGCGCCGTTATTCATTTTTCAAACGAAACTGAAAAATTTGCACCCAGAGGTTTTCCCGAAAACGGTCCACCGTAACCATTTCCACCGGGCTTTGGCAAAGGGATTCAATGTAATCCCGGAGCCGCTGCGCATACTCGCTGCTTAGCGAAGCCAGACAGATGTTGCTTTGCAAAAAAAGCCTTCCATCCATTCGATCCGGGTCTATGCCATAGCGGCGCAATTGCGCCTGAAAATCGTCGTCCTGGCCCTGCCAGCCGCCATAATACAGCACATTGGTTACCTGGCCGCCCTTCATGTCGGGAAACAAACGGTCGTCGGCCATGCTGTCCACCACAAACAGCTTATCAGGGTTTTCCATGGCATACTCGTCAATCAGCGACCAGCTGTTGCGATAGCGGTAGGTACGCAAAGGCTGGAACTGTGCAAAGAAGCTGCCTGCCTGCATAGCAACCGCTCCAATCGCGACCAGCAGCAGCATTGCCGCCGCCACGTGCCTGCCGCGAAGCGAAAAAGCCCGCACGAACGGCCCGCTTAGCAACAGCGCCAGCAAAAGCACTGCCTCTGGCCCTAAAACCGACAAAACCGCCCGCATCAGGAAACGGCCTCGGAACGCCAGATAGGAAAGCAGCAGATAGGTGACAATCAAACTGAATAATGCCAAATACCGGCGATGCTTCTCCTTGGCGCGGAAAATAGCCGCACAACAGCCCAGCATCAGCACCGCCGCCGCCAGCAGTGCCGGATGTTGGACAAAAAAGCGCCAAAAAATCTCTTGAGATTGGGCAAGCCGCTTGACAAAGCCCTCCTGCCGCTGTTGACGCTGATAGGCTGCAATTTTCTCAAAAGCCTGCGTGCTCACGGAATGATCTAAGAAATACCACCGCTGAAACATCTGGGCCCCTTCGCGGGTCCAGTTCAGCTCATTGAGCAATTCATCCGGCAAATTCTCCATGCCCGTATAATCCAGCACAGCTTCCGACGCATCCTGCCAGGCCATGTTTTCCCGATTCTGCGGCAGGCTACATTCCCATGCGCGCCAACCTGCCAGCAGCCCAAGCAGCAGCAGCGGAATGGCAAAACACGCAAGGAGCCGGCGAACAGCCCTTTCGTTCCAGCCGCAGCCCGCCTTTCGCAAGGCAAAGCATTGCGTCAAAAAAGCCAGTCCGCAGAAACCGACAACAGGATAAAGGTTTTCCATGCGCAGCGCATAGGAGAAAGCCGCCAGCACAGCGGCCAGCAGCACCGCCCGCAGCGCGCGCCCCGCCCAGTCCTTCTCGCGCGCGTCAAAGCTTAGCAACTGCGCCAGCGCAGCGCAACCCAGCAGGGTGGATACATTGGTAAACGTCAGTTCCAGCGCGGCGTCCAGCCACAGCAGCGCAAAAAGCACCGCCGCCGCTGCCAACGGCAATGCCGCGCCCGTATCGCTTTTTTGCTGAAGCAGGCATTTGACAATCACGGCCAAGGATCCGTAGAAGCCCCCTACCAGCATCCAGCTGTACCAATGCACCGACGGCATCCATTGATGCAAACGTACCAGCGGCCACACCACCAGCGAATGGGTAAACGGCAAAAAGCTGGGATATGCGCCCGAAAAACCGCTGAGCGCCCGCATAATGACCACATCGTCAATCAGGGTTTTGACCCGTGCAAAGCCAAAAACAGCCACACAAACGGCCAAAGACGCCGCTAACCCCGCCACCCAGCACCGCAGCGTGGCTTTTTTCTTTGCTTCCAGCATCATAGACTTTCTTTTTCTCCATTTTGTTCAGATTGCAGCTGAAAGCGAACAATCCATACCCAATAAGGCGCTTTGAAAGCGTCCTCCACCACCATTTCCACAGGCGTGTTGCACAGCGACTGAATATAGGTTTGAATCACCTGAATGGACTCCTGATTCATCGATACCAATCTCACGTTGCTTTGTAAGAACAAACGGCCATCCATATGGTCAGGATCGATACCATAGCGGCGTAGTTGCGCTTCAAAATCGCTGCACTTAGCTTGCCAGCCGCCGTAATACATCACATTGGTCAATCGCCCGTTTTTCATATCCGGGAACAATCGGTCGTCCGACAAAGAATCCATGATAAACAGCGTATCCGGGTTTTCTACGGCATAGTTGTCAATGGCCGACCAGGCGTTCTGCAAACGATAGGCACGCAGCGGCTGAAAACTGGAGGTAAGGTTCTCCTTTGCCTGTAACCCTACCGAACCAAAAGCCACCAGCGCCAACAGCAAGCAAACGACCAGTCCGCCTTTTCCGGACGGCTTTTTTACCAAGGTATTCCTGACCGTTATCATCAGCAGCAAAATGGCCTCCGGCCCAATCACAGCTATCATGGCTCGAAAGGGCGTTCGCCCACGGAACGCCAAATAGGAAAGCAGCAGATAGCTAACCGCCATACTGGCCGCTGCTATCCAGCGTTGCGCTGCGGAGATTCTTCGCCAGATAAGTCCAAGACAGATAACCATGCCAGCCAGTGCGGCCAGCAGCGCCGGCGTTTTCAGCAGGGACTGCCACAACGTTCCCTGAGAGCGGAGAACCCGCTCGGCCAAGCCTGTTTTTTCTTTAACGCTCTGTTGATATTGCGCAATTTTTTCAAAAGCCTCTGTGGTTACGGCGCTATCCAGATAATACCATCTCCAATAGAGGTCCTCGCCCTCCACCGTCCAGCCCACCTGTTCGAAGAAAGACGCCGGCATGTCTTCCCAGCCCTGATAATCCGTCACCTGGATGCGCGCATGGGTCCATTCCGTCAATTCCCGGTTCTGAGGCAAGCGGGCTTCATACCAATTCCAGCCAGCCAAAAGCCCGATTCCCAAAACAGCGCTTAGGGAACACAGCAGCAAATTGCGGCTTGCGCGTACTGGAAGCGGCTTCTTTTTTTCGAAAAGCACGCCAAATTGCCAGAAAGCTGCGAACCCGCAATAGCACAGAATGGTGGGAAGGTTTTCCAGGCGAAGGGCATACCCTGCGGCCGCCAAACAAAAAGCCAGCAAAAACGTTCTGCTCATTTGCCCGGCAGAACAGTCTGCCGGGTCAAAAGAAAGAATCTGAGCCGCCGCCGCACAGCCCAATAGGGTGGAAACCACCGTATAGGTTATGGACACGGCACTTGTGAAAAACAGCAGCCCAAAACAGACAAGCCATGCCGCTACAGCCGTTATTCGCGCCAAACGGGTAGGCGCCGCGCACTGTAATAAACACTTGAGGATAACGGCCAACGACGCATAGAAAGCGCCAAGCATAAACCAGGAGAACCAGTGGATACCGGGAACATGCTGATGCAGCCAAATTAACGGCGCGCGCAGCAAGGAATGAACATGCGGTAAATAGGCGGGATATTCTCCCGAAAAACCGCTGAGTGCCCGTCCTAAGATAACGTCGTCATTTAATGCCGTGTGTACATTACCAAAGCCCATTATCAGCACACACAGCACAAGCGAACAGCCTAACCCCGCCACCCAGCACCGCAGCGTGGCGTTTTTCTTTGGTTCGAGCGTCATTGGTATCTTCCTTTCCAAAGCCTCACATTGCACAAGCGCGGCGCAATCTGCGCGCTGCGGCAAGCTGTCGAAGAATATGCCCGGAGACGAGCCTATCAGCCGCAGCACAGGCGGACCGTTTTCGTGAGAAGATCAGAATGACTCCTGTTGGGTGCTGCCTACCGCAAAGGCAATTTTGCAGGTCGGCCAAGCGGTAGGATTCCAGCAAGGCGGAATCGCTGCCACTCTCAAATTGTCCAAAAACTGGAGAAGCATCTGCTCAATCGTAGGGCGGGACAACTGCCCTCGTTCACTTTTTTCGGCCCCGCCTGTGGATCACGAGCCGCCTATGGCCGTTGCGCCCACTGGACACTTGCTTTTTTCTGCGCCTGGCAGGATTTTAGGGGCGGCTCCCCTAAGCCTTCTACCCCAGTTCTTTTTCCGCAAACCAGCCTGGCCATGTTCGCAGGCGCAGACGCTCCCAGATGGATTTTTCGGCTGAATGAGTGGAACCGCGGCCACTCTAACCACTTCCCGGAGGAGATTGGTTTCTGAATCCCGAAGGAAGTTAGCTCCTGAACAAGCTGCCGCAGCACAGCGGTACGCCGCTTGGGTCAGCGAATGGACATGCTCTGGTCAATCTGCTGGCGGGTCATGCGAATATCCGTCAGCTTTTCGCTGATGGAGCGGTCCAGCTGCACCAGTACTTCATCGATATGCTGGTATACATCCGTATATAGCTTTTCAATTTCTTCCTGGGTGCTTCGGCGCAACTCTTCGGCCTCCATATTGGCACGGGCGGTAATCTCCTGCTCGCTTACCAGCTGTTGAGCACGGTTTTCCGCGTCGGCCACCATTTTCTTCGCCTGCTCCTGCGCTTCCCGCAGCATCGAAGATGCTTGCTGCTGAGCCTTTTGCAGCATCTCCTGTGCCTGCTGCTGAGCCTGAGCGGTGGTCTGCTGGGCTTGGTTCTTCGCATCGTTCACCAGCTGATTGGCGCGCATAACGGCGTTTTGCTTCGTCTGCTCGGCGCGTTCATTGGCCTCGGAAAGAATACTGATCTGATTCTGCACCACGCCCTCGCACTCCGTAATCACACTGGGCAAATCCCGCTGCACGCTGTCCAGCATGGAAAGGGTACGTTCCCGCTCCACCATGCACAGGCTGCTCAAAGGAACACGTTTGGCCTGAGAGATGGTTTCCTCCAGATCGTTCAGGTTTTTGCGGAAGCTAGAAATGGCGTCCTGTTGCATTTTCAATTCCTCCTGATTTGGTAAGGTTGAAAGGCTTCTGCTACCTCCTGCGATATGCAGGAGGGCACAAAGGGAGTCACATCGCCGCCAAAACGGCCGATTTCCCGCACTGCGCTGGAACTGAGGCACAAATGGGCCGGATCGGCAGGCAAAAACAGCGTTTCCGCCTGGGGCAGCAGCTGGCGGTTCAGCTGCGCCATGGGAAACTCGCTTTGAAAGTCAGCTTCTGAGCGCAGGCCGCGCAGCACAACGGCGGCATCTGTTTTGCGCACGTAGTCCGCCAGTAAGCCTTCAAAGCTGTCAGTCCTTACGTTGGGCATCTGGGCACAAACCCGCCGCAGCATGTCCAGCCGTTTTTCTACGGAAAACAGGCCCGTTTTCGCCGGGTTGTGCAGCACGGCCACCACAACCTGGTCAAACAGCCTGGCCGCCCGCCGGATGACGTCCAAATGACCGTTGGTCACCGGGTCAAAGCTGCCCGGATAAATGCACAGGCCTCTGATCATGGCTTTTCCTCCTCATAGAGGTAAAAATGAATGGCCGTATCGCCGTATGCTCGCTCCTTCAGCAAGGAAAAACCTGCTCCCGGCTCGGCCGGCACGCCGGTTTGATGCTCCAAAACCAGCATGCACCCCTTTTCCAGCAATGCGGCTTGCGCCAGCTGCCGGCAGCACTCCCCCAACATGTGCATACGGTATGGCGGATCCAAAAACACCAAATCAAACCGCCGCTTTTGCTCCTTTAAGCTGGGAATCGCCTGCTGCCAGTCGCATCGAAGCAGCTGAGACCGTTCTTCAAAGCGCAGCTTAGCCACGTTTTTCTGGATGCAGGCTGCGGCGTCCCGGTTCATGTCCACCATCACGGCGCTTTGCGCGCCGCGGCTCAGAGCCTCCAGCGCCAGCGCGCCGCTGCCTGCAAACAAATCCAGCACATGGGCGTCCGGTACATACAGCTGAATGATGCTGAACAGCGATTCCTTCACCTTGGCCTGGGTAGGCCGGGTATCCATTCCCTGAGGCGCCGCCAGCTGCGCCCCTTTTCTTTCGCCGGCAATGATGTTCATCTCAGATCAACCGCTCCGGCTGCTTACGCTGCTGCTGTTTTTGCTGACGCTGCTTACGGGCTTTGCGTTCCCGGCGTTTTTTCTTGTCGTCGCCCAGTTGGATGGCCGTGTTCACCCGGATACGGGCCTTTTCGCCCTGGGCGTAGCCCAAAGCATAGGCCATAGGCGCTAGCAGCACCAGCACGGGACTGAGCCGCTCCACCACCAGTGCGGCATGATTGCCCAAATAAGCGCCGATGCTGGCAAAGGGCATAATCAGCGCCCGGTCGATGATGCGCAAAACATCCATCGCCTGCACCCCGGGCTGAGCGGTATAGTAGCGAAGCGCATCGCCAAACTCCTCTTGCAGCAGCATTCCCTCCGTCCAGCTGGGAAGCACGCCCAGCGCATAGGTCGTCTCCCGGGTGATGCAGGCGAACACGGCGCAAAACAGCACAAAGGGCAGCGCGCCCACCAGCGCGATGAAAAAGCCCTTAAACGGGTGGAAGCACCGCTCCCTGTCCTTAGGAGACACTGGCTTTCCCTCCGCCTGACGAACGTACATGGTTTCGCCCAGCGCAGCGTCCTTCGTTCCCAGAGACATACCCTGCAAATACTGGTAATAGCCGATTCCGCCCACAACCACCACGGCGGAAACGATGCGCCCCGCCAGGCTGTCAAAGCCCAGAATGGAGCAGGCCAGCAGGTAAATCAGGCCGATGAGCAGCACGGTAAGCATATACCTCATTCCATGCCGCCAGGCGTCCTTTCCGTGCCAGGAGCCGGTCAGAATAGGCTTGCGAACCTCCTGAACGATGGGTTTCTTTGCTTTGGTTTGCATGTGGCTTCCTCTCCATCCTGCGTCTTGGGCAGGATTAGTGTGGTATTGACGAACCGGTTTTATGCCTTTGTATGCAGATAAACCCGCGGCACCCGGGCGGTAATGCCCAGCAGCACCTCATAGCTGATGGTACCGGCCCATTGAGCCAGTTGTTCCGCATCAATGGTCTTTCCGCCCTGGCTGCCGATGAGCACGACCTCATCGCCGGGGCGCACGTCCGGAATATGGGTTACGTCCACCATGGTCTGATCCATGCACACCCGGCCCACGATCGGAGCGTATTGGCCATGAATCAGCACTTGGCCCCGGTTGGAGCAGGCCCGGTGATAACCGTCGCCATACCCCACCGCCACGGTAGCGACGCGCATTTCCCGTGAAGCGGTAAACGTGCGGCCGTAACCAATGGTTTCGCCGGCAGAAATGGTTTTCACATGCACCACCTCCGTCAGCCAGCTCAAAGCCGGCACAAAGGGCAGATGGGTGCTTACCGGCGGATAACCGTACAGGGAAATACCCTCCCGAATCATGGAAAAATAGGCTTCCGGAGCCAACAGGCTCATGGCGCTGTTGGCCACATGCGCCGGAATGGCGGGATCAAAGTGGGCGCGCAGCTGCTGAAAGCGCTGCAATTGCAAACGGCTGAAGTCGTTCAGCGCCCCATCCGCCAAAGGGTTATCCGCATCGGCAAAGTGCGTGTAAACGCCGGTAACATGCACATGAGGTGCATGTTTCAGCGCCTGGGCAAGGCTTTCCGCCTCCTGCCTTGTGCGCAGGCCAATGCGGTTCATGCCCGTATCCAGCTTGATATGCATCATCGCCGGCTTTCCCTGCCGAAGGGCTTCTTCTTCGAGCAACGCCACCATTTCGGGCGTGAACACCGTTTGAGTCAGGCTGTAGCTCACGGCGTCGGCCACCGCCGCAGGCATGGCCGCGCCCAACACCAGGATTTCTCCTTCCAGGCCCGCCAGGCGCAGGTCGATTCCCTCCTCGGGCAGTGCCACGGCAAAATGCTTGGCGCCCAGCCGCGCGAGCGTGCGGGCCGTTTCCACCATGCCATGGCCGTAAGCGTTGGCCTTAATCACGGGCATAACGGCCACTTCAGGCGGAATGTTGTCCCTTATCATACGATAATTGGCGCCGATGGCGTCCAAGTCAATCATCACACGGTTCTGTCTTATCATTGTTCAACGTTCCATTCCGTTTCTGCAAACATTCGCTCTCTTACAGGGCGTGTATTTCCTGCTGGGAAAGCAGCTTCACGCCAGCCGCCTCCAGCACCTGCCGGGCAAGCTCCAGCTGATCTACCCGCAGGATAATCAGCGCGCTGCCATTCAGGCTGCGCACGAAGCTGTACAGATATTCCACGCTCACCTGATGGCCGGCCAAAGTGTCCAGCACATCGGCCAAGCCGCCCGGACGATCCGGAACGCTGACGGCCAGCACATCGCTGAGCTTGACGGTATACCCATTGTCGCTCAGCAGCTTCACCGCGCGCTCATAATCCGCCACGATGCCGCGCACAATGCCAAAGTGGGTGGTATCCGCCACAGACAGGGACACCAGATCAATATGGTTTTCCCCAAGCAGCCGGGTAAAATGCGCCAGGCGGCCGGGGGTGTTTTCCACAAACACCGAAATTTGCTTCACGTTCATGGGCGTTTCCTCCTTCTGGTTGCGGTCATGCGGCTTGGTTTTCCTGATTATAGCACATTCGGCGGTTTCCTGCCACTCACCGATCCAAATGGCGGAGATCCGTAACGCGCACGGCCTTGCCCTCGCTGCGCTGAAGGGTGCCGGGTTGACATAGCTTCACATTGGCGTGAATCAGCGCATGGCTGGCCAGCGAGTTGACGATGTTTCGCTCCAGGGTTTCCAGATCGCGCACAGTATCGCTCATCATGGCGGGAGACAGTTCCACCTGTACCTCGATGGTGTCCAGCGTGCCCACCCGATCCACCACAATATGGTAATGAGGCTCGATACCGGGCACCTGAAGCAGCGCGTGCTCAATTTGCGACGGGAACACATTTACGCCGCGGATGATGAGCATGTCGTCGGTGCGGCCCATCACACGGCCCATGCGCACATGAGTACGGCCGCAGGCGCAGGGCTCGTCCGTCAGGGTACACAGGTCGTGAGTGCGGTAACGAAGCAGCGGCATGCCGTGCTTGGTCAGAGTGGTAAAGGTCAGGTCGCCCTGCTTTCCGTAGGGCAGGCTTTCCCCATCGGGACCGATGATTTCCGGCAGGAACTGGTCCTCCCAAATATGCATGCCTTTTTTTTCCATGCACTCAATGGCCACGCCAGGCCCCATCACTTCGCTGAGACCATACACGTTCAGGGCGTCGATGCCCAGCTTTTCCTCAATGCGCCGGCGCATGGCCTCAGTCCACGGTTCCGCGCCGAAAATACCGCTTTTCAGCTTCAACTGTTCCGGCGCAACGCCGCTGCGTTCCAGCGCGTCGGCCAGGTTGAGGGCGTAGGAAGGCGTGCAGCACAGCGCCGTTACGCCGAAATCCTGAATCATCATGAGCTGACGCACCGTGTTGCCGCCGCTGGCGGGCACCACGCTGGCTCCCACCCGCTCCGCGCCGTAGTGAGCGCCCAGGCCGCCGGTAAACAGGCCGTAGCCGTAGGCTACCTGCACAATGTCGCTTTTGCCTACGCCGGCACAATACATGGCTCGTGCCATCAATTCCGCCCAGCGGTCGATATCGCCGCTGGTATAGCCCACCACCGTAGGCTTGCCCGTGGTGCCGCTGGATGCGTGAATCCGCACAATTTCGCTCTGCGGCACTGCGAACATGCCAAAGGGATAGTTATCCCGCAAATCCTGCTTCTGGGTAAACGGCAGCAGATGCAAATCCTCCACCCCGTGAATATCCATGGGGGTCAGGCCCAGCTTTTGCATTTTGTTGCGATAAAACGGCACGCTTTCATAGACGCGGCGCACCACATCCCGCAGGCGCTCGTCCTGAAGGGCGCGCAACTGGTCCCGGGACATGGTTTCCATGGTAGGATTCCAACAACGATATTCCAAAGCCAAAATGCCCCTTTCCTTATGCCAGTTCACGTCCGCGCTGAAATGCCGAAATGTTTACCGAAAGGGTTTTCCGCGGCACGCATTGACCAATGACTTCCATCCAGCTTTTTTCCTCAAAAGGCAGATGCTTGCTGAGCATGCCCAGCAGCACCAGGTTCAGCGCTTTCTGGTTGCCGCACTCCACGGCCACGGCCAAAGCGTCGGCCGTTTCCACCCGGCGGTTGCCCAACGCCTGCAAAGGCTGATCTGGATAGCTCTCAGCACCGGTAATCACCGGCATGGGCCAGATGCGCTGTGTATTTACGATGGCAATCCCGTCCGGCTTCAGGTAATCCGCAGCGCGGGCCGCTTCCAGTTCTTCAAAGCTGAGCAGATAATCCGCCTGACCCATCGCCACAATGGGCGAATGAACATCCTGCCCCACCCGCACATAGGTAATCACGCTGCCCCCGCGTTGGCTCATACCGTGAACCTCGCTCACCTTCACATCGCAGCCCGCCTGCAAAGCCAGCTGGCCCAAAATGCGGCTGGAAAGCAACGTGCCCTGGCCGCCAACGCCTACGATCACCAAATCAAACGCCGTCGTGCTCATGCCCGTTCCTCCCCCTTGCTTTTGATGGCTCCAAAAGGACACGCCTGTGCGCACATGCCGCAGCCGATGCACAGCGCCGGGTTAATCACCACAGCCGTCTCGTGCCGCTCGATGGCCGGGCAGCTCAGCTTCATGCAGGCGCCGCAGTTGCGGCAACCCTGCGTTTCAAAGGGAGGCCGCGCCGTTTTGTCCAGCAGGGCGCAGGGACGGCGGGTAATGACCACGCTGACCGTTTCATGGCTGACCGCCTCCCTGATAGCGCGCTCGGTAGCCGCCAGGTCAAAGGGATCCACTATCGCGATATCCGTCACGCCGCAGCTTTCCACCAGCTTTTCCAAATTCAGCTGAGGCGCGGGCTGGCCGTGAATATCCTTGCCGCTGGCCGGGTTTTGCTGGTGACCCGTCATACCGGTGATGCGGTTATCCAGAATGATAACGGTAATGGTTTCCTGGTTATACACTGCATCCACCAGAGAGGTGATACCGCTGTGGATGAAGGTGCTGTCGCCCAGTACCGCCACGGTTTTGCGGGAAAAATCCTTGCCCTGCGCCCGCTCTGCGCCGCTGGCCATGCCGATGCTGGCCCCCATGCACAGGCAGGAGTCGATCGCGCTCAGGGGCGGCAGTGCGCCAAGGGTGTAGCAGCCAATATCTCCCATCACATGCAAATGCAGCCGGTTCAAAGCGTAAAATACCCCGCGGTGGGGACAGCCGGGGCACAGCACCGGCGGACGGGCGGGAATGGACCGGCGTTCCCCCGTGACAGGCTTTTGCCCCAGCAGCGCCTGCTGCAAACGGGAAACGCTCAGTTCCCCCTGAAGGCCGGTGTATTCTTTGCCCTTGCAGGAAATTCCGGCGGCTTTGACGTCTTTTTCAATCAAACCCTCCAGCTCTTCCACCACAATCAGCCTGTCCACCTTTTTTGCAAAATCGGCAATCAGCTCCATGGGCAGCGGATAAACCAGGCCCAGCTTTAAGATACTGGTGTTGGGCAATGCGTCCCGCACGTACTGATAGCAGCAGCCGCTGGTGATAACGCCAATTTGCGTATCCCGCATTTCCACCCGGTTGATAGGCATATGATTGGCTGCCTCCGCCAGGAAGGCTTCCCGCGCCTCCACTTTCGGGTGGCGCTTTTTGGCCATGGCGGGCATCATCACATATTTCATTGCATCCTTCTGATAGGCACGCAGGGGCAACTCCGTCCGTTTTTCGGGAACGACGGCGCTGCGGGCGTGCGCGATGCGGGTGGTCAGCCGCAAAAACACCGGCGTGTCCAGTTCTTCGCTCAGTTGAAACGCCAGCTTGGCAAAATCGCGGCACTCCGCGCTGTCCGCAGGCTCCAACATGGGAAGATGGGCCGAGCGGGCGTAATACCGGCTATCCTGCTCATTTTGACTGGAGTGCATGGCCGGATCGTCGGCGCACACAATCACCATCCCGGCGTTCACGCCCGTGTAGGCGGCGGTAAAAATAGGGTCGGCCGCCACGTTCACGCCTACATGCTTCATACAGGTGATGCTGCGTCCGCCTGCCATCGCCGCGCCAAAGGCCACTTCGGCGGCCACTTTTTCATTGGGCGCCCACTGGCAATGGATTTCTTCAAACCGGGCCAGGCACTCGGTTACCTCGGTGCTGGGCGTGCCCGGATAGCTGCACGCTACGCGCACGCCCGCCTCCCACGCGCCCTGGGCCACAGCCTCGTTGCCCAACATCAGCACGGCAGGGTTCTCCCGCGGCTGTAAGGTTCGTTTTTCGCTCATGTACAAAGTCCCCCTCTTGCAGTGCTTTCGGCCTTTTCCCGTCTGCTTTTGCAGAAGGGTTTGCAGTTGAGTATACCACATTTGCGTTCCAAAGAAAAGGCATAAAACGCTTTGGCAGGGCAACAGCATTTAAGAATCAGCCGAAAAGAATCCGCAAGAAAGAGTCAGGGTCAAGGCAGGCCCAGTAACG
>CAKTUS010000012.1 GCA_934621485.1 uncultured Clostridia bacterium
AAAAAATGGCTCACCCGCGTTTGCAGACGAGCCATCAGACTATCGAAAAAACCTTTTCGGGGAGTTGTCAGAGGGGCTGCAGCCCCTCTGACTGGATTCGTATCGACCGGCTTTTGCCGGTCGGGCGGGGAGTTTTCAGCTTTGCCGAAAACATTCCTACAGTCCTTCGTCAGAAAAGATCGTCGTCAGACGAGCTTTTTGGACGGGCTAATGGCTCACCCGCGTTTGCAGATGAGCCATTTTCAAGAGCCCGTTAAATCAGCTTATACTCCTTCAGCAGCTTTTCGATATCCGTACCGGACGCTTTGCCCATAACGGCCTTAAAAGCCAGCTTTTCCAGCAGCGTTGCATCCATGTCGGTCACCTTTTTGCCATCGCGCAGCTGTACGGTAGCGTTCAGCAGGTCGCGAATGTCGTACACGCTGCCCCATACCTCCGGCACGCCGCGGTCTACGTTCAGCAGTGTATACACGGCTTCCATACCGGTACGCATGGAGTATTCGGTGGTGAAAATGGTGTCGCGAGGCGTTTCGGCAAACTGGCCCAGGAAGGCAAAGTTCACAGCGCCGTCCGGCACCACTTTGGGCCGGTCGCCATAGGCTCTGGGCATGAAGAAAGCGTCGATGTAAGGCATCATCACAGGCACGGTATTGGCGCTGTGCTCTGCCAGCTCCTCAATCTGGTTCTCCGGCACGCCGATGTGGTACAGCCACTCCATGCAAATTTCCTTGCCGGTGCACTCGCGCATGGGCTTCTTTACATAGTCGCCTGGCTTGTCGGTAAACAGGCTGTATACCCATACCAGGCAATGGTCCTTTGGCTGCTGACGGAACTGAGGCTGACGATTGATGGTCCAGCTCATGAGCCAGCTGGAATCCTTCACGGTCACAATGCCGCCGGTAACCACTTTGCCGGTAAAGGGATCGCGTTTGCAGATGGCCTTGATGTACGGAATGATGCGCTGATCCAGCGTTTCCACGGTTGCGCTCATCCAGTTGGTTTGCTCAGGATCGTAGCAGAACTTATCAGGATGGCCAAAGGCAGGATCCTGCGCGGCAACCTTGCGCCACATATCCCAGCCGCCGCCTTCCTTAATCTCGGGGTTGTAAGGCGCAGGACTGTTCTGGCTGCCCATGGCGGAGTTTTCTACACAGCCGCCGTTGGTGATGAACACCAAATCGTTTTCCGTCAGGCCGATGCTTTCCTCCTTGCCGTCGCGAATGGTTTCAATGCTCTTGGCCAGCTTGCGCTCAGGCGTGCAGTCAAACAGTACGTTGACTACCTTTACGCCGAAGTGGAACTGTACGCCGGCCTTTTCCAGGTACTTTACCATGGGCAGAATCATGGATTCATACTGGTTGTATTTGGTAAAGCGCAGCGCCTTGAAATCCGGCAGACCGCCAATGTGGTGAATGTACCGCTGCAGGTACAGCTTCATCTCCAAAGCGCTGTGCCAGTTTTCAAAGGCAAACATCGTGCGCCAATACAGCCAGAAATTGCTGTTAAACACTTCATCGTCAAAAATATCCGTGATGCGTTTATCCTGCAACTGCTCATTGGGGGTAAAGAACAGCTTCATGATTTCCATGGCGCCCTTATCGGAAATGTCAAACTTTCCGTCAGTATGGGCGTCCTGTCCCCGCTTTACGGTGGCCCGGCAAAGCGAATAGTTGGGATCGGCCTTGTTCAGCCAGTAGTATTCGTCCAATACGCTGACGCCTTCCGTTTCAATGGAGGGAATGGAGTGGAACAAATCCCACATCACCTCAAAGTGATTGTCCATCTCACGGCCGCCGCGCATCACATAGCCCACATTTTCAAACTTCCAGCCGTCGCACGCGCCGCCGGCCAGCTGTTCCTTTTCCAAAATATGAATATGCTCGCCCTTCATCTGTCCGTCGCGAACGAGATAGCAGGCGGCAGTCAATGCGGCAAGGCCGCTGCCGATGATGTAAGCCGACTTGTGATCGACGCCTTCGGGCTTACGGGGACGGGCAAACGCTTCATAGTTACCGCTGGAATAATACATACGGATGGCCTCCTACCTTCATTCCGTCAGGGGCTATTCCCTAACCGGTGTTGTCATTATAGGATGATCCGTTTCCAGCCACAATAAACAGAAAAGCCGCCATGACCAAAATTTCATCACGGCGGTATAACTGATGCTTTTTTGATCATTTGGCCGGTTTTGATAAAACAGATTCGCCAGCCAGGCGTTCCAGCGCCGAACGAATGTTGCCATGAATCACCCGTCCCAAATGCTCCACCAGTTTTTGCGGGTCGCCCCGCATATCGTTCTTAATCCAGTCCAGCATCAGGCCCACAAAGGCGTACTTGTAAAAATGGGCAATAAACTCCTGGTCCTGCTCCGGCACGGTAAGGCCCTCGCATTGCTCATGAACCACGCCGATCAGCAAGTCGTATGTCAGGCGATACAGATAAGTTTCCACATGCTCCCGGCTCACCGATCGGTATACGTTCATGATAAAAGGCCTGTTTGCCTTTACCGCTTCAAAAATCTGCAAAAAGCCCTGCTGCCAGGTATCATAGGTCTTTTTTCCCTCCAGGGCCTTGCGGGCATCCTCCACGCAGGACCACTCGATCAAATCGTAAATATCCTTGAAGTGGTAATAGAAAGTCATTCGGCTGATGCCGCAGTTTTCAGCAATGTCGTTTATGGTAATCTTGTCCAAAGGCTTTTGCAGCAGCAGTTCCTTGAGGGAAGCTTCCAAAGCCCGCTTGGTAATATCCGACATGGCGCGCCTTCCTTTCTGCTGTGTTCTGCGCCTACCACTCCACTTCTATCTGGGACCCGGTAAGCCGCTTGTGAACCACGATTTTTTGGTCAATACGTTCTCTGAGCTCCGGCATGTGGGAAATCACCCCGATAAGCCTGTTGCCATCCGCCAGGCTGGACAGCAGCGCGAGCGCATTGCGCAGCGCGTTTTCGTCCAGCGTACCAAAGCCTTCGTCAATGAACATGGCTTCCAGGCGAATTTCACCGCTTTCGGCCTGAACCACATCAGACAGGCCCAGCGCCAGGCAAAGGGACGCCATGAAACTTTCGCCGCCGGAAAGGGTGGAAACATCCCGCCATTGGCCGGTGGCCCGGTCCAGCACGTCCAAATCCAATCCCGACTGGCTGCGGCGATCCCTGGCTTCTCCCTTCAGCCGCAGCGCAAACAGGCCGTCCGTCATCAGCGTAAGGCGTTTATTGGCCGCCGCCACCACCTGCTTAAAGTGGTATTGCTGCACATAAGCTTCAAAGGTCAGCTTGACCTTTTGCGATAATTGCCCGCTGACCGCCTTGTACAGGTCGCTGAGCGCGGCCCAGTCCTCGGCGTGCTTTTGCTGCCGTTCCCGCGCAGATCGAATTTCCTTGCCTGCCTGAGCGTGAATGACAAGCCGCCGCTTCACTTCGTCTCCGGCATCCAAAAGCTGCTGGCGGCAGGCTTCCCACTTCCGCTTTTGCGTTTCCAGCAGCGACAAATCCGCCTGTTCCCTGCCTTGCAGCTTGCTTTTTTGCGCTGCTAACCAATCGGCCATGGACGTCTTTTGCTGGTTATATTGACGAATCTCGTCCTCCAGCTTCTCCATGGTTTCCTCCGTCAGTCGAGCGGATTGATACTCCCCTTCCGTGGCAAAGCCGCTGTTTTGCAGCCCTGCTTGGAACGCCTTTTGCAAGCGCGCTTCCTCCCCGGTCAGGGAATGCTGCTGCTCCAAAAGGGTTGCGAGCTGAGCGGCGGCGGCGGCTTGCTCCTTCTGCTTTTCACGCAATGTTTTCTCCGCCTGCTCCGCTCGGTTGCGGATGGCGTCCGCTTGGGCTTTGGCCTGCGCGATGCGCTGACGCACCTGCCGCTCGTTTTCCCCCAGCTCCACCCCTTCCGTTTTTAATCGCGACTGGATTTCCGACAAAGCGGAACGGACGGCGGTCAGGCTTTCGCTGACCTGCCGAAGCTTTTCCTGCATTTGCGTTCGATGGCGGTCCGCCTGGTCCATGGTTTCTTTATCCACGCTTTCTGCCGAAGGCTTGGCAGGCGCCGGATGATGGAGCGCGCCGCACACAGGGCAGGGCTGTCCTTCCATGAGGGTTTGCGCCAACAGTCCGCTCTGGTTATGGTAAAAAGCGTCTTTAATGGTAAAATACGCTTTATCAGCTGCCTGACTTTGGGAAAGCGCCTGCTGAACCGTTGTCTGTAGCTGCGCTGCTTTGGCCTGCTGCAAACGTTTTTGCTCCAGCAGCGGCAAACATCTTTCCCATTGGGCCGCTTGCATGATTTGCTGCTGCGCCAGCGGCAGCTGGGCGGCGGCCTCCTCTGCCGCCGCCTGCCATGACGGAAGCTGCCGTTTTTGCGCTTCTATGCGTCTGGTCAACCCGGCAATCGCTTCGTCCGCCTTTTGACGCCTGCTTCGGCAGGCTTGCAAGAGCGCATCGGCAGCAAAAATGGACTGCGCCTTTCGTGCCTGCGCCAGCGCCGTCTCCATATCGTCTACGGCGCTCTGCCGGCTCACCAGTTTTTCCCACTGCAAAACGCCGTTTTGCAAGTCGTCAAAAGCAGCGTTTAGCTGCCGGCCGCTTTCCAGTGCGGTAATGGCTTTTTCCAGTTCAGCAGTTGCCTCGGCCTGCTTTTCATCCAACCGCTTCTTTCGCTCTGTTTCAAAGGCATACAGGTTTCGCAGAGCGGCTAGCAGCAAATCGGCGTATTTGGCGTCGCTTTTGTATTGTGCAAAGGGTTCCTGTCCCGGATAATCCGGATCCGGCGTTACTTTGTCGGCTGCAAATCGAATCTGCGCGTTCAGGGCCTCCTGCTGTTGCGCCGCAGCCGCGGCTTTTTCTTTCAAGCGCTGCTGCAAACGAGCATAAAGCCCGGTGTTAAACAGCTTTTGAAACAGCGCCTTTCGCTCGTCAGATTTCGCGTTCAGAATTTTCAAAAAATCGCCTTGGGCAATCATGACCGTTTGAGCAAACTGGTCACGATTCAGGCCCAGCATGTCCTGTATTCTTTCGCCCACTTCATCCAACCGTGTCCAGCATCGCCCGGTTTCCAGCTCTGTCAATTGTGCATTGGCCTTTTCCGTAACAAATCCTTCTCCGCGCTTGCTCAGGCGAAGGTATTCCGGATTGCGGCGGATTTGGTAGGTGCGCTGCTTGTGGGAAAACACCAGGTCTACATAAGTCGCCATGTCCGCAGACGCATAGTCGGACCGAAAGGATTTGGATGCGCGGCGCTCCTTGCCGCCGGCAGCCTCGCCGTACAGCGCAAAGCTGATTGCATCAAACAGCGTTGTTTTGCCGGCTCCGGTATCGCCTGTAATGAGAAACAGTCCCCTTTCCCCCAGTCTGGTAAAATCGACGCTTGTTTTGCCGGCATAGGGGCCAAAGGCGCACAGGGTTAGCTGCAAGGGCTTCATTCCTGCTCGTCCTCCAATTCTTTCAGGATGCTTTCCAGCAGCTGCACATGCCGCTCTGTTGGCCGTTCGTCATTGTTTTGCAGGCGGTAAAAGTCTGTAAACAAATCCGAGACGGATTTGCTCCGAAGATTTTCGCGGGCCAGAACGTCTCCATCCGCTTTGGTTTTGGCGTTAACGACAGAAAACTGCATCAAGTTGGGAAAAACAGTTGTGATGCTGACACGGGCATCCGGCGGTGGGAGTTCATCGTGAATCGTCGCCCACACATAATCCTCCGAATAAGGCATGGCGATGATATCCTCCAGCATGCCTTCCACCAAGCGCATATCGTGAGGCGCATTCAAGGGAACCGTGCGCCACTGCACGGTTCCCTTTTCCAGCATTGTAACAAGCGTGATGGATTTTCGCTGATCAACCTCCGAAAAGGAATACTTCATCAGCGAACCTGCATAGCGCATGGTATCCCGCATACAGCATTGGGGCTTATGCAGATGCCCAAGAGCCACATAGTCAAAATCATGGAATATGCTGCCGTCAATTTGATCCAGTCCGCCTATGGTTTGCTCCTCCGAATCGCATCTTTCCGCACCCACAATAAACTGGTGGCACAAAAGCACGTTTCGTTCCACAACGTTCACGGAAGAATGGGTAAGAACTGCCTGCACAGCCTCCTGATAGCTTTCAATGGGCTGGTCCGGGAAAAAATGCCGTACCTGAACGGGCTTTACGAACGGAAGCAGATGAACTGTTAACGGGCCGTATTCATCGCAAAGCCTGATTTGCTGCAAACGGCCGTCAAAGGCTTCTGACACGTAAACCCCGGCGTTTTTCAAAAGGGAAGAAAAATAGGAAATCCGCTGAGCCGAATCGTGATTGCCGCTGATGATAAACACTTTTGCGCCATTTGCCCTCAGCTGGGTAATAAATGAATCAAACACCGCCATAGCTTCGCTTTGGGGGGAGGCCTTCTGATAAACGTCGCCTGCAATCAAAACGGCGTCCACCTGCTCGGTACGCGCTATATCCGCCGCTTGCTGCAAAAGGCTCTTTTGATCCTCCAGAAAACTGACGTCATTAAGCCGCTTGCCCAGGTGCAAATCTGCCATATGCAAAAACTTCATGCGCTTTTGTCTCCTGTGTCACACTTGTCAGTTGCGCCAGCAAATTTGTTGCCTGTCTTGCAGCGGATAAGCAATCAGCGCTTCTCCATCCAGGTTTTCACGATGCATGTCTACCGCTGTAATCTGCCGGTTATCATACGTTGTGTAATAGTAAATGCCGCGGTCAGCGTTGCAGCAGCTGGAATAAAGGGTTATTTCGTATTTGCCATCCTCCAGGCGGCAGCAGCCGCGTTGCTGTTCCACCGAGCCCAGAATATGAAAAAACTGGCTGATGCTCTCCGCTTCTCCATCCGGCGAGCAGGCGTTCATCCGAACAAAGGAAGCCCGTACAAATCGGGACTGAGACGACAAATCTCCTGGCAGCCCTATCGCGCCCATTCCACGGCTGTACGCTTGTAAAGGAAGCCCTTTGGCAAAGCGGTTCTCCGGGCTGCCGGCGGAAAGCTGAGCATAGTTGTTCAGCGCGAACAGCTGCATGGGGAAAGGCGGGTTGTTGGTGAGCACGCCGACAGGATTGTCATAGACGTGAAGCCCCTCTACGGTGCTTTCCAGCACGATACAGGACTGTTTATCTGCAATCAGCCAATGCAATTGGGCCACAGGCAACTCTTTGTGAAAAGGGGTGTCCGCCAAATTGACTTGCGCAAGCAATTTCCGGGCCTGCGCCACGCTTTCACACTGTCCAAGCAGCCATGGAATCAGCTCAAACTGGGCTATGTTCGTCTTTTGCGGAACCGGCTTTCCGTAAGCCGCGTTTCCCACAAAATTCAAACCCGCTATGCAAAGTCCCTTTTCGTTCACAGCATCATAATACAGAGGGTAATTGTCCAGCACATGAGCCATGCCAATGAGGGCGAAATGGTCGCTCAAGCTTTCCTGATGCCGCAGGGGAAAAGAAAAGCGGCGCGGCGTAATCACAACGCTTTCCCCGTAGGAAAACTCATAATCCAAGTTGCGTCCAAAGTAAAAGCTGCTGGTTTGATACGTGGCGGCAGTACACATAGGTCTTCCTCCATTCAAACGTTTTTCACTGCTTATGCTTTCTCGTTTTGGAGCATAAAATCCTTGTATCCGTAGCAAGAAAAAGCACCGAAACCGCCGCAAGGCAATTTCGGTGCTTTAGAAGAAGCGTTATTCTACGGAGAAGGGCATCAGGGCGATGGCACGGGCGCGCTTGATGGCTTCAGAGAGCTGACGCTGATGCTTGGCGCAGTTGCCGCTCATCCGGCGAGGCATAATCTTGCCGCGCTCGTTCACAAAGCGACGAAGGCGATTCACATCTTTGTAGTCGATGTATTCGATCTTGTCCACGCAGAAGCTGCACACCTTGCGGCGGGGCTTGCGTCCACGGGGGCGAGGTCTTCTTTCACCACGATCCTCAGACATGGGCTAAACCTCCTTTAACGGTAATCATCAAGAAAAAATCAGAAGGGAAGGTCCTCATCGTCTACTTCCTCAAAGCCTTTTTCCGCAGCCGGAGCGGCGGGCGCGGCATGAGAAGCGGCGGCAGGCGCATAGCCTGCATCTTCGCTACGAGAGGACAGGAACTCAACGTCATCCGCCGTTACATCCAGCGAGAAACGGGTGGAGCCGTCGCTGCCGGTATAGCTGCTGACAGAAACGGGACCCATCACGCAAACCTTGCGGCCTTTGGCCAAATACTTCTGGCAGTTTTCACCCAGCTGACGCCAGGCGGAAACGCGGAAGAAATCGGCTTCGGGCTGATTGGCCTGAGCGGAGCGCCGACGGTTGACGGCCACGGTAAACGAGCATACGTTCACGCCCGTAGACGTGGTGCGCAGTTCGGGGTCGCGAGTCAGGTTGCCGATGATGGTCAGTTTGTTCATGACTTACACCGTCCTCACTCAGCGGGGATCTCGGCTGCTTCAGCAGCGGGAGCCGCCACAGGCGCGGCAGCGCGCACGGGGCGCGGCTTCACGCTGTGCTTCTTCTCCTCCAGCTTGATGATGAGGCAACGCAGGATATCTTCGCTGATGCCCATGTTACGCTCAATCTCGCGGGGCAGATCGGACTCGGCCTTAAAGGTTACCAGCACGTAGTAGCCTTCGGGCTTGTCGTTGATGGCATACGCCAGACGGCGCTTGCCCCACGTTTCGTCTACCTTCTCGATTTCGCCGCCATTGTCGGTAATCAGCTTGGAGAACTTTTCAATCAGTTCCTTGCGAGCGGTTTCCTCCAACGCGGTGTCGATGATGTAGGTCAGTTCGTACCTATTCATTCCATTCACCTCCTCTTGGACTTATGGCGCTGCGTCCCTGCGCAGCGCAAGGATGTGCCAGTTATGTATTGTAACAGGTGTTTTTCCAAATTGCAAGCTTTTTTTGCAGGTTTTCAGCTCAGTCGGCAAAAAATTGTTGACAGGGCGAATGGATTGTGCTATGCTGTGCCGCGTTAAAAGGGAGTAGTTGCAAAGGCATGGCCAACATCCCCCCGGCTCAGGGCCGGTGGTCATGCGCCTATTCATGCAGTAGGTAATGAGACTTTTAGCACATCACATTTCGGATGATCGTGCAAAAAAGGTCTCTTTTTTGTATGGTTTATCCCCTTTGGAGGAAGAACGCCTATGAGCCTGGATTTCACCGGCAGCAACACCTTCTGGATTCTGTTTTTGTTTGCACTGGGCCTGGTTTGCATCATCAAGGGCGGCGACTGGTTTGTGGACGCCGCCAGCTGGATTGCCGAGGCGTCCGGCATCCCTAAATTCATCATTGGCGCAACGGTGGTCAGCTTTGCCACTACATTGCCGGAAATGCTGGTATCCGTATTTGCCGCGCTGGAGGGAAACGCCGATATTGCGGTTGGTAACGCCGTAGGGTCCGTAACGGCGAATATTGGCCTCATCATGTGCCTGTCTCTTATTTGCATGCCCTGCCTGATGGAACGCAGGCAATTTGGCGTAAAAGCCAGCCTGCTGCTGGCAGCCATCGCAATGCTGTTTGTCTTTACCCGCAAAGGCCAATTGGGCGTTGTGGAAAGCGGACTGATTTTGCTGGTTTTCGCCTGCTTTCTGGCGGAAAGCCTGATGGCCGCCAAGCGTGAGCAGGGAATGGAGCCGTCGGCGGAGCGTGTCAAAACCGATCGCAAAACTCTGCTGACAAATCTGGGGCTGTTTGCTCTGGGCGCAGCGGCCATTGTAGTAGGCGCGCAACTATTGATTGATAACGGATCTGCCATCGCGAAAATGGCGGGCGTTCCCGATTCCGTCATCGCCGCAACCATGATCGCCATCGGCACCTCACTGCCAGAGCTGGTTACTACGCTGACAGCCATTCGAAAAAAGCAATCCTCCCTGTCGGTCGGCAACATTATCGGCGCCAACATCATGGATTTGACGCTAATTATGCCTCTTTGCGCGCTTATTCTTGGCAAGCCTCTCACGGTGGAGCGGCAGGGATTGTTGCTGGATATTCCCGCCTGTTTTATCATCAGCCTGGCCGCCATGGTTCCCGCGCTGATCAGCGGAAAATTCAAGCGCTGGACAGGCTATCTGATTGGTAGCCTGTATGTGGTGTATTTGGTGATTATGTTCACTTGCTTTGGAGCATAAGACGGCCTCAGCATAACGCTGGGGAACGTGTTTTGTTCCTTTACTAACAGCCGATGCCATTCTCATGAACAGGTTTGGGAAAGACGTATGAAAACGTCTTGCCCAAACCTGTCAAAAACCCATGGGTGGTATCGGAGGGCCGCAGCTCTCCGATTTTCATTGCAACCGCGGCGCCTGTAGGTCGGGTTCGGCAGCCTTGTGCAGCAAGGCTATGCATTTTGCCGTCCGACCAGCCGCAGGCGAGCTTTTTGACAGCCCGAGGCAAGACGGCTTTAAGGAATCAGGTTCAGCATATCGTCCTGGTCGCTGACGTCCACAAAGCTATCCGGCACCTGTCCGACAATAATGCTCTCAGCCACGGGAATAGAGCTGCTGACGTCTACCATCTGCGTACCCATGGGCACAATCAGGCAAACGGTGGTACGCAACGTCAGAAAGATTTTATGACGGGTTTGGTTGATGCCGGCGGATTCAAATTCTGAGGCGAAGCTGGTGTGCACCGCCCCCACGGGCAAAATCTGTACCGAAATTCGAGGGCCAAAACCGGATAGAAAGCGAACGCCCAGCGCCGCGCCTAACGGGATATCCACAAACTGATTGCTGTAGCTGTTCAGTTCTTCTTCCGCCAGCAACGCCGTTTGCGCCGCCAGTTCATTCATTCGCATGGTGTTTGCCTGCAGCATGGTTACCCGGCCTTCTCCGTCCAGCCTGGTTTCCACAAGCTCGCCATAGGACACTCCGCTGTCGATGACTTGCTTTACCGCATGCGTCACGGTTTCCACCGCAATGGAATAAGCGCCGGCAAACGCCATATCCAGCAGCGTTTGGCTCAGGTTTTGTTCCATGAATATCAACGCCGCCGCCACAAGCAGCACAATCAGAACCAGCACGCGCCTGCGTCCCCGTCTTTCCTTCCGCACCATCTATTCCCCCCTGCCTATGGTTATGCGGAAGGGGGTGCAAAAAAGTACTGGGAAGGATTGTTACAGCAGTCGCTATACACAAAGCCAAAAACTATGGTATACTAAGCGCGGCACGTTTTGTGCGTTAAGGCCTGTTTTGTCCACTGCCCTTGTTATGCTTGCGGGAAAGGAGTAGCTTCGTGTATCATCAGCCTTCTAACAGCGACGATGAATTGTTTTACCAGGAGGAAAACGCCTATCCATCCTGGGAAGAAAATCCGGCATATCAAGCGCCGAATGAAGCGTTTCCACAAAAACGCACCATTTTTAAGCCGCGTTTAACCAAGCCGAATTTCATTTTTTCCGTGCTGGTCAATGCTGTGCGGCTTTTGGCGCTGGCCGTTGTGCTGTGCGGCTTGGCCCTGTGCGGCGCGGTGCTCGGCATCGCCAAAGGATATATGGAAACTGCGCCCACTCTGGATTTGGCGCTTCTGGATGCTCAGGACAAAACCTCTTTTTTGTATGATTCCCAGGGGAACGTTATCACCGATTATAAGGGAACGGAAAACCGCATTATGGTGAATATTTCCCTGATGCCCGAGCAGTTGCGCAACGCCTTTGTAGCCGTGGAGGACGCTCGTTTCTATACGCATAACGGCATCGATATCAAGCGCATTATCGGTTCTTTTGTGCAGAATTTTGTCTCCGGCAGCCAGCAAGGCGGCTCCACCATTACCCAGCAGCTTATCAAAAACACCGTGCTTTCCAGCGAGCAAAGCTACAAGCGCAAAATTCAGGAAGCCTATCTGGCCATGCAGCTGGAAACCAAGTACACCAAACTGCAAATCCTGGAGTACTACCTGAACACCATTTATCTGGGAGAGAATTATTACGGCGTGCAGGTAGCGGCGCAGGGCTACTTTGGAAAAGAGCTGAATCAGCTGACCCTGCGCGAGTGCGCCATGCTGGCAGGGCTGACCAATAATCCCTACTATTACAATCCTCGCCGGAATTTTTATACCCGCTCATCCGAAACCACCGATTATAAGCAGCTGACCAACAACCGTACCGATTATGTACTGCGCTGCATGTATGAAAACGAGTTTATTACTCAGCAGCAGTATCAGGAAGCGCTCAACCCGGATACGGCCCACGTGCTGGAAACCTCCACCACTGAAGGTGACGGCATGTACAAATACCCGCATTACGTGGAGTATGCCGTTCAGGATATCGTGAGCTGCTTCCTAAAGCTGAGGCAGCTGGAGGATAATAGCGAAAACCGCTATAAGATGGAAAACGAGCTGCGCACCGGCGGCTATCATGTAACGCTTGCCATCGATACGGAAATTCAGGAAATTGTGGAAAACACGCTGGAATCATGGTCCAAGTATCCTTCCATGCGCGACCCCAGCGACAAGGTGTACCGCACCCTGAACAGCGACGGTACCTATGATGAAATTGTGCAGCCGCAGGCGGCGGCCGTGGTGCTGGATTACCGCACCGGCGAACTGAAGGCTATCGTAGGCTCCCGTACCAAGCCAACGGCCCGCAAGACTCTGAACCGTGCTACCGATATGAAGATGCCGGTGGGGTCTACGATTAAGCCGATCGCAGTATATGCGCCCGCGCTGGAAATGGGCTATTCCCCTGCCAGCGTGGTCTATAACATTCCTGTGCCTATCGCGGGCTGGACCGGGTCGGACGGAAAGGACAGCTGGCCCAAAAACTATGACGGCCGCTATTCCGGTCCCGTTACCCTGCGCAACGCCATGCGAAGCAGCTTGAACGTAGGCGCCGCCCAAACATTGCTAACCATGGTTGGGGTGGACCGCTCCACCGATTTTCTGCTGCGCCTGGGCGTGGACCGGAGCAATATCGATTCCACCCCCTTCGGCCTAGCTTTGGGTTCCAGCGGCATTACGCCCATGCAGTTGGCCGTAGCCTTCGGCGTGCTTGGTAATGGCGGCGTCTATCAGCAGCCCATTTCGTTCCTGGGAATTTCCGACAGCAGTGGCAACGTGGTATATGACAGTCACGCGCAGCAGGAACGCAGGCAGGTTTTCCGCCCCTCCACCGCCTGGATGGCTGTGGACATGATGAAAACCGTCGTCAACAGCGGCACCGCCAAAGCTGCCAAAATCAGCGGACAAACCGTAGCCGGCAAAACCGGCACCAACAGCGACCAGCGGGGCGTTACCTTCTGCGGCATGACCGGCTGGTATGTATCGTCCATCTGGGTGGGGCACGACAATTATAAACCGCTTTCCTCCAAGTCCACCGGCAGCAACGGCGCACTGCCTGTTTGGAAGAGCTATATGGAGCAAATCCACCAGGCCAAGGGTCTGAGCGACCGGGACATTATCGAAGCAACGGCTGACGAAGTGGGGCTTGTGAAGGCTACCACCTGCGCCGTGAGCGGCCAGCTGGCCACCGACGCCTGCTATAACGACGCTATGGGCTATGGCGTGGTCACGGATTACTGGTACGCGCCTACGGTGCCTACCGTTTCCTGCCAAATGCACCAGCCGGTAACGGTATGCGCCGAAAGCGGCTATCTGGCCACAGAATACTGTCCCACCACCACAACCAAGGGCATGGTGGTCATCCCCAACGGTCACCCGCTGAGCGCTTATGCCAACGACAGCCAGTACGCCTCGGTAATTGCCGAATACCTGGGTACGGCCAGTCATTTGGGCTATTGTCCCTATCATACCAGCTATGGATCCTATGAGGACAATACCGGCGACAACGGCCTGATTTCCGACGCAAGGCAGCTATTGCAAAGCGCCTATGATTTGATGAGCGTTATGGACGCTTCGTCTCCCGCCTATCTGAGCGTACAGGAAGCCGCCAGCGCGCTGGAAAACGTCATCATGAGCAACCCAGGTACAGCGGAAATCGCTTCCGCCATGGCTATGCTGACCCAAGCCATGGCAGGGGCTTACTAAAGAGGAGGGACTTTGGTGAAAATCAAAAGTATGCTCACCCGAATCGGTCTGGTGGTGTGTCTCCTGCTCATTGGCATGGATCGTTTTGTCTGTAAGGTGCCAAACATTCTTTATCTGCCCGTTATGATTGCAGGTGTAGTCTGTATCGTCCTTGGTTTTTTCAAGGATCGTGAAAAAACTCGACAATCTAGGCGTTAATTCTTATCCTCAATCTAACAAATCAGCGGCATGGCCTTTGGGCCATGCCGCTCCAGATTGGCAAAAAGCTCGCCTGCGGCGAGCTTCAGGCTGCTGAAAAAGTGGAGGTGCAGGAAGCACTGGCTCCTGCCGGGGTTTTAGGGGCGGAGCTCCTAAGCCTTATGCCGCAGCACTTTCCTTGTGAACCAGCAAAGCGCTGCTTCCGGGCGATGGCGGCCAATCAGGGTTTTTTCGACGCTCTGAAGCTCGCCGAACGGCGATTTTTTCTGCCAAAAGACACGCTTTGCCTACTCGCTTGGCGGCAAAGCACATAAGGAAAGCCTTGTAGCTGCGCAAGGCTGCCGAATCCGACGTACATGAGCCGGGTTCGGAATGGAAATCGAAGAGCGCCGCCCTCTCATACCGCCTAAGAACAAAGGGGTAGTAGAGACCAAAATGTGATATTCAGCCCTGCAAAGCGCGCATCTTTTGCCGTTAAGCGAACAGTTTTTGATTCAACCACGCAATCAAATCTGCCCAGACTTCTTCCTTATTCAGTTCATTAAACATTTCATGACGTCCTTCCGGATAAAGCTTCAGGGAAACATCCTGCACGCCAGCATCCTTCAGTTCCTGCGCCACCCGTTTTACGCCCTCGCCATGGCTGCCTACCGGGTCCATATCTCCGGCAAACAGCAAAATGGGAATTTCCTTCTGCATAGCGCCCAGCTTTTCCGGGTACAGGCGGCTCAGTCCGTCGAACATGTCCCGATAGGCGCCGGCGGTAAAGGTGAAGCCGCAATATGGATCGGTCATGTAGCGCTGCACCTGCTCGCGGTCCCGGCTGAGCCAGTCAAACGGCGTGCACACATCGGAATAACCCTTGTTGTTGCTGCCGGAGCTCAGCTTTTCGAGCAAGCGGCTTGGCTTTTGAGCCATTCCCAGAGCGCATTGCAAACCGGCAATGGTTTTGGCCGTTTCAACAGTCCCTTTATCAAAGTGACCTGTGCCGCTGAGCACCACGCCTGCAAGGCCCGCTTCATACTTTAAGCAGTAGGTGCGGGTCACGAAACTGCCCATGCTGTGACCCAGCAGAAAATAGGGAAGATTGGGGTATTCCTGCTGCGTTTGCATACGCACGGCATGCACATCTTCAATCAACGCATCCCAGCCGCCCTCGGGGGCAAAATAGCCAAGCAGTTTCGCTTTTTTTCCATGGCCCAAATGAGTGTGGCCCACCACCGCAAAGCCAGCCTCGTTCAGGCGACGGGCGGTAGCATCGTAACGTTCAATGTACTCACACATGCCGTGTACCAGCTGCACTACCGCTTTGGGCGCGCCATCCGGCAACCAGACGGCCTTGTCCAGCATCGGCCCCTTTACGGAAGGAAAGCTTTCCTGTTTCATCCGGTTTTTCCTCCTTTGAATGGAATGTTCTCCTGGTTTTAGTATACCATAAGCGAATCACACTTGCCACCTTTTTCAAAAAACCGGGAAGGAGCAGCCGCTCTCCCGGTTTTTGCTATGAGGCTTAGCCTTCCACTGGCAAGGAAGGTTCGCCGATCGATTGGCTTTCCTGCTTGCGGAAAGCAATGCGTCCATTGTCCACATACAGTTCTACCGCGTCGCCCAAGGCAATTTTGCCAGCGATAATTTCTTCGCTCAGGGCATCCTCTACGCTGCGCTGAATGGTGCGGCGCAACGGGCGCGCGCCGTAATTAGCGTCGTAGCCCTCCTGGGCCAGCCACTTTACCACATCCTGGTCGTAGCTTAGCTTCATTCCCCGCTCCGTCAGCCGTTTGGCCACATTGCTCAGCATTAGCCCGGCAATCTGCTCAATATCCTGCGGTTCCAGCGCGTGGAACACAATCAGGTCGTCGATACGGTTAATGAACTCCGGCCGGAAGGTGTCCTTCACCTCCGCCATCACCCGCTCCTTCATGGCTTCATAGTCGCGAGTGGTTTCCACGCTGCCGCCAAAACCCAGAGAGCGCTTGGACGTGATGGTGCCGGCTCCGGCATTGGAAGTCATCACAATGATGGTGTTTTTGAAATTCACCACACGGCCATTGCTATCCGTCAGCCGGCCATCGTCCAGAATTTGCAGCAGAATGTTAAACACATCGGGGTGGGCTTTTTCCACTTCGTCAAACAGCACCACGCTGTAGGGCTTGTTGCGCACCTTTTGTGTCAGCTGACCGCCTTCTTCATATCCCACATAACCGGGAGGGCTGCCTACCAGACGGCTGACGCTATGCTTTTCCATATACTCGCTCATATCGATGCGAATGACGGCGTTTTCGTCATCAAACATCACTTCGCCAAGAGCGCGGCAAAGTTCCGTCTTGCCCACGCCGGTAGGCCCCAGAAAAATGAACGAGCCGATAGGCCTTTTGGGGTCTTGCAGCCCGGCCCGGGCCCGGCGCAGCGCGCGGCTGACGGCGCTGATGGCCTCCTCCTGACCCACAACGCGCTTGTGCAAAAGCTCCTCCATGTGCAACAGACGCTGACTTTCATCCTCAGTCATTTTGCGCACAGGCACGCCCGTCCAGCTGGCCACAATCTGAGCAATATCCTCGTCCGTCACCACTTCGTGACTGGCGTTTTTGCGCTCTTCCCAAGCGGCGCGCCGCTGGTTGATCACCTCGCGCAAGCTGCGTTCCTCATCTCGCAAGCCGGCAGCCTTTTCAAAGTCCTGATGAGCGATGGCTTCTTTCTTTTCGCTTTGCAAGGCTTTCAGGCGATCTTCCTGCTCCTTTACGTCGGGCGGCGCAGTAAAGCTGTGCAGCCTGACGCGGGACGCGGCCTCATCCATCAGATCAATGGCCTTATCCGGCAAGAAGCGGTCGCTGATGTAGCGGTCGGACAGGGTAACGGCTGCCTCCAGCGCTTCGTCTGTAATTTTCACCTTATGGTGCGCCTCATAGCGATCCCGCAGCCCCTTGAGAATTTGCAGCGTTTCCTCCGGCGTAGGTTCCCCTACCTTTACCGGCTGAAAACGCCGTTCCAGCGCAGCGTCCTTCTCGATGTTTTTGCGGTATTCATCCAGGGTGGTAGCGCCGATGCACTGCAACTCGCCGCGAGCCAAGGCAGGTTTCAAAATGTTGGCAGCGTCCATGCTGCCTTCCGCCTTTCCGGCGCCAACCAGGGTATGAAACTCATCGATAAACAGAATCACATTTCCCTGCTTTTGCACCTCTTTGACGGTATCCTTCAGGCGTTCTTCAAACTCGCCCCGGTATTTGCTGCCGGCAATCATGCTGCCTAAATCCAGTGATAAAATGCGCTTTCCTACCAGCGTTTCCGGCACCTTGCCGGAAACGATCAATTGGGCCAGTCCTTCCACCACGGCGCTTTTGCCAACGCCCGGCTCCCCCACCAGCACGGGATTATTCTTGGTACGGCGGCTCATGATTTGCATAATGCGCTCAATTTCCGTTCCGCGTCCAATCACCGGGTCAAGTTCACCGTCCTGAGCCGCTTTGGTTAGATCCCGGCTGTATTTTTCCAGCACGTTTTCGCTACCGCTCTCCTCCTGAGGCGTCGCAGCGCCGTCCTCCCCACCGTCCGGCTGGCCGCTGGACAGGCTGTTTTGAATCTTTTGCAGCATATCCTGAGTATCGACGCCCATGCTGCGCAGCAAATTCACGGCTACGCCCTCGCCTTCCTTCAGCAGCGCCAGCCAGAAATGCTCCGTGCCCACATAGCTGTGATGCAGCCGGCGGCTTTCCATAATGCTGCCTTCCAAAATCTTTTTGCTTCTGGGCGTCAGCTCCAGCATGCCGCCAATCTGGCTTCCGCCCTCGCCCAGCACGCTGCGCACGCGTTCCATCACCGCGTCGTAAGTTACGTTGGCAGGCAAAACGCCTGAAACCACCGGGCCCGGCTCCTTCAGCAGTCCCAGAAGAATATGCTCCGTGCCCACATAGGGCTGATGCAGCGCAACAGCCGCCTGCTGTGCAGCGGCAACCGCCCGCTGTGCTCTTTGCGTAAACCTTCCAAAAATCGGCATGTTTTTTCCTCCTATTCACTGGGCCAAAGCGCTTGCTGCACAAGCAGGCAGCGGGCCTGGCTGGCCGGAAGCTTTTCTTCCAGGGTTTGGCCATACCGTGCCGCGTGGGCGTCCTGCGCCCTGGTCAAAAGCTCGTCCGCTACGGACAGGCTTGCATCCAGCAAATTCATGGCCGCGCCCAGGCGCAAATGGCTCCAATGCTTCATAAACTCCTTCTGATCCATGGTAACGGCGTAACGCAGCGTGCCGTAGCTGCGCATAAGCGTGTCGCGCAGAGTAACGGATTGATCCGTTAGACAGCGTTCCCGCATGGACAGTTCCATATCCATCAGCTGCTTGCCAACGGCGGTCACTGCTTGAATAATTTCTTCTTCCGTGCGGCCCAGCGTTACCTGATTACTCACCTGGTACAAGTCGCCCAGAGCCTCGCTGCCCTCGCCGTAAATACCGCGCATGGTAAGTCCCAGCTTTGCCACGCTCTGATTCACATTTCCCATTTGTTTATACAGGGTCAGCATGGGAAGATGAAGCATCAGGGAAGCTCTCAGCCCTGTGCCGGTATTGGTTGGGCAGGAGGTAAGGTATCCCAGCTGAGAATCAAAGCTGAATGGGCAGGCCGCTTCCAGCCGTTCTTCTGCCGCAAAGGCTTCTTGTGCCGCCGTTTCCAAATCAATTCCCTGTACGATGGCCTGAATCCGCAAATGATCTTCTTCGTTCAGCATGATGCTGACCCGCCGGTCCAGGCGAATGAGCGCCGCGCCGGTCTGAGGGTGCAAAAGTAAATCCCGGCTGATTAAATGCTCCTCCATCAGCTTGCGGCGTTCCGGCTCCGCCATCTGGCTCAGTCTGTACAGCCGATAGGCGTCAGGCGCTTCCTCCAGCGCCTGGCAGGCCCGCTCTATGCAAAGCTGCGCCTTATCCGGCTGTTCGGTGCATGAAAAGGGCAGATCCTGATAGTTGCGCGCCAGGCGCACCCGTCCCGATACCACCACATTTTCCGCTTTTTCCATCATTGCTCCGCCGCCTCCCCGCTTTGGCTAAGCATACGAAGCTGATCGCGATATTTTGCCGCGTCTTCAAAGTTTTCAGCGGCTACGGCTTCGTCCATTTTCTGCTTTAGTTCCTGCATTTGCTGTTCCAGTTCATCCTGAGGCGAAGGCGTAAAGGACGCCGGTTTTCGTCCCGCATGCTGGGCCGTTCCGTGAATCCGCTGCAACAACGGCTTGAGTTCCTCGGCAAAATCATGATAGCATTGTGCGCAACCCAAACGGCCCGTTTCTTGAAACTGCTTGTAGGTAAGCCCACAGCCGCTGCAAGTAAGCTGCGGCACATCGTTTTTTTGGGCGTTCAGCACCGCCAGAATGGAGCTGAGGAAGCCCTGAATATCGCCGTGAGCCAAGCTTTGCTCCATTTTTTTCATGCAGTCCTGGCACAGATGGCGGGTGCGCATTTCCCCGCCTGCCGAAACGGTAATCGCTACCGTGGCTTGATTGAGCCCGCATTCTTCGCAAATCATGGCTTTTCCTCCCCTTCCGGCTGCCGTGTCTTTCGGTTATGGGCCACTTCAATCAGCATACGTTTGAGAATTTTGGCGCGAAGCGCGTCCTTCATTTCCGCGGTCAAAGGCAGGCTCAGCGCCTGGTCGGAGATGGCCGCATTCATCAGGGCGGCCTCGCAGGGGGTAACCGCCTCCCGTTCCTGAAGCTGCTGAATCAGGTGAGACGCCGTCAGCGCATCAATGCTGTCGCCAATGCGCTGGTTGCGCATATAGGAAAGCTGGTCGCTGGTATCCTGCCGCATACGGAAAATGCGAATAAAGCCCCCGCCTCCCCTTCGGCTTTCGATGATATAGCCGTGATCCGGTGTAAAACGGGTGGACAATACATAATTAATCTGCGACGGAGCGCAGCCAAAATACTCGGCCAACTCATTCCGTTTCAGTTCCACATCATATTCGTCCTGAGTGAGCATGGCCTTGATAAACTGCTCGATGCTGTCGCTAAGACGCATAAGGAACCCTCCCTTCGTCAAAGATAGACCATCTTTGACCTATGTATTGTATCACGCGTCGCCGCAAATTGCAACGCAGCGGATACAGGTTTACTAATTATTCAAAAATGCCTTTGTTCCAATGGTTGAACCTTTGTTTTCCTTCGTGGTATAATGCAAAGGGTCAACGCAAATATTGACTGATGAAGAAGGGAACGCATATGGAGAAAACCATTCTTGGCGTTATTTTTGACCTGGATGGCGTCATTGTGTCAACGGACGACTGCCATTATCAGGCATGGAAGCGCATGGCGGATGAAGAAGGCATCGCCTTTGACCGCAAGATCAACGAGCGCCTGCGGGGCGTAAGCCGCATGGACAGTCTGGAAATCATTCTGGAGAAGGCCCAGCGCCCGTATACCCCTGAAGAAAAGCTGGCGCTGGCCGAGCGGAAAAACCGTTATTACGTGGAGCTCATCGGCCGCCTGACGGCCCATGATATTCTTCCCGGGGCCATGGACACGCTCCAACGGCTGCGCGGCTGTGGAATCCGCATTGCCATTGGTTCTTCCAGCAAGAATACGCCCATCATTCTCAAGCAAATCGGTCTGGACCATTTCTTTGACGCAGTAGCGGACGGCAACGCCATTACCCACAGCAAGCCAAACCCCGAGGTGTTTCTGCTGGGCGCCAGGCTGCTTGGGCTGGAAGCGCCAGTCTGTCTGGTAGTGGAAGACGCCGATGCCGGCGTGGAAGCGGCGCTGGCCGGCGGCATGAGGGTACTGGGCGTTGGCTCCGCTTCCCATAACCCCAAGGCTACCTATACCGCAACCGACCTGGCCCATACGGATTGGGCGCACATTCTTCAGTAATCAAAGGAGGTTCCTATGCTGAATCAATCCCTTGCCCATGATGCGCTTGCCGCGGCCCTTGCCAGCGGCGGCGACTTTGCCGAGTTGTTTGTGGAGGACCGGCGCGACAATACGCTGTCTTTCCAGGATAACCGGCTGGAAACGGTTCATTCCGGCCGGATTCACGGCGCAGGTATTCGGGTTTACGTAGGACTGAACGCCGTTTATACCTACACCAACGACACTGCTCGGGAAGGGCTCCTGCGCTGCGCCAAGCAAGCGGCGGCAGCCGTCAGAGAAGCAAAAAAGGGCCTTGCCTCCGTTAAGCCCTTTTATACTCCCGCCATTCCCAACGTTCATTCCATCGCCTGTCTGCCTTCGCAAACAGAAACCCGCAAAAAAGCAGAAATGCTGCGGGCTGCCAACGCCGCCGCCCGCAGCTATAGCCCGGAAATTTCCCAGGCGGTTATCGGCTATGGCGACAGCGAACAGGATGTGCTTATCTGTAACAGCGACGGCCTTTTTGTGACGGATCGCCGGGTCTATACCCGTCTGCGCTGCTCCGTCATTGCTTCCAGCGGCACGGAAAACCAGACCGGCTTTACCGGCCCCGGCGCTATGATGGGCTTTGAATTATTCCAAAGCCGTGTGGACCCAACCGCATGCGGCATCGAGGCGGCGCGGGGCGCCGTTACCATGCTGCATGCGCCGGTTTGCCCGGGCGGCGTAATGCCGGTGGTCATTGACAACGGTTTCGGCGGCGTTATTTTCCACGAAGCTTGCGGCCATAGCCTGGAAGCAACCAGCGTAGCTTTCGGCATGAGCGAGTTTTGCGGCAAGCTGGGGCAGCAAATCGCCGCCCCTTGCGTAACAGCCATAGACGACGGTACACTGCCTAATGAATGGGGCAGTGAAAACATCGACGATGAAGGAACTCCCACCACCAAATTGGTACTGATTGAAAACGGCGTTTTGAAAAACTATATGATCGACCGGCTGAACGGAAAGCGCATGGACATGGCGCCCACCGGCAGCGCCCGCCGGCAGAGCTATGCCTTTGCGCCCACTTCCCGTATGCGAAACACCTACATTGCGGCTGGCAGCGACGACAACGATGAAATGATCGCTACCATGGGCGACGGTCTGTACGCCTGCAAAATGGGCGGCGGCTCCGTGAACCCGGCTACCGGCGAGTTCAACTTTGCCGTCAGCGAAGGCTATCTGGTTAAAGGGGGAAAAATTGTTTCTCCCGTGCGCGGCGCCAGCCTGATTGGCAAGGGCGGCGAGGTGCTGATGAAAATTGACCGCGTCGGCACGGATATGCGCATGGCTCAGGGCGTTTGCGGCAGCTTGAGCGGCAGCGTACCCACCAACGTAGGTCAGCCCAGAATCCGCATTTCGTCCATGACCGTAGGCGGACGTGAGTAAGGAGGCGAAAGCAATGCAAAACTTTTTGAAAAAACTGATGAAGGCAGCTGTCGATGCCGGCCTTGAAGCCTGCGAAGCCTATGTGGTGGAGCGCGACAGCTTTCGCGCCATGACTTCTCAGGGCGAAATCACCGAGTATAAGTCCAACCTGACGCGCGGCTTGGGATTTCGCGGCATGAAGAATGGCCGGATGGGCTACGCCAGCACGGAAGCCTTTGACGATGAAGCCATTGATCAACTGGTGCGCGGTGTGCTGGAGAGCGCCGAACTGTGCGAGGATACGGATCAGGAGTTTTTGTATCAGGGAAGCGATCCTGTACCCCAGCTGAGCTTGCAAAACGATGAACTGGCGCAAACGGACGCCGAAGCCAAAATCGCCCGTTTGCAGGAAATGGATCGCGTCATTCGGCAAAACACCAAGGTGGAACGCTCCGCAAACAATACCCTTCAAAGCGGACGTTATATCATTCACATAGTAAACTCCTACGGCATGGACCGTTCCTATACGGAAGACATGTGTCTGATGTTCGGCGAGGCCGTCGCGAAGGAAGGCGCCTTTGTATCGTCCGGCTTTTACGGAAAAGCGGCCCGCGATATGGCCGCTCTGGACCCCAAAGCCATCGGCGAAGAAACGGCCCGGCGCGCCGTAAACGCCCTCAATGCCAAGCCTGTGCCTTCCGGCAAATACCGGGTAGTGATTCACGGAGAAGCCATGACCGACCTGCTGAGTACTTTTGACGGCATTTTTTCCGCGGAAAGCGCGCAGAAGGATTTGTCGCTGCTAAAGGGACGTTTGGGCGAGAAAATTGCAGCGGACTGCATTACCCTGGTAGATGACCCGCTGCTGCCGGGCGGGCTGGCCAGCCGTCCCTTTGACGACGAGGGCGTTCCCTCTCAAACCACCACCGTTATTGAAAACGGCGTGTTCAAAACCTTCCTGCACAATTTGAAAACGGCTCATAAGGCTGGCGTTTCCTCTACCGGCAATGCCAGCAAAGCAAGCTATTCCGCTCCCGTGCATGTGGCTCCCTCCAACTTTTCCTTCCGGCCCGGTTCTCGCTGCCTGGAGGATATGCTGGCCTCTATTGGGGACGGCATTGTGATTACCGAGGTAAGCGGCCTGCACGCAGGCGCCAACCCGCTCAGCGGTGATTTTTCCCTGCTCAGCAAGGGCTATGCTTTCCACAATGGCCAACGCACTCAGGCCGTAGAACAGATTACCGTGGCCGGGAACTTTTATGATTTGTTAAAAAATGCCCGCGAGGCGGCCAATGATTTGGTGTTCCCCATGGGTGGCACCGGCAGCCCCAGCATCGATGTAGGCGAATTGTCCATCAGCGGCTGCTGACTTCGAGCCGCTGAAAAAGCCGTTCAGAACGAGAGATTCTGAACGGCTTTTTTGTAGCTTTACGAAAAGAGCAGGCGGAAACAAGGCGTTTTCCGTACCTTGCCAGTCCGTCCAAAACTCCTGGTGTCCGCGCCTGCGAACACTGCTACCACGGTTTGCAGGAAAAGTAAAGCGGCGGAAGGCTTGTGGTTCTGCCCATAACCAACGGCAGATGCCGGAGGAAAACTGGCGCTCAGGGGCGCGCAACCGTCATAGGCGGTCAGCAACCCGCCTCCATCCGATTCCCGTCACAAAAGCGGCGCATTATGGCAGTCTTTCGTCTCAAGGCGGTTCTTCCGTCTCTTGCTGCCCGCAAGCTGTTAGCCCGTGGTTTAACTAAGATTCCATCTCTACTTCAACGCTCATGCCAATGGGCATATCCGTCTCCTCTGGCACAATGCGCACGGTATACTGTTCGCTTTGACCGTACTGTGAAACGCTTTCCACCGTACCCCGCCTGGGCGTTTCTTCCGGATCGTCCGCCCGCAAAAAGGTGACGGGAGTTCCCGGGGCTAACCGGACGGCCGCTTCGGTCTCCACCTGAATTTCAATGCGCAGCGCATCGGCAGGCATCACATAGGCGATAATGGCGTCCTTGCTCAGTGTATCGCCTTGCCTAACTTCCACCTGCGTCACAATGCCCGTCTCGGCGCTAACAAGCTGTGTTTCGCCGCTATCGGTATAGGTAAAGAGCAGTTGGCCGCGCTCCACTGTTTCGCCAGGAGTTACATACAGCTTTATCAGCTTTCCTTGCGCCTCATAGTTTTCCGCCTGAGCGGGCACCGCCGTACCAAGCCCTACAAATTCCCGGTAGGGATAGCCCTCCTTGCGGTAAAGGCGCACGCTTTCCCCGTTGTAGAGCGTGCCGCCGATCGTGGTTACCTGGTATATGCTGCCGCTGATTTGCGTCACAATCCCGATTGCGCGATGAGTGCCATCGTTTACGCAGCGAATGTACAGCTTTTCGCCGCAATGGATCTGTTGGGTTCTCGGGCTTTCAAAAGCGTTCTCCGAGGTACAGGAAATCACATATCGGTTTTCCGGGGTCACTTCCACTGCAGAGCCGTTTATTTCCGCGCCCGGTTCCGCCATGCAGCGGACCACCACGCCATTCTGAGTGGCAAACACCCTATGAACGCGCATCTGGGCAAGCGTCTCGCCGGCCTGTACCCGCTGTCCCTCTCGAACCAATAAAGTTTCCAGAACGCCGCTCGTTTCCGTGATCATCGCCTTCGTGCTGCCTGCCACGGTTTGGCCCTGATAGGCTTCGCCCCACGCAGCCTGCCATGGGATGACGGCGAAAAGTAAAAACAGCGCGATCGCTTTTTTCACAGCTCCGTTCTCCTTTCCTTAGTCCTGAACCAGTTGGTTTTCCTCCGTCAAGCGGTAGCTTTTGCCCTGCACGCTTATCTGTAACCCATTTCCGGTTATCACAAGTAAAAAACCCTTAGCCGTAAGCCCCTGCGCGCGAAGCTGGGCATACACCCGTCCCTCCGGTTCCCAATCGGTAGAAAGCGCGTGGGCTTGTCCATCCAATATCACCGTCACACGGTTCGCTCCGCTGCGTTTAAGCAGCCGAAGCGCGGCGGCGCTTAGCTGAAAGCAATTGCCGCCGTCTACGGGCGTCAGAGTCAGCGTATTCTGCACGAAGCTGACCTCAAAGGGATTTTCTCCCTGATCCAGCACAATGTCCAGCCCGCTATCGCCAAGCGAAAACACGCCGGTCGTTTCTGACGATTGGGGCAGAAGGATTGCGCCATACAGGCTATCGTCGCCATCCCCTTCGGCATGGGCGGTGGTGAGAGCTTTTCCCGGAGTAATGCTTCCCGAAGAAAAGCCGCCTCCTCGCCTGCTCATGCCGGATATTATCGCGCCTTCCATGCCGCCTGCGCCGCCTTGCGGGCTTTCCATCTGTTCCAGCCGAAAACGAAGCGTTGCCTGGGCGCAAACCGTCTCCCCGGACAGCGCGCTTACGGTAAATGTATAGGTTTCATGCAGGTAACCGGCTGCTGAAAGGCTCAGCTGCGTTCCCTCCTGGGTCAGGGCTGCGCCTGGATCGATGGATACCTGATAGGCATCGGCTCCGTCAATCTCCGTCCAGGAAAGGGTAAAGGAATCGTTCGAAGCCAGATAGCGGATGACGGAAACGCCTCCCTGCATATCAACGTCTCCGGAAATGAAAATGCTCATTTCCTGCATGGCATTGGCGGCGCTTTCCTCGGCAAAGCTTTCCGAAACAGGAATGGCCAGCAAAGCCAGCAGCAGCCCCCAAAGCAGCAGTCTGGCCTGCAGGCGCTTACTGCTCATGGTCCCCCGCCTCCGCCTGCTCCAGCGTGGAAACCACGGCGCTCATGCCATAACGCGTGTTTTCATCCGGAGTAAAGTCAATATACACCTTATAGGTCACTTCGCCCGTTTCCCCCTCGGTGGCAATGCCGGAAATCATGGAAACGGTGCCCGGATAGGTAATCTCCTCATCTTGATTCCAGTTTAGCTCAATACTGACGGCGTCGCCCTGCGCCACATAGGCCAAGTCGTCCTCGGCCACCTCGGCCACCACCGTCATAGCGTCCAACGGGTAAACCACCGCCATCACGCTGTCCTTTTGCACGGCGGAGCCCTGCTGAGCCTGCACCTGGCTGACAATGCCTTCCACGCCGCAGTATACCTGCATACCGCTCATATACAGCCCGTCAAAGGAGCCGTCCGCTGTTTCAAACAGCAAATCGCCCCGGGAAACCTGATCGCCATCCTTAACAGCCAGGCGCACAATACTGCCTGTGCCGGAATAGGCCGTCGGATTTTTCCGCGCCACGGTGCCGCGGCCAATGCGCGTGGCGGCTTTGTGGGTTTCAGAACGATAGATATCTGCGCTTTCCCCCAGCAGGAAACTGCCGCTTTCCACCTGCACCGTGTAGCTGGTGTTTTCCGCGGCGGTAATCACACCGGTTCCCGTGCGGCTGCTGTCAGAGCGGCTAACCAGATATACCGTTTCTCCCACATGCACATATTTGGTATCGGTGGAATTATACGCATTTTCTACCGAGGCGGACAAAGTGTACTTCGCCGTTTCCTCCACGTACAGCACTGCGCCATAGCGCTCAGCAACCGTTTCGGTAGCGTCGCCCGGCTGACCAAACACGCCGGTTACCGTGCCATCCTCTGCGGCATAAACCTTGGTGGTAGTCAAGGTTGCCAGCACATCGTCCGGGCCTATGCGTTCTCCCTCCTGTACCAGTACGCTTTCCACCATGCCACCGATGGGCGCATACACCTCCCGGGTAGTTTTTGCCGTTACCTGTCCCGTAAAGGAAATGCTTTCCGCGCAGGCCGTGGAAGCTGCAAGCGCCGCTGTTAAGGCCAGCGCGGCCAAGCCTTTTATGAGTCCCTGTTTCATCTTTTTCTCCTCCTTGCTCGTCACACGGACCTGAGCGCGTCGATTGGGTTTAGTTTGCTGGCTTTTCGGGCGGGAGCCCAGCCAAACAGGATGCCGACGGCTGCAGAAAAACCAACGCCCAGCGCAATGGCTCCGCCGGAGATAACAAATTCTGTGCCCAGCACCTGGCACAGCGCAAAGGACAGCAGCAGCCCCAGCGCTACTCCCGCAATGCCGCCAATGATGGACAGCAGGAACGATTCAATCAGGAATTGCAGCTGTATCTGCCAGGGAATCGCGCCCAGTGCTTTTTTCAGGCCAATTTCCGTGGTGCGCTCGGTCACTGTGGTAAGCATCATGTTCATAATGCCGATGCCGCCCACCACCAGAGCGATGGAGGCAATGCCTGCCAAGAGTGCGGCCATCATGTTCATCATTTGCTCCATGGTATCCTCGATGCTGCTCATGGTGGTAATGGTGAAGCAATCATCCTCAAAGGAGAACATTTTATCCATTTCGGCCTCCACAACATCCGAAGCCGTATCGGAATCCACCTCGTCTGCCAGGTACACGGTAAAAGAGGTAACCAGACTTTCATTGTTCATCTTCATGGCGGTGGTATAGGGCACCAGAATATCCGGGCTGCCCGTCAGCAGGGTTGCCAGGGTTTCCGACGAGCTGTCGTCGCTCATCAGGCCCACCACCAAAAAGGGAATCCCATCAATATACAGATTTTCCCCCACGGGATCCACGCCATAGAAGAAGGTTTCCAGCATTTCCTGGCTGATAAGGCACACAAAGGACATGTTGCTTTCGTCCAGCGTATTCAGCGCCCGGCCCCGTTTCACCACCTCCGGCGTAATGCGAAAGTAGTATGCATTTTTTCCGGAAACGGTGATACCGGTTTCATACTCACCGCCCCTCGACACACGGGAGCGGGTGGTTACGCTGGGAGTGATGCCATCCACCTGCTCCAGCGCCGTCAGGGTTTCCAAATCCTCTGTGGTCAGGCCGGATTTCAAATCGCTGCCGGTTACCGATACGCTGAGCGTGCCGGCGCCCATGGAGGAAAAAGAACTGGAAATGGAGCCTGACACGCCGGAGACAGTGGTAATCAGAGCAATGACCGCCGTAACGCCAATCATGATGCCCAGCACCGTTAAAAAGGAGCGCACGCGGTTGTTCAGAATGTTGCTCAGCGACATCAGCACACATTCCCGAATCATTACCAGCGTTTTTTTCAAGCGTTTAAGCATCGCCTGTTCCGCCCCCTTCTGTCAAAACGCCGTCGATGATGTGCACCACGCGGTGGGCGTAGGCGGCAATATTCATGTCATGCGTAATCATGATGATGGTGCGTCCCTCAGCGCTTAGCTCGCCGAAAAGCTGCATCACCTGACGTCCGGTTTTCTGGTCCAGCGCGCCGGTAGGCTCGTCTGCCAGCAGGATGGACGGGTTTCCCACCAGCGCCCTGGCAATGGCCACGCGCTGCTGCTGTCCGCCGGAAAGCTGGTTTGGATAGTGACCGCGCCTGTCGGAAAGGCCCACCCGCTCCAGCATTTTCTGAGCACGTAGCTTTCTTTCCTTAGGAGCAACGCCTGCGTAAATGAGGGGAAGCTCCACGTTTTTCTGGGCCGTCAGTTTGGGCAGCAGCTGCGAGTTTTGAAAAATGAAGCCAATTTCCCGGCTGCGAATCTGGGCCAGTTCCACCTCCGTTAACTCTTCAATGGAACGTCCGTTTAGTACATAGGAGCCGGAAGTGGCCACGTCCAGGCAGCCAATGATGTTCATCAGGGTGGATTTGCCGCTTCCCGACGGCCCCAGCACCGACAAATACTCTCCTTCGTCAATGCTTAGCGTGATATTCTTCAAAATATGAGCCTGCTCCTCGCCCATCTGATAGTATTTGTTGATATCGCGCATTTCAAAAAAATCGTTCATCGACCGCCACCACCCTGGCCGCCTTTTCGCCCGCCGCCATTGCTTCCGCCGTTACCGCCGCCAAAGTCAGGCGCGTTGCCTCCAAAGTCCGGCATGTTTCCGCCGCCAAAATCCGGCATATCGCCGCCCGGTCCGGTCATCTGAGTGGAGCCAAACATGCTGGCGAACAAACCACCGGAGCTGGTGTCTTCCACCTTGCTTTCCACATACACAACATCGCCGTCATTAAGGCCGCTCTTGATTTCCACGTAGTTGCCGTTGGAAACGCCCACCTCTACCGGCACCTGCGTCAATTCGCTTTCCTCGTCTTCACCCTTCATCCACACATAGGCGCTGTTGGTTTCATCAAAGCTGAGTGCGTCCATTTTCAGCGCCACCACATTTTCGGCCTGTTCCTGCGGTACCGTTACGGTAACCTGCATGCCGGGATAGACGCCTTCCTCGGAAACATCCACATAAACCACAGCCGTGTAATAGGCTACGTTTCCGCCGGAAGCGGAGATATAATCAATGGATGCAATCTGCGACTGAAAGGTCTTTTCCGTTGCGGTAGCTGTTACGGTGCAAGTATCCCCAACGCTTACTTCGGAAATATCGTACTCGTCAATCCGCACCTGCACCTTCATGTGGGTAAAATCCGCAATTTGGACCAGGCTGTCGCCGGCCAGCACCTTGTCGTCGGCTTCCACATTCACTTTGTTCACCCGCGCGTCAAAGTCGGCTTTCAGGCTTTCGCCGTCGGACAGACGCAGCAGGCGATCGCCCTCTTTTACCTGATCGCCCTCTTTCACATAAACGGCGCGTACCGTGGCGTCGGAAGAAGCCGTATAGCTGGCGCTGTCAATCAGCTGCAAGCTGCCGCTGAAGCTGAGCGAGTTGGAAATGCTGCCAATGGAGGCGGTATAGCTGTTGTACACAGTGGTGTATTCCCGCCGCAGCTTTTGGTAACCGAAAAACGCGGCGCCGCCCACCAGCAGCAGCGCCAGCACAAGCCCAAGGATTTTGCGTATCCTTCGTTTGGCGCGGCCCGGCTTTTTTTGATCCTTCATGTTCCTATCTCCCATCCAAAACATTTCACCGTTTTTTTCGGCATATACAGGATACCAAAAATTCGCAGTTTCCTTTTGGCGATTCAATGAAACTCTTTTGAACGAACTGTGAAGGTTTTGTGCATGCCTGTCAGAAATGGCAAGGACGAGAATATGCCAGTGCACATTCTCGTCCTTTTGATAACAAACGTCAAAATTATTCTTGCCCTTCCGCCTGGTCCCGATGCTGAATGGCTGCGCCCACAAAGTCGCGGAACAAGGGATGAGGCCGGTTTGGGCGGCTCTTCAGTTCCGGATGGAACTGCACGCCCACAAAGAAGGGATGGTTTTGCACCTCCACAATTTCCACCAAATTGCGATCCGGATTGCGGCCGGCAATAACCATGCCGCCAGCGGTAAAGCGCTCCAGGTAAGCGTTGTTGAACTCATAGCGATGCCGGTGACGCTCCCAGATTTCGGTGGTTCCATAAGCCTTTTCGCTGAAGGTGCCGGGGGTCAGCTGACAACGATATTTGCCAAGCCGCATGGTGCCGCCCAGATTGGCCAGGTCCTGGTCCACCATCAGGTCAATCACCGGATAGGTGGTGTTGGGATCCACTTCGCTGGTATGAGCATCCCGCAAATCCAGTACGTGACGGGCAAATTCCACAACCGCCATCTGCATGCCCAGGCACAGTCCCAGGAAAGGAACGCCGTTTTCACGGGCATACTGAATGGCCGTAATCTTGCCCTCCAGGCCGCGGGCGCCAAAACCGCCGGGCACCAAAACGCCGTCTACATCGCCCAGCATTTCGCGCACGTTTTCGGGCGTAATGTCCTGAGCGGCCACCCACTTGATCTTTACCCGGTTCTTGTGGAAGATGCCGCCGTGAGACAGGGCCTCCACCACACTCAAATAGGCGTCAGGCAACTCTACATACTTGCCCACCAAAGCGATATTCACCGTTTCGTTGCTGGCCAACTGACGCTCCACCATGGCGGTCCATTCTGTCAAGTCGCAGGATCCCGCCTGAATGTCCAGCAGTTCCAGCACTTTGTCATCCAGCTTTTCGCGGTGCAGCAGCAGGGGCACCTCATACAGGCTGCGGGCATTCAGGTTTTGGAACACGCGGTCCACGGGCAGGTTGCAGAACATGCCAATTTTGGCCCGCACGTCATAGGGCAGCTCATGGTCGGCGCGGCACACCAGAATATCCGGCGCAATGCCGATGCTGCAAAGCTCCCGCACGCTGTGCTGGGTAGGCTTGGTTTTCAGTTCCGCCGCAGCGTTCAGGTACGGCACCAGCGTTACGTGCAGATACAGGCAGTTTTCCCGGCCCACTTCAGCCCGCATTTGCCGAATAGCCTCCAGGAAGGGCAGGCTCTCGATATCGCCCACGGTTCCGCCAATTTCCGTAATCACCACATCCGGTGCATTTTCAGTGCGGGACACGGCCAAAATGTTCTTTTTGATTTCATTGGTGATATGCGGAATCACCTGGATGGTAGCGCCTAGATACTCGCCCCGCCGTTCACGGTCGATAACGGTTTTGTATACGCGGCCGCTGGTCACGTTGCTGGCCTGGGTCAGGCTTTCATCAATGAAGCGTTCATAATGCCCCAAGTCCAAATCGGTTTCCGCGCCGTCGTCGGTCACAAAAACCTCGCCGTGCTGATACGGATTCATGGTGCCGGGATCCACATTGATATAAGGGTCGAATTTCTGGATAGAAACCTTCAGACCGCGGCACTTGAGCAAACGGCCCAAAGAGGCCGCCGTAATGCCTTTACCCAATGAAGAAACCACGCCGCCCGTAACAAAAATAAATTTCGTATCCATGCGCTTCCGCATCCTCCTTTGGAAAATCACACATATTTAATTGTAACAGGCTTCCCGTGGATTCGTCAAGGGCGAAGGCCGTTTTTAGGAGAATTTTGTTTTTTCAATTCCGGCCCTGCGCCTGTTCCTTCTGCTTCAAATCCTTCAGCACTGACAGCGCCAGCGGAAGGGACAGGCAGAAGGTGAACACATCCGCCACCGGCTGGGCCAGCTGTACGCCCAAAAGGCCCGGCCAGTGGCTCAGCACCAGCACGGCCGGAATAAAAAACAGGCCCTGCCTGGCCGAAGCCAGCAGCGTTGCCTTACCGGCAATGCCCATGGTTTGCAGCATCATGTTGGCAATACACGAAAACGAGAATAAGGGAATGAACATGCATTGCAGCCGCAGCGCCAGGGTACCGATTCGCTGCACCTCGGCGTCCGTTGCCAAGAACAGATGGATGATTTGGGGAGCAAACACAATAGCCAGCGCGGAAAGAACCAGCAGCGTGCCAAAGCTGATGCGCACACAAAGCCAAAAAGCTTTGCGTACCCGCCCATATAGCTTAGCGCCGTAATTAAACCCGCAAATCGGCTGAAAGCCTTGACCAAAGCCGATAATGGCGCTAACGGTCATCATCATCACCCGGGAAACGATGCTCATGGCTGCAATGGCCGCATCACCGTAAACGCCTGCCGCCAGATTCAGGCACACGGTCGCCAGACTGTTAAGCCCCTGCCGGGCCAAAGAGGGTACGCCGCCGCGAAGGATTTCGGCATAGTTGGCCGTGGAAGGGGTAAAGTTGCGCAAGCGGATGCGGATATTTCCTCCACGCCGGGTACCGGCAAGCAGCAGGACAAAGCTGACGATTTGGCTCAGGCTGGTGGCCAGCGCCGCGCCCGCCACCCCCATATCGAAAACAAAGATGAATACCGGATCCAGCACAACGTTCAGCAGCGCGCCGGAGGTAATGCCAATCATGGAGTAAAAGGCGCTGCCCTGGAAGCGAAGCTGATTGTTGAGCACCAGGCTGGATACCAGAAAAGGCACGCCCGGCATGAGATACAGCACATATTGCTTGGCGTAGGGCGCAATGGTATTCGTAGAGCCGAGCCAGTACACCAGGCCGTTTACCGAAATCAGGCCGAACAGCATAATGCCAACGCCCGCCAGAAACGCGCTGAAAAAGCCCGTAGCCGCCATGCGATCGGCGCTGTCCACTTCTCCGGCCCCCAGCTTGCGGGAAATGAAATTGCCGGAGCCGTGCCCAAACATGAAGCCCACCGCCTGCATAATCGCCATCAGCGGAAAGACCACGCCCACCGCGCCCGAAGCGCTGGCCGAGCCGATCAGTCCCACGAAATAGGTATCGGCCATGTTGTAAAATGACGTAATCATCATGCAGACAATGGTTGGCAGCGCCAGCTTCAAAATGAGGGGCGTCAGCGGGGTTTCCGTCATATAATGCTGTTTTTCTTCCGGCGTCATCTGTTTGGGCATGGCTTGTTACTCCTTTAGTACCATTCAAAACGTTCTTAACGGCGATCGTTTCCGGTAGAAAGCGGCGTTCTACGCTGCTTGCGGCGGCTGCTGCGCAGCAAATCGGTGTAGGAAGGCAGGGACTCAACCTTTGCAGGATCTGCCGGGCGGCTTTCCCGGACGGGCTGGACAACATGCGCAGGCCGCGTTAGCGGCGTAGCGCGCATAGCGGGTGAAGGGGTGGCAGCGCCGGTTGCGGGAATCGCTTTTTTCCTTCCGCCAGAAGTGCTCGAGGCGGTCGTTTCAAACGGCTTTTTTCGCACAGCGTCCTGTTTGAGCTCCCGCGCAGGCAAAGCCGGAGACTTTTTCGGCTTGAGTTCCGGCTTTTCAGGTTGGCCTTCCGCAAGCCGGGCAGTTCTTGTTCCTCTGGGCGTTTTCACGGTTTCGGTGAAAACCTCCATGGGCCATGGGCTTTCCTTGCGGGGAATCGCCTTGCCAATCAGCTTTTCAATCTGCTTCAGCTCTTTCATTTCATCAATGCAGCAAAAGCTGACGGCGGTTCCGTTCAAACCGGCGCGCCCTGTGCGGCCGATACGGTGCACATAAGATTCCGGCTCGTTTGGCAAATCATAATTAAACACATGCGACAAGCCGGCAATATCGATACCTCGAGCCGCAATATCGGTTGCCACAAGCACCCGTACCTTGCCGCTTTTGAAATCGCCCAGCGCCTGCTGCCGCGCGCCCTGGCTCTTATCTCCGTGAATGGCTCTGGCGTCAATGCCGCCACGGGAAAGCTCCCGCACCACTCGGTCCGCGCCATGCTTGGTGCGGGTAAACACTAAGGCGCTTTCCACCTGCGGCTCGGACAGCAGCTTTCGCAAAAGCAGCTTTTTATTGACTTTATCAATCAGGTACAGGCTTTGGTCAATGGTATCCACCGTGCTGGAAACCGGATCCACCTTTACTTCCACCGGGTTTAGGAGGATGCTCAAGGCCAGCTTTTCCACTTCAGCCGGCATGGTAGCCGAAAACAGCAGCGTTTGCCGCTGTTTGGGCAGCCGGCTGATAACTTTCTTCACATCGTGAATAAAGCCCATATCCAGCATCCGGTCCGCCTCGTCCAGCACGAAAATTTGCAGTTGGTCCAGCATAATAAAGCCCTGGCCAATCAAATCGTTCAGCCGTCCCGGCGTGGCCACCAGAATATCCACGCCGCGTTTCAATTCTTCCACCTGCGGCTGCTGTCCCACGCCGCCAAAAATCACGCAGCTGCGCAAGGGAAGTTGTTTTCCATATTGCACAAAGTTTTCAAAAATTTGCAGCGCCAGCTCGCGGGTTGGGGTCAGCACCAGGGCGCGAATGGGACGTTTGCTTCCTTTTGGCAACGGCGTTTCGCTCAGCCTTTGCAAAATGGGCAAGGCGAAAGCCGCCGTTTTTCCGGTGCCGGTTTGAGCGCAGCCAAGCACGTCCCGTCCGTCCAGCACGTGCAAAACGGTTTTTTGCTGAATGGGCGTAGGCTGCTGGTAGCCTGCGTCCGCCACCGCTTTGAGCAGCGGACGAATCAAATGCAGTTCTTCAAATGTCATATACTCATCCTGTTGATGTATTTGAAGCGCTAATGCAATACCGGCGCGCGCCTCATACGCCTTTTTTTCGCAACAGGTTTGAAAAGCGGTTGTTTTTTCACAGCGCATGTTCCTTTCCTAATGGGAATCTACGCCAAAGTATGCCCCTACAGGGTGTGAATCATCCGCGCAACCTGAGCCGGATCCTCGGCCTTGAAAAAACCGGTTCCCATAACCAGCACGCCCACGCCCGCTTCGGTTACCATGGGCGCGTTATCCAAAGTAATGCCGCCGTCCGCCTCAATTTCGCCCCGGAAACCAAGCGCGCGCAGCTCACGCGCCTTCGCCAACGCCTCCGGCATCAGCTTTTGCCCGCCGAAGCCAGGCTCCACCGTCATCAGCAGCACTCGATCAATCTGGTCCAGGTAAGGCCGGAGGGCGTCTACGCCGGTTTTGGGGCGAACGGACGCGCCCACCCGGCAGCCACGCCGGCGGATTCTCACAAGCGCGTCTGCAAAATTTTCAGCTTCCTGGTGAACGGTAATCAGGCTGGCTCCGGCATCAGCAAAGCTGTCCACCATCGCCAGTGCGTCCGACAGCATCAAATGCACATCGTAGAACAAATCCAGTTTTTTGTGAAAGGCTGCCAGAATATGGGGGCCAAAGGTCAAATTGGGCACAAAATGGGCGTCCATCACGTCAAAGTGCATCTCGTCGCAGCCGGTATCCCGAATCAGCAGCCCTGCCTCCAGCAGATGCAGCGGATCGGCGGCCAGCAAAGAAGGGGACAGTTTAATCATAACGATTCCTCCAAGCTTCCTGTACTTTTTTTAGCAATTGGTGATAACGTTCCAGCCTTGCCGGGCTGATGTTTCCCTCCCGCCCCGCTTCCAGAACCGCGCAGCCGGGCTCGCTTAGATGGTAGCAGGGGGAAAAACGACATTGTCCCTCATAGGGAAAGAAATCCGGGTAATACTCCTTCAGGCGGATGGGCTCCAGGCCCTCCCATAATTCCAACAGGCTGAATCCAGGGGTGTCCAGTACGGCATACTCCCCGCTGAACAAAAGCTCTGCATGGCGGGTGGTATGCTTGCCCCGGCTGATTTTCCGGCTAATCTCCCCGCTTTTCAATTCCAGGCCCGTGGCAGCGCTAAGCAGTGTGCTTTTGCCAACGCCGCTTTGCCCGGCAAAGCAGCAAATGCCCTCCCTCAGCAGCGCCCGCAATTCGTCCAGTCCCAGGTTCTCCTTTGCGCTGACAGCCAGCACCGGAATTTTCAGGCTTTGGTAGTCCCGGTGAACGGTTTTCGCCAGATTCTGGTCCAGTTCACACTTGTTCACCACCAGCGCCGGACGGATTCCCTGACGAATGGCCATCACCATCAACGTATCCACCAGCAGGTAATCGGGCGCAGGCTGCGGAGCGATGACCAGTACAATGTGGCGAATATTGGCCACGGCCGGCCGAATCAATTCGCTCCTTCTGGGCAAAACCTCCTCCACCCATCCTTCTTCCTCGCCGTTTCCCGGAAGAAAGCGCACCTGGTCGCCCACCATGGGCGTAATTCGCAGCTTGCGAAACTTGCCCTTTGCACGCAGTACATGTACCTGCCCCGCCGGGTCGCGGGCGTAGTAAAATCCGCCTACGCCCTTAATGATTACGCCTTCCAGCGTGCTTACCTGTGTCAAACCGTTCCCTCCTGCCAATGGAAGCTAGCGCAGCATAACGCTCTTTTCTTCAAATAACTCTCCATCCAAATAGATATAGCAAGTCAACTCGCCCGCCACGTTGGCGCTCATGGGAATGAGCATGTTGTTTTGCGAGCCTGCGGCAATGGTTCCTTCGTATTTGGTTCGCTCCTCGCCGTCAATCACCAGGGTCACGCGCAGCGCACGGTCATAGTCCGCCACAGGAATGGACAAGCTCAGTTCCCCCTGATAAGGCTGGCTTTCCATGCCAATGGTGAGCGTTACGGGGGCCGAAAGCGTTACCATGGTGCCCGCTACCGGAGACTGGGCCAGCACCTGGCCAATCTGGGACGAGTCGGACGTTTCCACATAGTCAGGCGAAGCTTCCGTCAAATTGCTTTCTTCCAGCATCTTCACCGCGTCCTCCCGGCTGCGGCCCATCACGTCCGGCACCATGGTGCTTCCGCCGGACACCGTAAGCTCCACTGTCTGACCGGCGGAATAACCGGCTCCGGCCACCGGGTTTTGTTCCAGCACTGTTCCTACCGGACGACCGGACACGGTTTTCAGCACCACCACATTGCTCAGCCCGCGCTCCTTCAGGCGGGCTACTGCGTCTTCGTAGGCCAGGGTGATCACATCCGGCATAACGGCGTTGGCCGGACCCATGCTTACCGTAGCCAGCAGACTGTCGCCCCGCTCCATGGTCACGTCTGCGTCAGGCACCTGAGCAATGACGGTTCCGGCCGGCAGGGTATCATGATTGATTTCCGTTTGCTGCCATTGCAGTCCTTCCCGTTTCACCTTGGCCTGGGCCTCCGCTACCGTCATGCCCACCACATCGGGAGCGAGCACGCTGCGGCTCACCCGATCAAATACCCGTACCACGCCAACGCCAAGCAGGGACAAAATCACCAACGCGCTGATGGCGGTCAGCGCCATTTTCGCCAGCTTACGGCGGCTACGCTTACGCTGCCGCTTAGCGGATGGGCCCGCGCGGCGGCCTGTGCTTTGATACGCGTAAGCCTGATGCTGCTGAATGGAAGGCTGCTGCACGGTAACGCTGGGAATGATATCCTCGGCCTGCAGCTTGCCATCCTTGGCTTTCATCAGCGCGTCGGCCATTTCTCTGGCGCTTTGGAAGCGTTTTTTGGGGTCTTTTTCCAGCGCCTTCATCACCACCGCCACCACGGCGGGAGGCGTTTCCGGGGCAAAATCGGTAATGGGGGGCGGCGGGTCCTGCAAATGCTGCATAGCCACTGCAACCGGCGTGTCGCCCACAAAGGGCACCCGACCGGTGAGCATTTCATACATCACGACCCCGGTGGAATAAATATCGCTGGTGGCCTCCACCACGCCGCCGGACGCCTGTTCCGGCGAGGAATAATGCACCGAGCCAACGACCGTATCGCCCTTGCCGATGGTTGCGCCGCCCGTCATGCGGGCAATGCCGAAGTCGGCCACCTTCACATGCCCGTCGGAATGAATGAGCACATTTTGCGGCTTAATGTCCCGGTGAATGATGCCGTTGTCATGCGCGTGCTGCAAAGCGCTCAGAATACGCACGGTAATCTGAATGGCGGTTTGATAGTTCAGCCGCCCCTTCTGGCGAATGATATCCTTGAGGGTGTTTCCGTTTACATATTCCAAAACCAGATAGCGAAATTCACCCTCCACGCCTACGTCCAGCAGGTTCACCAGGTTGTGATGGCTCATCATGCTGGCAGCCTGAGCCTCTCGCTGAAAGCGCTCCAGAAATTCCTTATCGCTGTTGTATTCGCTTTTGAGAATTTTGACCGCCACGCTATGGCCTGTGCGGATGTCAATGGCACGATACACCAACGACATGCCGCCCTGTCCGATAAAATCCTCCAGCTTGTAGCGATCGGCGAAAACCATGCCTTTCATCAAGGCTTGCTCACCTCCCCTACACGGCCGATCAGGAAGGTAATATTATCGGCACCGCCGGCATCCAGCGCCAGCTTCAGCAGCTGGTCGGCCGCCTCTTCATCGCTGGATGATTGGGACAGGGTTTGGAAAATGGTATCATCCGGCACCATGTTGTACAGGCCGTCGGAACATACCAGCCACACATCTCCCGCGCACTTGTCCAAGCAAAGCACGTCCGGAGTAACGGCAGGGTCTACGCCGACCGCCCGGGTAATAACGTTGCGGTAGGGATGGGTGCGGGCCATTTCGGCCGTAATGACATGATTGCGCAGCAGTTCCGCCACCACGCTGTGATCCTCGGTAACCTGTTGAAGGCTGCCCTCGTGGAGGCGGTAGGCACGGCTGTCCCCCACATGGCCGATCATGAGCTGCCCGTCGCCCTCCCATAGGAGGGTGATGGTGGTGCCCATACCGCTTAAGCTGCTATCATGCCGCGCCATATCAAACACACGGCGATTAGCCGCCTCGATGGCCATTTCCATCGCCCGGGCATCCAGCTTCTTGCCATGAAGCGCGTTTTTGAGCACCTGGGCCGCCACACGGCTGGCTGTTTCACCGCCCTGATGGCCACCCATGCCGTCCGCAACGCCATAAACTCCCTCATCCAGAACTAAGGCGTCCTGGTTATTGGCGCGCACTAACCCCTGATGCGTTCTGTGGCAGACCTTCATGGCGGTTCCTCCTTGCAAAGTGAGAATCAGTCGGCTTGCTGCTGCAAATGGCGGCGGCGCAGTTGTCCGCAGGCCCCGCCGATATCGGAGCCCATTTCCCGGCGCAGCGTAGCGGAAATGTGTTCCGCTTCCAGCGTTTTCAAAAAGGTTTGAACCGCCGCCGGGCTGGCGGGAGCCAGGCTGCGTTCGTCCACATGATTCAGCGGAATCAGGTTCACATGGCACTGCAGGCCCCGCAGCAGCCGGGCCAGCTCTTTGGCGTGCTCCGGACGGCTGTTCAGCTGATCGATAAGCGCATACTCAAACACCACCCGGCGACCCGTATCAGCCACATAGGCCCGGACAGTCCTCATCAATTCCGCCATGGGATAGACGGCGGCTACCGGCATAATGCGGCGGCGAATGGAATCGTTGGGCGCATGCAGGGAAATGCTGAGAGTAACAGGCAGACGTTCTTCCCGCAGCTGATCAATCCTGGGCACAAGCCCGCAGGTACTTAGCGAAATGTTGCGCAGGCTGATATTCAGGCCGTCTGCATCGTTTACCAGACGCAAAAAACGAACGGTGCTTTCATAATTGTCCAGCGGTTCGCCGCTGCCCATGAGCACAATATGCCCCACCCGTCCCCTTTTGCCCAGAAACCGGTTGGCCAGCAGCACCTCCGACAGCATCTCACCGGCAGACAGGCTGCGCACACAGCCGTTTAAGGTGCTGGCGCAAAAAGCGCAGCCCATTTTGCAGCCCACCTGCGTGGAAATGCACAGCGAATAACCGTAATGATAGTGCATCAGCACGCCCTCGATAATATTGCCATCCCAGCAGGCAAACAAAAACTTCACCGTGTCGTCCTTCTGGGAGGGAAAGATCTGATGCAGCGTCATGGGCAAATCATAGCACGACTGCGCCAGAACTTGCCTGAGGGAGGACGGCAGATTGGCCATTTCCGCAAAGGGAACGCCCTTATGCAGCCAGGAAAACACCTGTTTGGCGCGAAAGCCCGGCTGCCCAAGCTCCGTCAGATAGGCTTTCAGCTCCGGCTGGGTCATGTCCAGCAGGATGCGCTTTTGTTCCATTAGCGTGTCCTCCGCATGCGGGCGATGAAGAAGCCCTCCACCCCGTCGCGACAGCCAAGCAGCTGCAGGCCGTAGGGGCCTTGCAGCCTGCGCAGTTCTTCCGGAAAGCTGGTCGGCAAGGTTTCCAGTGTAAACGCCGGATGTTCCTCCAGGAACGTCTGCACCTGCTTGATGTTTTCACACGGCAGAATGGAGCAGGTGCTGTATACCAGCGTGCCGCCGGGCTTCACATAGCGGCAGACAGTATGGAGAAGCCGCTTCTGGGTTTCCACAATCGCGGGAATATCTTCTTTTTTCAGGCGCAGCTTGATATCCGGCTTTTGACTGAGCACACCCATGCCGGAACAGGGCGCATCCAGCAAAACCCCGTCCAAAGCGCCCTCCAGATCGCTGCGAAATTCGCTCGCGTCTCGAACGGAAATGCGCAGATTATCCAGGCCCAAACGGCGGCGCATGCCTTCCAGCAGCTGAGCGCGCTTTTCGTGCAGCTCCCAGGCAAATACACGGCCGGTCAGCTGCATCTGTTCGCACAGATAGGCCGATTTGCCTCCGGGCGCGGCGCATGCGTCCAGAATTTTCATGCCGGGCTTGGCCTTCATGGCTTCGGCAGCCAGCACGCTGCTTTGCCCTTGAATGGAAAACAGGCCCGCGCGGTAAGCAGGGTCAAAGGTGATTTCACTGACGCCATACACCAGCCAGGTATGCGGCGCAAGCCCTTTTTCAGCCCGCCATTCCTTTTGAGCCAGCAGCTTTTCAAATTTCTCATCGCTGGTGCGCGTCAGATTGGGCCGCACCACCATGGGGTGCTCCTGTTCCCGGTAAAAAATCACCTGTTCCGCCTCGTCGGGGCCATAGGCGGCCAATAGCTCATCCACCAGCCACAGCGGCATGCTGCCCATCACGCTCAGATACGTGCGCAAATCCTCTTCCCGTGTAGGCCAGGCGATATCCTCCTTGCCGCGGGACAGGTTGCGCAGCACCGCGTTGATGAAGCCGGAGGCGGGCTCCATGCCCACAGCCTTGGCCAGCTTTACGGCTTCGTTGACAGCCGCGCTGTCCGGCACCCGATCCAAACACAAAATCTGGTAGGCCGCCAGACGCAGAATATCCTGCTGCGAAGGCTCATGGGTTGGATGATCCATCAGCCGTTTCAAGGCGTAATCCAGCTTCAGCTGGTTTTCCAGCACGCCGTATACCAGCTGTGTGACCAATCGGCGGTCTTCAGGCTTCAGGCTGCGGGCGGAACGCAGATGATCATCCAGGCTCAGGGCAGCATAAGCGCCCTTCTGGTGCACATCGCACAGCACAGCCCAGGCCAAACGGCGAGCGTCGTCCGCCGGGGCTCGTTCCGGTTTGCGGGCAGGAAATGGCGCATGGGCGTGCATAGGCGGCTTGCGGCCCGCAAAGCCGTCTCTGCGGGCCGGATAGGCTTTGGGGCGGCTTGCATTGCCGGAATACGGTTTCTTTTCTCCAGAGGAAGGGCGATTGTTCGGATGATTCATAGCTGTACCTCGCTAAGGAAAATGCCGGTTTGAAGGGGATGCCCCAGTAAAAAGGCGCGCGCTTCCATGCGCCTGGCGTTTGGAGCCTGTACCTCGCACAGTTCCATGGCTCCGTCGGAGGTGGCAACCACCAGGCCGCCCTTGGAATCAGCGCTGAGAATCATGCCGGGCTGTCCGCTGCCCGCGGCAGCCTTGGCCCGCCACACCTTCAGCACTCCCTCCCGCAACGGCGCATAGGCGCAGGGCCAAGGCGACATGGCTCTCACCCGGTTCAGGCACATTTGCATACCCTCTTCAAAGTGCAGAAGGCCCATTTCCTTGTTCAGCATCGGGTCGTAAGTGCTTTCATCCTCGTTTTGCTTTTCCCGGGGACAATCGCCCTTTTCCAGGCGGGCAAGGGTTTCCACCAGCAGTTCCGCGCCCATATGGCTCAGTTTTTCCAGCAGACTGCCTGCCGTATCCTCAGGATCCACGGTCACTTCCGCCTTCAGCAGCATATCGCCGGTATCGATGCCCTTGTCGGTAAGCATGGTGGTAACGCCGGTTGTGCGGTCGCCCTGAAGCAGCGCCCACTGCACGGGAGCGGCTCCGCGGTGTCTGGGCAGCAGCGAGGCGTGCACGTTCACCGTGCCCATGCGGGGCACATCCAGCACTTCCTGGGACAGAATCTGTCCGAAGGCCGCGGTTACGCACACGTCTGGCGCCAAAGCCCGCAGGTCATCCACACCGTCTTTGCGAATCTTCAAAGGCTGAAAAACGGGAATGGCCTGCTTGAGGGCCAGTTCCTTTACAGGGCTCATCTGCACCTTGCCGCCGCGGCCCTTGGGACGGTCCGGCTGGGTAAATACGCCGATTACCTCATAGCCGTGATCTATCAGCGCCTGCAGGCTCGGCACGGAAAAATCAGGCGTACCCATAAAAACCACTCTCATTCTTCGCTTTCCTCCTGTTCTTCCTCATCCTCGGGGAAGATTTCCCGCTCCATCTTATCCACATATAGAATACCGTCCAAATGATCAATTTCGTGGCAAAAGGCCCGGGCCAGGAAGCCCTCGGCCGTCATTTCAAAGGGATTGCCATGGCTGTCCTGCGCGCGCACCGTTACTTTGTCGGGGCGCTTCACAATGCCGGAGCGGCCAGGAATACTCAGGCAGCCCTCCGGGCCTTCCTGTTCGCCCTCAGAAGCTACAATTTCCGGGTTCACCAGTTCAATCAACTGCGCTTCTTCCTCGCCCACGTCCACCACGACCGCCCGGCGCAAAATTCCCACCTGGGGCGCCGCCAGGCCCACGCCGTTGGCTTTATACATGGTATCCGCCATATCCTTGAGCAAAACGCGCAGGCGCAAATCAAACTTTTCCACAGGCTTGGCATGCTTGCGCAGCTTTTCATCGCCAATTTCCACAATTTTCCGAATGGCCATACTTACATAATCTCCTTACCATATAAAGCTTACATCATCGTAGCCGGATTCACCTCGCAGTAAACCCGGCAGACTTCATTGCTCACAGAGGAAAGCTCGGACAGCAGCGCCAGCAGGGGCGCGGCGTCCGGGTGGTCAAACAGCTTGAGCAGCACATGGTAGCGAAACTGGCCGCGGATGCGTTTGACCGGCGCTTCATCCGCCCGAACCATCAGCGTGCGCTTTTTCTGCGCCGGGTGGGACAGCAGGTAGGTTTGTACCGTGTTATACAGCTGCTCCGCCATGGCCTTAGCGTCGGCCTCCCGCGGGCTTTCCACCAGCAAACGAGCCAGAAGCGTAAAGGGCGGATAGAGCCCTGCGCGGCGGCGGCTGAACTCCATCTCGAAAAAAGCGTTGTAATCCTGATGAGCCGCCGCCACAATGCAGGGATGATCCGGTTTATAGGTTTGCACAATCACCTGACCGGGCTGCATGGCCCGTCCGGCGCGGCCCGCCACCTGGGTAATGAGCTGAAAGGTACGCTCCGGAGCCCGGTAGTCCGGCAGGTTCAGGGTCAAATCCGCCGCCACCACGCCCACCAGGGTAACCTTGGGAAAGTCTAGTCCCTTGGCAATCATCTGCGTGCCGATGAGCACCTGCGCCTCTCCACGGCCAAACTGCCCAAGCAGCCTGGCATGCGCGTCCCGGCTTCGAGTGGTGTCAATATCCATGCGAACCGTCTTCACCTGGGGAAACAGCTTGTGCATTTCCTCCTCCACCCGCTGGGTGCCGCTGCCAAAATAGCGAATGTATTTGCTGCCGCACTCCGGGCATGTTTTCGGCGGCGGCTGAACCGCGCCGCACAGGTGGCACCGAAGTTCCTCTCGACCGTCTGCTTCCCGGTGCAGGGTCATGCTCAGGTCGCATTGGGGGCATTTCACCACGTAACCGCAGCTTCGGCAGCTGACGAAGGTGTTATATCCTCGGCGGTTCAAAAACAGCATGGCCTGTTGGCCGCTTTGCACACACTCGGTCAGCTGCTGAATCAGCAGCCGGCTGAAAATGGAGCGATTGCCGCTCTCCAGTTCCCGGCGCATGTCAACCACCGTTACGGCGGGCATGGGACGGTTGTTTACCCGATGCGGCATTTCCACCAGGGTATAATCTCCCCGGCGAGCCATGGCGAAGGAAAGGACGCTGGGCGTGGCGCTGCTGAGCACCACCGTTGCGCCCTCTCGCCCGGCCCGGCTGACGGCGACGCGCCGTGCGTCATACCGGGGATGCTTATCGCTGAGATAGGTTTGTTCATGCTCCTCATCAATTACAATCAGGCCCAAACGATCCACCGGCGCAAAGATGGCGCTGCGCGCCCCCACCACCACCCGCGCCTGCCCCAGGCGGATTCTTCGCCACTCGTCATAGCGCTGCCCGTCGGTCAGCCGGCTGTGCAGCACGGCGGTTTCCGGGCCGAAGCGTGAGCGGAACCAGCGCACCATTTGAGGCGTCAGGGCAATTTCCGGCACCAGGATGATGGCGCCCTTCCCCATGGAAAGCGCCTGGCGAACCATGGCCAGATATACCTCGGTTTTGCCGCTGCCGGTAACGCCGTGGAGCAAAAACGCCCCCCTGCCCAGCCGCAAGGCAGGCAACATGGTATCCAACGCCTCCTGCTGCTCGGCCGTCATCGGCGGCGCTTCCGTGCGTTGGATACCCTCCGTACCGTCCGGGGCGCGAAACACCTCCCGAGCAAACAAAGAAACAAGGCCGTTTTTTTCTAACGCTTTCAGGGCGTCCCGCGGCTCGCCGACCAATAGGCTCAAGTCGGCCAGCGTATGAACCTCGCCATCGGCCAGCAGCCGCAGCAGCGTGGCCCTCTTGGGCGCTCGTTTTTGCGCCTGAGCCGCCGTCTCCGCATCCACCCCAGGCAGCAGTCTTGCGCACCACTCCTGCTTTTGCTGAATCCGCCCGGTGCGCATGGCGGCGGGCAGCATCAAGCGCAGAGTTTCGGAAAGGGGACAGTGCGTCTCCAGCGCCATTTCTTCCGCCAGCTCCAGCAGCGGCGGCAGCAACGCCGGATAAGAATCCAGCACCTTGGAAACAGGCCGCAGTTTTTCCAAAGGGACGTCTGCCGTTTGGCTGAGCGCTACCACAACCCCGTCCACCTGCCTGGACCCCAGCGGCACGCGCACACGGGAGCCTATGGACAGTTCCATTCTTTCAGGAATCAGGTAGGAAAAGGGATGAGCTACGTTGGTATGCACCACATCCACCACCACTTGCGCAATCATAGCCCTCCCTCCTTTTTTCTCCAGATACTGCGTTCTTTAGCGGTAAAAACGGTTGCGCGGTTTGGGCACGCGGCCTTTCTTGTGGCGGCCCGTGCGGCGCAGCAGCCGGCCCAGCAGCCTAAAGCCGCCCCATACGCCAGCCACCGGCAGCAGAATCATCACCACCATTTCCGCCGAAAGAGGTGGGAACGGATTAGTGTCGGCATACACCTGTTCTTCAATTTCCTCCAACGTCAGCGGCGCATTTTCCCGGCGCGCCACGCTGCGGTCCGCCACCAGGTCGTAGGAAACGGCGCTGCCGCCGTCGCTGGGATAATAGGTCATGGTACCCATGACCTCGCCCTGGGAAATCGGGGCTGCAAAGTCGCGGCTATATTCAATCAGCACCGTCTGGCGCAGGTTACGAGCCATGGTTTCCAATTCCGCTTTGGTAGCCACAATGTTTACCGTGCGCGCGCCGGACTGAGGCACTGCATTGAGCTGCAAGCGGCCGTATCCTTCGTCGTCCAGAGCAAAGCTGGAGGTTTCCACAACGATGGGGTTTTCGGCATACAGTTCCTGCGGCGTTACGCTGACAAACTGGGAGAATCCGTATTCCATCAGCTTTTTGGTGTCTGTCCACCGGCCGGTATCCGTGGTATAAAACACCACAGAAATCAGTTCCACGCCATCCCGCTCGGCAGCGCCCACAAAGCAATAGCCTGCCCGGGAGGTATAACCGGTTTTGATACCGATGGCGTAGGGATAGTAATACTCGTTATCCTCCAGGCTGGGATTAAAAAAGCGGCGAGAGGAGTGGGTCAGCACCCGCGCCCTGTGCAAATTGCTTTTCGGCAGGGAATAGGTATAGGACTTGGCAATATCCCTGAAGGTTTCGTTCTGCATGGCAGCCTGGGCAATTTTGGCCATATCCCGGGCTGTGGTATAATGGTCGTCGCTGTGCAGGCCGTTTGGGTTTGCAAAATGGGTGGATGTGCAGCCGTACAAAGCGGCCGCCTCGTTCATGCGGTCTACAAAGGCCGAAATGCTGCCCGCCACGCTTTCGGCAATCAGATTGGCGCCTTCGTTAGCAGAGCGAATAAACGTGCCGTACAGCAGGTCCTTAAAGTTAATGCTTTCGCCAACCTCCAAATCCATGTCGGCGTCCACGCCCACTTCAATGCCTTCCAAATCAGCTTCGCTCAAATAAACGGTCTGGTTCATGTCGCCCATCATAATGCCCAGCAGCACCGTCAGGATTTTGGTGGTAGAGGCAGGATACATAACATCGTCTGCGTTTTTTTCAAAAATGGCTTCCCCGGTGGTCGCTTCAATCAGGATAGCGGACCTGGCATAAAGCTGATCCACATCCAGTTCTTCCGGATGCTCCGGGTCATATGGATCGGCGTCGCTGGAAAGCTTGGGCGCTACATAGGCTACTTCTTCAGCCGCCGCGCCAAACAGAGGACTAGCCAACGCCAACCAAGCGGCCAACAGCAGGCAAAGCGCTCGGCTTACCCAGTTAACGGTTCGTTCCATGGACGCCCCCCTTTCTTGCCGGCCTGTGGAATCGTGCCTAAGGCCGTACTTGCACATGACAACACTTTATTATATCACCAATGTACGGAAATGCACAAGCGCAAGCCGCGGTTTTACCAGGGCAACAGCATTTAAAAAGTGATATAATGGAGTGGTATGAAGATAGAAGAATTGCGGGAAAAACTCCAGGAGC
>CAKTUS010000013.1 GCA_934621485.1 uncultured Clostridia bacterium
TTCCTGGAGTTTTTCCCGCAATTCTTCTATCTTCATACCACTCCATTATATCACTTTTTAAATGCTGTTGCCCTGGAAATCGGGGAGATTTGCTCGAAAAAAGGCTGATTTTTCCTTGCTTTGAGGCCAGTTGTAAAACCTTTGTAAACAAAATATTCTACTTAAGAAAAAAACGCAGCGACATTTCGTCGCTGCCAGACTGACAAAAACCCGAGCGGTATCAGAGGGCCGCAGTCCTCCGAGTTTCATTGCGAAACCGGCGTCGTGTACGTCGGCTTCGGCAACCTTGCGCGCTTTGCCGCCCGGCCAGCTGCAGACGAGTAATCAAAGCGTGTTCCTCGTCAAAAAAGTTCGCCTGGATACAGCGCTCAGCAGATGCAAGATTGCATTTGGCAACCGCGGTATCCAGACGATGCAAATTCAGGAACGATAGGACTCTCTGACCAGTTTCCAAAGTGGGCGTTTTCGGCCAGCAAGATTTCGTTGCCCAAAGGCGAAGAACGCTTCCATTGCAGCCGAGCCAATCGCGCTTTCCGCAAGGAAGGCCTGATGGCGTGTTTTTACAATGCGCTAAGCAGTTCCGCAATGGAAAACGGATAAAACAACACGCCGGCAATTTCGCCGGCCACTTCTCCCGGCTGAATGAAAAACACCACGTTGCCATCAGCATCCAAATAAAAATCCGTTTCAGGATTCAAGGCGTTTCGTACGCTTTGAAGTGTTAATCCATCCAGATAATCGCCGTCCGCATTTTGCGCTTCCTGCTGAATGATTTGCCAAACCACTTCATAGGCCAAAGCGGAGGCCAGGCTGGTCTCCCCCTCGGTGGCTTCTTCCAGCCCCAGCAGCTGGGACAGGCTGATGCGGCTTCCGGCATACAGGCCATCCAAAGCAAAAGTATCGGCCCCCAGGCTCACCCATTCACCGCTGCCGGCCGAGGTCAGCGTGGTCAGCACAAAGCTGGCATACCGTTCGTCTATATAAGTCGCCTGAAAGGATAAATCCGCCTGGCTGGTTTCGTTGCAGGCCGCTAACTCCTGCCCCTGTACCGCAACCGTCTTTTGCAGTTCTTTCTCCCATGTGCGGTAATAGGTGTTGATGGCGTCAGCTGTCTCTCCGTTTCCATCCATCTGTGGAAGCGTGTAACACAGGGTATAGATTGCTGCCGCCCCTGAAGCAGGATAAGCAATCTCTCCCTCCAAAAAAGAACCCGTAAAAAGGGCGTCGCCGCCCTGCTGTGCGTAGGCATTTGAACCTGCGCACAGCAAAGCGACGCACACACTCAACAGACAGGCAAGACGTTTCATCATGTCCTCCCGGCGTTTTTTCAGCCCTGCGAAAGCTCGTTTACGACAAAGCTGTTCTCCAGATAGGTGTTGTACATGCTGTATTGGCTCATGAGAGTGGTCAGATAGCTAAGCTCAGCCTGATAGATGTACTGCTCCGTCACCACAAACACATCAAACACCGTATAGCCTTCCGCTGTAGTATAAGACAGCGTGGCATACTGCATTTCCTCATTTACCATGGGCACGCTGCCGGTAATGCCGTTGGCGACAATGTTCACATAGTCCGACAGGGTAGCGCCGTTGGCGTTTGCAATGCGCTTGGCAAAGAAGCTGGCGCTGCCATCTGGCAATTCGGCGGATACGCCGTCGTCAGTTTCCACCAGCATTTCATCGGTGAACACGGCAGGGTACAGCAGCGTGAAGTCCAGCTTGCTTTCATATTCCACAGCAATATCGTCGGCATAAGACTGGAACGCTTCTTCATAGGTCAAATCGGTGCCTACGGAGAAGGCGGTCAGCCGGAAACCGTTCAGCGCGGAGGCGTCGCTCTGGAAGGCAAACAGCGCACGGTCAATCCAGGTAATGTTGGCGTAATCCGTCTCGCTCATCTCACGCATAGGCTTGTCCGCCAGGTACATTTCACCAATGATCTGCACGGTGCCGTCGCTGCTGTTCATCACATGCACGGGATGGAAGCCGATAAAACCGTTCACATCATCGGTCATCACAACAGGCTCCAACGCCGGAATCTGGGCGGCGAAAATCTTGCCGAGCAGATCGGCCTGAGCGGTAGTATCGCTGAGCATGCTTTCGGTAACGCCCACCTCAGGGCTTTCCGTTTGTCCCACTTTGAAGAAGGCGTCGGTAAAGGAAACGGTCAACGCGCCGTCCGCGCCGGGTACGCTTTCGGGCGCGTTGGGCGAATACTGGGAAGCGGCGCAAACCAGGTCCATCAGGGGAATCAGCTGCTCAAAATCCGCGGTGGATTCGGCAACGGCGCATACGCCTGCGCCCAGCGCCAGGCACAGAGCCAGCAGCAGGGAAAACACCTTTTGTACGCCACGGTTCATCATTTGGTTCATCCTCCTCTAAATCATGCAAATCGGCCATATGGCCGGTTCATCCATAAGAACGTTTGGAAAGAAGGGTTTCATCCACGTTTGGCAATATATTCCGCAGCGGAAATGGCGGCAATATTGCCTTCCCCCACCGCCTTTGAAACCTGCAGCGGCTTGCCGGTGCAGTCGCCCGCGGCAAAAACCCCCGGCACGTTGGTTCGCATCCCCCGATCTACGGGAATATAGCTGCCGTTGGTTTGCAAATCGGCCAATAGCAGATTCAGCGGCATGGCGGCCCGAAAAACAAAAATGCCGTCATAGCAGTATGCCGCCTGGTCGGTCACTACGGTTACGCCTGCGTCGTCGCGGCCAATGGACTTGGGCTTTTCCTCCATCAGGCGCACGCCGGGCGCAAGGCCGTCCGTATTGTGGGGCTTCAGGCAGTAATAATCCACCTGCTTGGCAATGGAACTCAAAAACGCCGTTTCTTCCACTCCCTGAAGCGAAGTGGACAACACCGCTATGTGCTTTCCCCGGTAAAACATGCCGTCGCACGTAGCGCAATAGCTCACCCCGCGGCCCAATTGTTCTTCTTCGCCCGGAAGCAGAACGGGCCTTGCAGCCCCCATGGCCAGCACAATGGCGCGCGCCTCCAACACGTCGTTTTCCACCAGCAGCATAAAGCCGCCGTCCCTGGGCGCAATTTGCCGAACCAGTCCTGTTCGCTCCTGTACGCCAAGCGCCAGCGCCTGTTCTCGAAAGCGATCCAGCATTTGCGTGCCGGAAACCTGAGGCATGCCGGGATAATTATCGATACGCTCTGCCGTGCGCAGCAAGCCGGTATCATTCACCGGCGCAATCACCTGAGCGGATAAGCCGCGCATGCGCGCCGTCATTCCGCAGGACCATCCTGCAGGGCCCTTGCCGATAATGGCAACGTCTATCATAGATGCCTCCCCAATCGCCATTTTCGATCCTTGATCCCTTGTTAAGTATATCAAAAGTATTAAATAATTTCAATAGTTATCGCAAATTAGCAACAGTTTGTTACAAAATTAGTGTGCTTTTCGACAAAATAACCCATATGAGGGAAAAGCCCTCTTCTTCCACGGAAGAGGGCCCGGGCTGTTCAAAATCTCGTTGGCGGGCGAATTTTTTCAGGAGCGGCGGAATGGTTTTGAGAGAGACGAAAACCCACGCTGCCGGATGCTGCCGCCAGCCGGCGATGCGTTTCCCGTCAGAAGAGCCGCTGACTCTGCTAAGACCGGGCCTATCGGCTTATTCCTGAGAAACCAGCAGCAGCAAATCAAAGCAGGGATAGCTTTCCCCCTGTGCGTTGGCGCCGTCGTCACCGCTGCTTAGCGACATGCCTTCGCAGGTGCCGTACATGGTGGCCTTTTCTCCTTCCGCAAAGGAGGGCTGTTCACTGGAAGTTACCAGAATATAATTACTGTACTTGCCGTTTTTTCGGTTAAGCGCCATAGTAATGACATACTCGCCGCCGCTTTCGCTTACGCTTACCACATACGCGCTGTAGCCCATAATGCGCCCCTCGTAAGCTTGCATATTGGACACCAGCTTTTTGTAAGCGGGCTTGATGGCCTGCTTTTTGAGGTATTTCATCATGTCGTCATCGGACCAGCGGCGGGTAAAGGTGAAGGTAAACCGGCGATCTGCCAGGCCGCGTTTGCTGAAGGCCAATGCAACCTCATAGCTGCCCTCTTCCTTGGCTTCTACGGCAACGGCAAATTTCCCGGCGGTGGTCACCCGTTTGGTACCCGCCGCTTCACCGTTCACAAAGATCTGAATGGTTGCGCCGGGCTCGCCACGGCCGCTGAACTGCACGGAGTCCTGGGTAACGGTATCGCCGGGCTTTACAGTGAAATTCACCGTGAGTAATGTGCGCTGATAGGTGACGGGATAAGCCAGCTCCACCACATCCTCGCCCTGGTATTCACCGGTAACGGTGATCAGGAAAACGCCCTCTCTGGGCAGCTTGATCGGCAGTGAAAACTTGCCGTTTTTCCCCACCGTTACATCGCTGACCACAGGATCGGGATAACTCAACCCCATCACCACGGCAGTCAGTTTTACGCCTTCCGCGGCATAACCGTCAATGGAAAAGCTCTGGTCGTTGGTTTCTTCCGGCGGCGCATCTGTAATGTTGATTTTGGCGCTGGCTGCCGGCGGAAGCGGGAGTACCTCCACAAAACGGAAGCTTTCCCAAATCTTATTAAGAGCTGAGTTGTCTTTATTGGTGGCAGAGCGATTATAAATTTGCATATCAAAATCAATTTGATAACCGTTTCGCACGGTACGGCGCATGAATCCCCGGTAGAGAATTTCGCCGTTATCGCGGCGGATATACTTCAGCACCAGAAAACGTCCGTTCTCCGTGTTTTTCCATTCGGAGGAAGAAAACTCGTAGCCCTCATATTCGTTACGAGGATAGTGACTGGTGCGGTATTGACCGCGCACCTCGGTGCTTTGTTCGTTGATATCAAACAGGCGCTGTGTTTCGTCCGTTTGGATTGCGCGCAGTTCAAAGCGGGCCGTCCCATCGTCCGACCAGGCCTGCAAAAGCACGCCGCGCTTGATGAAATCATTGGCCGTTTCCTCCTGCGAGGTGCCCTGGGCTTCCAGCCAGTCCGCATAGTTTTGCAGATTTTTTTCCGTCAGAACCACATAGGTGTCCGGTACTTCCATGCTTCCGTAAATGTCGTCGAAAACAAAGCTTTCGGCGGCAGCGGGCGCACACAGCAGCAGCAACCCAAGCGCTATCAAAAGGGGAACGGCCTTGCGCATGATCGTCACATCCTTACCAGTTGGCCGCAGGTATCAAGCGGCGCCAATGTTTCTCAATGTATTCTATCACATTTTTGCCCATGAAGGCAACAAAGCAGGGGGAACAATTTACAGCTCGGTAATCATTTGACACATGGTTTTGCTTCTTCAGCGCACACTAACCGGGCAAAAGTTTGCGGAGGGATGCACCATGTACTGGATTTTGACAGCCGTTGGAATAGGGCTGCTGGGGCTGGCGGCGCTAAGCGTTCGGAAAGCGCCGGAGCCCTTCATGCGAAGATCTTCGGGCGTTTCGGACGAGCCTTTTTCCGCCATAGCACCCCGATACAAAACGTCCGCCAAACGGCGGATACGGCGCTCCAGGGGGATGCAGCGCCAGTTTACTCATGCCGTGGCCTATCTGAACCGCTTTGACGCCGATGAACTGTCGCCCTGTGCCCGATGGCTTTCCGAAAACGGTCGGTTTCTTCAAGAAGAAATCGAAACTGTCGTCCGCTTTTCTTTTCCCCTGCTCCCCGCTGCGCCGCGGGAGTCGCTGCCGCGGATTCAAGCGTTTGCTCAGGCGCTCGTTAGCCATGCCCGGGCCGCATTAACCCAGGACGGGCTTCTTTCCGCCGTCCATACCTGCCAAAGCAACGAGCCCTTTACGGTTGCCGAGCTTTCCCAGCTTTTCATGACATTGCGGCTTACCCTGTGCCAGCTGACCGTTCAATTGGCGCAGGAAAGCGCCGGAGAACAGCGAGCGCATGAAAAGGCGCGCAGCGTCGTTCGCCGGCTTACCAAAGGGCGCGTGGCTCAAGCACGGCGGCTTTTGGAGCGCAGACAGCAGGACAACGCCTTTTGGGAACAGCTGATGCGCTTGCGCAATGCGGCGGATTCCGAAGAAGGCCTTGCATGTCTGGATCCGTTTTTCCTTGAAAAAGGCATCGACGGAGAGCGTATCGCCTCAGAAGAACACAAAAAGCAAGCCGAAGACGCTCTGTGGGTTGCAAACGCTATCCAAAGCCTGCGGCGCATCAGCCGCATGCCCTGGGCGCGGATGGAGGAAGAAATGAGCGTCGTTCATGAGACGCTGTCAAAAGACGCTGTGTATTTGGCGATGGACGAAGAAAGCCGCGCTTATTACCGGTCGGAAACGGCCCGCTTGGCGCAATGGCTTCATCTGCCGGAGAAAGCTGTATGCGACGGCGCACTGCACCTGGGAGAAAAGGCTCAGCCGGAAACCCCGGCCGCCCACGTAGGTTACTATTTGCTGGACGATGGACAGTCTGCTCTGTTGCAGCAATTGCAAAAACGCAGCATTGGGAAGCGGCTTCGCCTGTTTCTGCAAAGCCGGGCCTGCGGCCTGTTCCGTGCGGCTTCCTGGCTGTGTTTCGCCGTACTTTTGCTTTTGGGCGCCGTGGACGGTCTTTTCCCGCTGCTGTGGATTCCCTTTGCCGCTGTAGTGACTTTTTCTTTGCAGCAGTTTGGCATCCTACTTCTTCAGCGGCGTATTCGCCCTCGCATGAAGCCTAGAATTCAATTGGAATGTCTTGATGAAGCAAACCGCACGCTGGTGGTTTGCCCTACCATGCTGCTAAGTCCCCGGCATGCGCTTACCATGGTGAAGCACTTATCCGTTCTTTACCAGGCGAATCGAGATGAGCAGCTGCATTTTATGCTGCTTGGCGATTTTCAGGACAGCCTTAGCGGTACGCTTGCCGGGGACCAGGAAATTGTGGATGCAGCAGCCGCAGCCATTCAAGCGCTCGCGGCGGATACGGGCCATCCTTTTTTCTATTTGCAGCGTGAAAGAGTATACTCGGCGGCGGATCACTTGTACAGCAGCCGGGAAAGAAAGCGCGGCAGCTTGGAAACCCTGCTGTGCCTGCTGCAAGGAAAACCGTATCAGGACGCCTTTGCTTACGCCAGCGTGCCGCCGGAAACCTTTACCGGCCGCTACCGCTATGTGATTACGCTGGACAGCGACACCCTTTTGCCTCCTGGAAGCGCGCTGCGCATGGTGGGGACTATGCTGCATCCCTTGCAAAAAAGGCAAATCATCGACGGCCGTCCTCATGGCGTATCCGTCCTTCAGCCCAAGATGGAAACGGCCGCTCACACCGTAACCACGCCGCTTTCTCTGCTGCTTGGCGGTCAGGGCGGCACCGATCCCTATAACCGTTTGACGGCGGATTTTGACCAGGACGTTTGCAACCAGGGCACGTTTATGGGCAAGGGAATCCTGGACCCGGCTTCCTTCCTGGAAGCCACGCAAAACGCCGTCATTCCCGGCAGCGTTCTAAGCCACGACTTGCTGGAGGGCGAATTGGCCGGCTGTGCAATTTGCAGCGACATCACCCTCTACGATGGTCATCCTCAAAAGTTGACGGGGTTTTTAATGCGCCTGCATCGCTGGACCCGCGGAGATTGGCAGCTGCTGCCCTATGTGCTGCCGCTGTTTCCTAAAGCCTGCCGTCCGCCGGAAAATCCGCTGGGTTCTGTTTCAAAGTTCAAGATTTGGCGTAACCTGCTTCGAAGTCTCATTGCGCTCTTTCGCGTGCTGTTGCTGGCCTACGGCGCGGCCGCAGGCCGAAGCTGGCTGTGGGCATGCGCGCTGCTTTTGCCGGAGCTGCCTTATTTGCGCTGGTCCATAAGCAGCTGGAAAAGCTTGCTGTGCCGTGTGGCTATGCTTCCCTGCGAAGCGGGCATGCAGACGGATGCCATTGTTCGCACGCTGGCACGGCTGTTTGTCACCCGGCGAAATTTGATGCAGTGGACCACTGCCAATCAGCTTGCCCAAACGGACGGACGGCCTTCCATGCGCTTTTTCTATTTGAGCATGGGTTTGGGCGGCGTTATGGCTTCACTGTCCTTTTGGCCTGGGGCCTGCATGGCCTGCACGATCGTCACAGCCGCCTTGTGGATTGGCTTCCCCTTTGCCCTCCCATTTTTGGAGCAGGAGTACGCTCCGCTGCAAAAACCAACCGGGTATATGCGGGAGGTATTGAAAAGGCTGGCAAAAAACACGCTCCTTTTCTATGAAACGGCCATTACCGATGAGGATAACGGCCTGCCGCCGGATAATGTGCAACTGGATCCAAACAAAGGCATTTCTCACCGCACTTCACCCACCAATATCGGCTTGTACCTATGCGCGTTGATTGCTGCGGAAAAGCTGCGGCTGCTTTCACCGGAAGAAACAGCCCGGCGCATTGCTCAAACCATTGATACACTGGAAAAAATGCAAAAATGGAACGGGCATCTGTACAACTGGTACGATACCCGTACCCTGGAAGTGCTACAGCCCCCGTTTGTTTCCTCCGTGGACAGCGGTAACCTGGCCGTATCCCTGCTTTGCTGCGCACAGGGGGTACGCGTGCTCATGAATCAGCTCAGCGGCGCTTACCGGGACTTGCCAACCCGGCTGGACGCCTTGGCGGAAGGCATGGCCTTTGGGCCGCTGTACGATTCGGAAGCCGATTTGTTTTTCATTGGTTTCCACCCGGAAACCGGCTCAGCGACTGCCGAACACTACGACCAGTTGGCCAGCGAATCCCGGCTGTTAAGCTTTGTGGCCATTGCGCTTGGACAAGTGCCGCTTCGCCACTGGTATCGTTTGGGACGGCAATATACCCGTCTTTGGGGCGGCGGCTGCGCCATGCTCAGCTATAGCGGTACCATGTTTGAATACATGATGCCTCTGCTCTTTTTGCCGCTGGTAAAGGGCACGCTTCTTAGCGACGCTTGCCGCAACGCATTTCAAGCTCAGCGCCGCGTTCGTCACGGCAAGGTTTTTGGCGTCAGCGAAAGCGGGTATTACGCCTTTGATCCAGAGCTTTACTATCAGTATAAAGCCTTTGGAATCCCTGCGCTGGCTATCAGCGGAAACGCTCAGGATAACGTCATCGCTCCCTACGCTTCTTTTTTGTCCATGGCGGTTGGCTTGAAAGCTTCCTTCCACAACCTGCTTCGCTTGCAAAACCTGGGGCTGGAGGGAGCGCTGGGAATGTTTGAAGCTGCCGATTTTTGCCCCTCCCGCACAGAAGGACGCGCCATGCGCATTGTGCGCAGCCATATGGCGCATCACCAGGGCATGACGCTGTGCGCCATTTGCAATGTGCTGGAAAACAACGCTTTGGCCCGCCTGTTTTCAGAGCTCCCAAGAGCCCAGGCCTATCGTCTCTTGTTGGAAGAAAAGCCGCCCAGGCAAGTTCACGTGGTACGCCATCCTTTGAAACACGCCGCACAAAGCAAAGCTGCCCCTCCGTTTTGCGCCGTGCGTAAAGCGGCTCCCTTACGCTTTCCCGTGGATGCTCATCTGCTCAGCGGCGGGGGAACCTCTCTGCTTATCGATGCTCAAGGCGGAGGCAGCCTAAGCCGAAACGGCGTCATGTGGACCCGTTTTTTTGAAAGCTGCCGCCTGCCAAGCGGTATTCGCTTCTATTTGAGAGATTCTCAAAGCGGCTCCTATTGGATGGTAACAGACCCTGCCCTTTTCCAGGAGACGCGTTTTGAAACAGCGCAGGCGGTCTTTGTTCACCAGCGTTACGATGTGGCGTGCGAAATGCGCATTTGGGTTAACCCGCTGGATGGAGCCGTCATTCATTTCATTACCCTGCAAAACCACACCTCTATGGAACGAATGATGGAGGTGTGCAGCTATCTGGAGCCTGCATTAACGACGCAGCGGGAGGATGCGGCTCACCCCTGCTTTCAAAACCTGCTGATTCAAACGGAAAGGCTACAGCGTTTTGGAATTGCCGCCCACCGGCGTTCTCGTGAGAATGGCTCTCCCCAGACTAAGCTGTGGCATCTGCTCGCTACCGACGCAAACCTGACGCTATTTCGGATGCAAAGCGACCGCACCGCCTTTCTGGGCCGTGGGAGAACGGTATACGCGCCGCGAGCGCTGCATTTTCCGATCAGCGCCACAGCCGACGCCCTTGGCGACATGGTAGAACCCTGCCTGAACCTTCGGGGACAGTTTGTGCTGCCGCCCGGAGGACGGCTGCGCTTTGCCTTTGTTACCCAATTGGCCGGCGCACAGGAGACGCCTGAGGTCTTTTGCGCGCGTTATGCCCGCCTGGACGGCGCTTTATCCACCTATGAAACCGCCCTGACAAAGGGCGCCGTAACGGCCCGTTTTTTGGGACTGGCGCCCAAGATGCAAAACCTGGCGTCGCGCTTGGTTGGCGTGCTGGCCTATGCAGAACAGCCAATGAGCTTTTGGCATGCGCAGACCAATGTACTGCCCCTCAGCGCTCTGTGGCGTTTCGGCATCAGCGGCGATGTTCCCATGCTGGCAGGCGTATGTCAAACTGAAAAGCAGCTGGATATGGCGGCCCAGCTGCTCAAGGCGCACGCTTTTTTCCGTGCCGGCGGGTTTCAGAGCGATTTGGTGCTGGTGCTTCCGCCGGAGATTCCTCTCCGTGACGAGCTGTACGAGCAAGTGCAGGCTTTGCTCCGCGGCTGTCCGCGGCCTGACGGGGTTTTTGTGCCGGAAAGCCTGTCTGACGAAGAATTCCATCTGCTGCTGGCCTCGGCCAGGGCGGTATTCGGCCTGACGGACGCGCCTTTGGAGGAGCAGCTGGAGGGAATGACCACGGCGGCACAGGCCCGCGCCGTTTATCAAACGCCTTCATCCGCCCGTTGGAATCCTGCTTTGCCGCCCGCAAAACCGCTTTGGGAAGAGAATGGCTATGGCGGCTTTACCCAGGAGGAAGGCAACTATCAAATCCAGCTGGAAGCCGGACGGCACACGCCTGCCCCCTGGTGCATGCCACTTTGCTCTCAAACCTTTGGAACGCTGGCCAGTGAAAGCGGGCTTGCGTTCACCTATGCCGGCAACAGCAGTCTGGGCCGTCTGACCCGTTGGCCTGCCGATAGCGTTTATCCCCTTGGAGATGAGAACTTTTTCCTACAGGATTTCCAAAACCGTCTTCTCTGGTCGCTGACAAAGCTTCCGCTGGGGCATGGTATGCCGGTGCGCATTACCTATGCCCCCGGTATGGCGGTTTATGAAGCCAGCGGCTATGGCGTTTATACCCATCTGCAATGCTTCACAGACCACGAGCTGGGAATACGCATTCTTCGCCTGAAAAACGAAGGGCAGGAAGAACGGCATCTGGTTTTCCAGCACACCTGCACGTTTCAGCTGGATCTCAACCCAAACGGTTGGCAGCTATGCCGCCTGCAATCTGATGAAAACGGCGTTACCGCCGCCCATCCGTCTTTAGCGGGCGTTGCCGCTCTGCTAGGGGCCGATCCGCCGCCCGATGACTGCGCCGTTATGAGCGCAGGCAGCTTTCAAGGGCTATGGAATATTGCGCCCCAGGTGCTGGCCATTGCAACGCCCTTTCGGGAAAACAGCGGCAACACTGCCTTGCTGCGTTATGAGCTTTCGCTAAAGCCGGGGGAAAGTCGCACGCTTGTGACCTGCATCGCGCATGCAGCTTCACAGGAGCGCTTGCAGGAAGAGCTCGCCCTGCTTCGTCAGCAGGGCGGCAGCCAGCGGCTGCATCATGTGCGCCAGAAATGGGAGCAGCGTTTGGGCGGGCTGGTCTATGACCTGCCGGACCGTGCCATGGCCGTGATGCTCAGTCGCTGGCTTCCGTATCAGGTGCATGCAGCCCGCTTGTGGATGCGCGCAGGATTTTATCAGGTTGGCGGCGCGTATGGCTTTCGCGACCAGTTGCAGGATATGCTTTCTCTGCTGCATACCCATCCGGAAGAGGTGCGCAGGCATTTGCTGCTTTGCGCCGCGCATCAGTTTGAGGAAGGGGATGTGCAGCACTGGTGGCACCCGCCTCAATGGGGCGTTAGAACCCGTGTCAGCGACGACAGGCTGTTTCTGCCATACGTAACGGCGCTTTATGTTCAAGGGACCGGCGACAAAAGCGTTTTGGAAGAGCAGGTTCCTTATCTGCACGATCAACCGTTGGAACCCGCTGAAACGGATCGTTACGCTTCTCCTGCCAACTCGCCGGTGGAAGAAAGCCTGCTTTTACACTGCATAAAGGTCATAAACAGCATTGAGCTTGGGGCGCACGGTCTGCCCCTGATGGGCGGTGGCGACTGGAACGACGGCATGAACCTTGTTGGAGGGCAAAACGGTGAAAGCGTTTGGCTGGGTATGTTTTTGTGTGAAGTTCTCCGACTGCTTGCTCCCATGTGCGGTTCAGAGCAGCAAGAACGTCTCTTGCAGCTAAGAGAGCGGCTGACGCTGTCGCTGGAGCGTTTTGCCTGGGACGGCGCCTGGTATCTGCGAGGCTGGTATCACGACGGCGAGCCCCTGGGCAGCGCCAGATGCCAGGAATGTCGTATCGACCTGCTGCCGCAGTGCTGGGGCGTGCTTTGCGGCGTTTCCCGAGACCGCTGCGCCATTGCCATGGAAAATGTATGGAGCATGCTGTATGAGCGGGATACCGGCGTACTCAAGCTGTTTACTCCGCCCTTTCACGGCGTGGAAGCTCCCGGCTATGTTGCGGGCTATCTGCCAGGCGTTCGGGAAAACGGCGGACAGTATACGCATGCCGCCTGCTGGGCGATAGCGGCCCTGCATCAGCAGGGAGAAGACAGGCGGGCCTGGCAGCTGGCTATGTCGCTGCTTCCCACTCGCCACGCCGCCACAAGGCAGTTGGCCGCCCGGTATCGAGTGGAACCCTATGTAATGGCAGCGGATATCTATGCCAATCCTCAGCAGCGAGGCCGCGGCGGATGGACCTGGTATACCGGCAGCGCCGCCTGGTATCAATACGCTGTGTTAACCAATCTGCTGGGCTTTCAAAAGCAGGGAAACCAGCTTCGGTTTCGTCCGGTACTGCCGCCGGAATGGAGCAGCGTACGCCTGACCTACCGCTTCGGCAGCGCCACCTATCACCTGCATGCCAGCCGCGATTGTTTATCGGCAACCGCAGACGGCGAAGCCCTGAAGGATGGTTGTTTGACGCTAAAGGACGATGGACGCATCCACGAGGCCGTCTTTCCGCTGCATTTTGGAAGCGGGCGCTAGCAAAAACCCGTTCGCCATCGCGCATTTCTGCGGCAGGCGAACGGGTTTTTTGAGTACGTCAAAGCAAAGAATCAGCCATCCAGTCCTTCCGCCTGACGTTCCATATTTTCCACCACAATGTCGTGAATCTCGCCCAAAGAGGCGCAGTATTCCAGCACCTGCCATGGCTCGTTGGTGTGATAGTGAATTTTAATCAGCTCATCGTCACCCACGGCCAACAGGCAATCGCCCTTGATGTTGTTGGTAATGTAATCGTTGATGTCATCCTCTGAAAGGCCCGTTCCCTCAATTAGCAATTGGGTATCAAATTTGTACTCCAGCATACATATCCTCCTTTGAAGCGTAAATTAGCGAATTCCCAGCAGTTCCAAAGCGTGGGGCAACCCGGAAAGAACGCCCGTCATTTGCGGAATCAGTTGACGGTTGCACAAAAGCACGGGAGCTATCCAGTGACACACGGCCATATCCGCCGCCGCCAGAAAGCCGCCTCGCACTTTGCGGGACGCCACCTCAATGAAGCGGCGCATGCACACAAACATCACATCCGGCAGGGAAAGACCGCACTGAGCGGCCGTTTGCTTTAAGGCGCTGAACCAGTTGTCCGCCTCCTGCAGCATGGGATGTAAATCCGCGCGAATGGCAATGAAGGTGGACAGCGCCGCAGGCGCTACCGGCTCCCATTTTGCAATGCGGCCAAAGGCGCGCTTGGTCATGGCCGGTACGGGAATGACAGGATAAGGCAACAGGCTTTCCGCTTCAGGCGTCATATTGCCAGCAGCCAAAAACAGGGTTTTGTGCCCGAAAACCGAGATGGTTTCCGTGCCAACCGGCTGTACGGTAACGGTAGGCGTCCGATTTTCCGTTTCCGGCAGCAAGCTGACCATTTCCACATATGCGCCGGGGCGAAGGGTAGCCGAAACGCTTTGCAGCCCGAAACTTTCCAGCAGTACAGCGGCAAACAGCTGCGCATCCGCCAAGGTGCGCGCCTGCAGGCACAAGCCGTCGAACAACGAAAAGCTGATAAGCAGGCACATGGCATCGTCCTCATTGATGCTAAAGCCGCTTTCATTCATATGCACGCGCAGCTTTTCCGCCAGTTCCTGTTGGGAATAACGGGTTCCCAGCACCGGGGAAAGCAGCAAGCGGTTGTCGCCCGCGCCGGTCATGCAGGTCATATGCTCCGCCATGAAGGCGGTCACCTGACTGGCGTTTCCGCTGCTAAGCACCTGCGTTGTTTCCTGAAGCGAATTGCAGGTTTTCTTCAATCTGAGGATTTCCGCCTGCAGGCGTTCCACCTCGTCGCGCCGCCGCTGGTTCAGGCTTGCCAAGGCTTCATCACGGAATTTTTTTTCGTTTTCCTTGGCGTTTTCCAGCTGCATCAGCAAACTTAACCGATCAGCTTCAATTTCCACAAGCTGTTCCTGCGCCGCAGCCAGGGTTTGCATATTAGCGCCGTTTCGGCGCAATGCGTTAGTCATATCGGCGGTGAACACAGGGTTTTGCAGCAGCGCCTGCAAGGCCTGGTCCCGAATTTCCGGGTTTTGCCAGATATAATCCAAACATTCCTGCAAGTTTTCAATGGGGTTTTCCACCAGGCCATACGTGCTGCTGCCCAGTTCTTCGCCCATTACCTCGTCGCGCTGACGGCGCATCTGCTTTTCCACCACGTGATGCACATTCTCCGGTTTGGAGCAGCTTTTCACCATTTTGGTATTCGTCGGCACCAGGGGCGTACCGGAAAAATGAGCGATGGCCTCCACTGGTTCGTCCTCCGGCGCAGGCACATCGTTGGTCAGCCGGTTGGCGCCCTCGCTCAAGGGCTGCGCCAGCTGTGAAATCTGCTGTTCAAAAGGAAGCTCGGCGTCAAGAATTTCTAGTCGGGTACCGATGGGCAGCGCTGCGTCAGCATCAGCATCAGGCTTTCCCTGAATCTGAGGCGCTTCTCTTTCTTCTACAGGCGCCTGCTGCTCTTCCGGCTTCGGCGCGGCTGCTTCGCGCTGCTTTTCCATGCGGCGTGGACGAGCAGGCTGCTCTTTTTCCTGCACCTGGGTTTCTTCTGGGATTTCCTTTGCTTCAGCCGTTTTCGGGGCGGCGCTTTCTTGTCCGGCCCGTTCCCGCCGGCGCAGACTGTTGCGGCGCTGCCGCCAATTCAGCAGCGCTTCAGGGTTCCAATAAATCAAGTGTTTCCCAACGATACTGGAATCAATGGCGTGCAGAAGAAAATGGTCGTTTCCAAAGGGCTTTAGGCCATCAAGGCTGACGTTCTGAGCTTCTTCCTTTGCCACAGGACCATACAGCATTTTGTCTTTGCCAATCAGCACACGAGCAGTTAAAGCGCCGGAAGCGTCCGTGCCGGGTTCCACTACTTCCAGGCAGCCGTCTTCTGCAAACTCGCAAATGACGTCGGAATAGATGGCAAACTGATTCTTTTCCTCTTGGTCCGGCGCATAATTGCGGTTTTGCCGCACCTTCATCAGTTCCTTGCCTTCGCTGAGCAGCTGCACCGCACACAGCCCGCCAATTTCACGCATCCTTTCCTTAAAAGTGCTCTGCTCCCGCTTGTCCGGCACAATACGCAAGCTGCCTTCATCGGGAAACTCTTCCGCGGTGCCCTGAAAAACCACTCCTTCTCGAGTGCACAGAGGGACCACGCGAAAAATGACACGCCGCCTGTTATCTTCCTCCACATAGGCCAGCGTTACTGTTCCGTTGATTTCCTTCATACCAAAACGTTCCCCTTGTCATGTGATCGTGTGATGTGTCCAACTTATGAGGCAAATATGAATGAAAGATGAACACAGGTACAGTTTAATCGCGAAAAGCTTTTTCGTCAATAGTTTCCCCAATTTTACTGAAAAGATCTCTGCTTTTTCCTATAAACAAACCGATAAGGGTGTAACAGTTTTTTCAAAATGATTGACAGCTTAACATTTTTGTAATATATTATGTTCGTGCCTTGCAGAAACACATTTTTCTTTCGCGATTCATTCCAAAGGAGGCAAACTGGTTTGAAACACACAGTTGTTTTTTTCCCATATGGCAAGCGAATTCTTTGTCTGGTGATAGCCCTGCTGGTTTTGTTAAGCTCCCTACCGGCCGCTCTGGCTGACTCCAAAACAGCCGGCTACACAACGGCCAAGGTGGTGCTGCGCAAGGAAGCAAACAAAGAGTCCAAAGCCCTGCAAACCCTGCCGCAAGGCGAAGAAGTCACCATCGTTTCCAAAAGCGGCGATTGGTACAAGGTATCCTACGGCCGTTTCAGCGGCTATCTGATGAAGAAGTACGTAAGCACCAGCGCAAGCAGTTCTTCTTCCAGCAGCGTATCCGCTTCCACCAGTCAGAAAATCAAAGCGCTTGGAACGGCTCCCGGCATCATGCGTGTGGGCGATGAAAACAACGATGTGAAAAAGCTACAGCAGGCATTGGATATTTTAGGTTATTACAAAGGAAAAATCGACGGGAAATATGGCCAAGGCACTACAGAAGCCGTAACGGACTATCAAAAGGCGCACAACCTGACAGCCGATGGTTCGGCCGGCGAATTAACCGTAAAGAGCATTTTTGGCAGCTGCAACAGCCGAAGCCTTACCACCCAGCCCGCCCCAGGCTCATCTTCCAACAACAGCACTTCCAAATACAAGACGGTCAGCAGTATTTCGGAAATCGGTTCCGCACCTAAAAAAACTCAGTTGGGCGACAGCGGAAGCGACGTAGTAAAGCTTCAGCAGGCATTGGAATGTTTGGGCTATTACACCGGCGCAATTGACGGCATCTTTGGCGAAAGCACAGCCGCCGCTGTGAAGAAACTACAAAAGAAACGCAGCATGAAGCAGGACGGCATTGCCGGCTCCGCTACCATTCGGGTACTGTTTGGCTCTAATGCTTCCGATGATTCCTCCAGCAGTGCCAAAACGGAAACGCTAGACTGGTACGCTGATAATGTGACCCATGTCATTCCCAAAAACGCCCATGTGGTTATCAAGGATGTAAAGACCGGCAAAACCTTCAACGCCGTTCGCTGGTCCGGCGCAGCCCACATGGATACCGAGCCTGCCAGTTCTGAAGATACCGCCATTTTGAAAAGCATTTACGGCGGTAGCTTCAGCTGGAAGCGCCGTCCCATTCTGGTAAAGTATAACGGACATGTGTACGCTGCCTCCATGAACGGCATGCCTCATGGCACCACCACCATTTCCAACGGGTTTGACGGCCATTTCTGCATCCACTTTAAGAACAGTAAGACCCACGGCTCTGATAAGGTGGATTCCGAGCACCAGAACTGCGTAAATCAGGCCAGCAAAGCCACCTGGTAACCACCAAAGTCCGGTTGACGCAAACACTGTCAGCCGGGACCAGGCCGTCAGAAACGATCGCCTGACGGCGGTTCTGACGAGGCGCGCTTTGACTATTCGCCTGCGACTGGCCGGGCTGCGAAAGCCTTGCTGCCCAAGGTTGCCAACCGCCAGCGTACACGCCGCCGGGTTCGGAATAAAAACCGGAGAGCTGCATTTCTCCGATCCCCCATGGGTTCTTGGAAAGACTGCAAAGTCCGGCTGACGCAAACGCTGTCAGCCGGGCTTTGCATTTTGGGTTTTCTTACAAGGTTTCCGGGTCAATGATTCCAGCAATGGTTAAATCGCTTGGAGGAGGATCTTTCAAATCCAGCATTAGCGCCGCTTCTTTGCGGCCGATCATGTACACCGTATCGCCGATACCGGCTTGCCGGGTACCATCGCAGGCAATGATCAGTCCTTTGGGCTGGCCGTTGACGATTTGGCGCACAATCAGCAACTTAACGCCTGCCAGGGTAGGCGTTTTCACCGTACACACCACGGAGCCTACCACAATGCCGATGTTCAAGTGCGCACCCCCTAGTTACATTTTACGGTTTTCCCCTGCCAGGTATAGGAGTCGATGACGCCGCAAACCGTTACGCTGGCAATCAAGGTTTTATCCTCCATAATCATTTGGGCCGCGCCGCCGTCGTTGTTGGTCAGCACAATATCGCCAATGCCCGCATCGGCTGCATCCAGCGCCACCAGTTCCTCGCCCGTCAGTTCTCCATCCAAGGTCAGGTTGCGCACTTTCAGCATTTTGCAGCCTTGGTATTTTTCATATTTGATGGTAGAAACCACCGTTCCTGTTACTTTTGCAATTTTCATTCCGCGTCACCTTTGCTGTAAACGCGCTTGCCTTGAATATCTACAAAATCTACAATTCCTACAATCGAACTGTCCACAGGCTTGTTTGTAGTCAGGTCGGTTTGGCGAGACGAGCTGCCGCCAGCCCACATCACAATTTCTCCCTCGCCGGCGCCTACAGTGTCCACAGTAATAAAGGGCGCGCCCTTTTCCTGGAAGGTGTCCATATCAATGGGAACGGCCACCAGCAGCTTTAAGCCTTCCAGGCGGTCCGACTTTTTAGTGCTGACCATGCTGCCAATTACTCTTGCCAACTGCATGCCGCCGTCTCCTTTGCTTTGTCATAGGTGCGCATTCCGCGCATATCAATGGTATCGATAATGCCATATACGGAAAAATCAGAGGCCAGCTTTTTGGAGGTATCGCTTTGCCGCGCAGAACTGCCATAAGCGCAAAAAACCAAATCTCCTTCACCGGCGCCTACATCGTCAATGGCTACCACATAGTCGTCTTTCATTTGCAGCGTTTCCAGATCCACCGGCTGCACAATCAGCATTTTGCTGCCCATCAGCGAACTCACCTTGTTGGTGCTTACCACCGATCCTGTTACCCGCCCTACCAGCATGCCTTACTCCCTTACCATCAGCCGTCCACAGGACGGGTACTGTTGCGCACAATCAGCTTTCCGCCGATGTGCATGTGCATGCACGGATAATCCGGATGCTTGATTCTTTTGCGGATTAAATCCACCGCCAGCGCCCCCATGGCAGAACGAGAAATTCGCATGGTGGTTAAGGCCGGCATGGTCGCGGCGCTGAAAGGAATATCGTCAAAGCCAACGATGGACAAATCCTCCGGAATACTGTAGCCTGCCTCACGAATGGCCTTAATGGCTCCAATGGCAATGGTGTCGTTGTCAGCCACCACTGCGCCGTGCGGCACATACGCACCGGAACGAATCAATTTTTCCAAATCCTCGCAAGCGCCGTCCACGGTAGGCTTCAGCGATACGGTAGGGGGCGGCGTAAGCCCCAGCCGTTTTAGCTCCTCCAAGTATCCCTCATAACGCTCATCACAGTTGTTTACCGGCTGTGAGAACTTAAAATAACCAATTTCCCGATGCCCCAGCCCATATAAATAATCCACCAGCGTCTGCATCAGGTATTTGTTGGACATTACCACGCAATCCACCCGGTCATGCTGAATGTTATTGTCTACTACCACCACCGGCACGGTGAACAGATCCAGCAGGTAATCGTCCTCCTTGCGCAGTTCGGTGCCAATCAGGATAATCCCATCTGGCGGATTGTTGGCCATAAGCTCTTTGATGGTGGCTTCCGCATTTTTGGGTTCGCAGTTATACATCACCAAGTCGAAGGCATATCGGCGACATTCACACTCAATTTTGTCGATAATGGATGCGATAAACCCCTGGTTTTCCTCCAATCCAATGCCGTGAGCCCTGAATTTCAGCACCATCAGGCGAAAGCGTTCCACTTTTTTCTTTTGAGTGGATGCTACATAACCACATTCCTCTACAACGCTGAGTACGCGCCGCCGCGTTTCCTCACTGACGCCTTTTTTGTTGTTGATGACAAGCGAAACAGCCGCCGGGGAAACCCCGGCGATGCTTGCTATTTCTCGAATCGTCATCTGTCATCACTCACTGTCTGCTTTGAATTGAGCATAGCCCTTCATCAACAACGCCGCCACAGCCGCGCCCGGATCCAGCATTTCGCGGGACTGCTCGCCGCGAATGGCCATTCGCCCATGCTTGGCCAGCATCCCCCGGGTGTTTTCAAACGCCTGCCAGGCGCTGTCGGCAGCTAGTTTCGCATACTCGGCTTTTCCTTCTGTCTGAGCGCTGCGCAACGTTTCAATGGCAGGGGCCAGACCATCCAGAAAGGTTTTGTCGCCGAGAGCCGCTTTACCGCGATTTTGCACACCGTCAAAATACGCCTGGAAAAAGCCAACGTCATCCAGTTCCTCACAGCCCTTGTACACTTTGCCAACATTCATCAGCCCGCTGGCCATCAGCGTACCCATGGTGGAAGGCACGGCCGAAGCCATAGCCTTTCCCGCCTGATAAGCCAGCTTGCCAACATCTGTAAGCGCGCTGCCTGCCACTGCGTCAGCCGCTGCGCGGAAGCCGTCGCTCATGGTTAAGCCAAGGTCGCTGTCGCCCACCACGCTGTCCAGTTCAATCAGCCAATCGCGGTTTTGCGTCATCAGTTCCGCCCATTGAGCCATCAGGGCGCTCAATGCCTTTGCGTTCATGATTTTCCCTCCCGTTACAGCTGAAACTGCTTAAAGAACGGTGTGTTGGCCGGTGCGGAAAGATATTTCTTTAATTCGTCATCCAAACGGAAAAGAGAAATCGACGCGCCCGCCATTTCCATGGAGGTAGCATACTCGCCAACGTAGGTATGATACACCCGAATTCCTTTTTCGTCCAGTATTTGCTTCACACGGCGGAACATCACATACTGCTCTTCCAGAGGCGTAGCGCCAAGGCCGTTGATCAGCACGGCTACTTCATCGCCCGCCGCATAGGGCAGATCCTTCAAAACAGGCGTCAGCATTTCGTCCACAATTTCATCTGCCGGACGCAGCTTGCCCCGGCGAATACCTGGCTCTCCATGAATCCCCATACCGATTTCCATTTCATCATCGGCAATTTCAAAGCTGGGATGGCCCACGCGGGGAACTGTGCATGAGGTGAGCGCTACCCCCATGGTACGCACATTAGCGCAAGCTTTTTCAGCCACACGCTTTACTTCGTCCAGTGTCAAGCCTTCCGCTGCGGCGGCGCCGGCGCACTTGTACACAAAGAAGATACCGGCCACGCCGCGGCGCTTGTTGGGTTCGCCTTCGCCAGTGGGAGCCGCCGAGGCTACGTCTTCGCCCGCCACAACGCTCTCCACACGAATGTCCTCTTCCATGTCGGCCATCTCCGCCGCCATGTCAAAGTTGAAAATGTCGCCGTTGTAATTTCCGTAAATGTAAAGCACGCCGGCGCCCTGGTCAATTTCCTTGGTCACCGCCAGCATCTGTTCCGCGCTGGGAGACTGGAACACATCGCCGATGGAGCATCCATCCAGCATTCCGTCTCCTACATAGCCCAGGAACAGGGGTAAATGACCAGAGCCGCCTCCTGTTGCAAGGCCGACTTTTCCGGCGTGCTTATGTTTGGAGACAAGGCAGTGCAGATCGCCCTCCACGCAAGCAAGATCACAGGAATGGGCGGCGTAGATGCCTTCCAGCATTTCGGAAATGAAGCGTTCCGGGGTGTTGATGATCTTTTTCATGCCTTCTCTCTCCTTTGTCAAATAATACAGCCTTTTTTGATGATGATGCACGCATAGAGCGCGTTTTCACCGGTAGCCACAGTGGCATAGGCGTTTTGGGCCCGCTCGTAGAACGCAAAACGGTCGATTTTTTCACACAAGGTACCCGGCTGATGCTTTTCAATAATCTCGCCAAATTCTTTCCAGACGGGCGGGTCATGATCCAGTCCGCCGGCAGGATCCATCAGCGTTACAGGCGCTTCCACAAACTGGTCCAGCGGAAACAGCTGCAAAATGGCGTCCAACAGCTCGGTTCCCTTATGACCATCTGCACGTACACACCGCTTACCCATGGACTGGGCCGGAAAATTGCAGTCGCCAATGACCAATTCGTCGCCATGCCCCATTTCCGCGATGGTTTTGAGCAGCTCCGGCGACAGAATCGGAGAAATACCCTTCAGCATAGCGAATACCTCCCTTACAGCTTGGGCAGGATGGCTTCCACATCATCGTGGGGACGGGGAATCACGTGCACGCTGACCAGTTCGCCAACGCGCTTGGCAGCGGCGCCGCCTGCTTCCACAGAAGCCTTCACAGCGCCAACGTCGCCGCGGACCATCACGGTTACCAAACCGCCGCCCACATGTACTTTGCCAATCAGATGAACATTCGCAGCCTTCACCATGGCGTCCGCCGCTTCGATAGAACCAACCAAACCTCTGGTTTCAACCATACCCAACGCTTGCTTTTCCATTGTAGAATCTCCTTTCTATCCTTTGGCGGTTATTACGCCTTGGTGCTCTTGGTAGCCACAGCGGCATCCGCATTGGGAAGAACCGCTTCCACATCGCTGTGGGGACGGGGAATCACATGCACGCTAATCAGTTCGCCAACGCGCTTGGCGGCGGCGCCGCCCGCTTCCACAGAGGCCTTTACAGCGCCTACATCGCCGCGAACCATCACGGTTACCAGACCGCCGCCAATGTGCTCTTTGCCAATCAGGTGAACGTTTGCGGCCTTTACCATGGCGTCCGCCGCTTCAATTGCGCCAACCAAGCCTTTGGTTTCAATCATGCCTAAAGCTTCCTGCATTGTTAAAACTCCTTTTGCATATCAATTTCGGCTATTCCTACGCGCTAACCGTTACAGCAGCGCGCGAATCATGTCCATATGCGGCGAGGGGATGACCACGTAGGAGGAAATGAGCCCCTTACCTTCTTCGCCCTTGAGGGATGCGTTCACAGCCGCTTCCACAGCCGCCACTTCGCCGGTGGTAATCACAAAGGATTTGCCGCCCATGCCGCGGCCCAAACGTACCTCGATCAGTTCTACATCCGCAGCTTTTACCGAGATATCCGCCACGCTGATGGCGCTGGCCAACGAAAAGGTTTCCACCACGCCAACGGCCTGCACCTGTTCCAGAGGGCACGCGCCGGACATGGCCATAATGACCCGCTCGTCCACGTTGGGAATGATGAGGCTGTCCACCAGCGACTGGGCTGCATTCTCAATGCCTGCCGCAACCGCCGACTTTACCGCGGCCACCTCGCCGCTGACAACCACAATGTATTTGCCCGCACAAACCGTTTGCGCCGTTACCAGGTTTACATCAGCCGTTTTTACCATCTGATCGCCGGCCAATACGCCAAGCGGGATGCTCTGAACTTCTACCACGCCAATCGCGGTCATGCCTTTTCACCTCCCGTGATTTCAATCCAGCCGGTTTCAACCGCCGTTACCGTTCCGTCAATGGAGGCGTGCTGCCGTGCGCCCAGCGCCTTTTCAGGGATTTCCGCAATCACATCGCCCTTCTTTACCCGGTCGCCCGCCTTGACCACGGGTACGCTTGGCGCGCCCACATGCTGCTTCAGCGGCAACACTACCCTGGCGGGATGATAGGCGGTTTCTGTATAGGGAGCGGGCACGTCATAGGCGCTCAGCCCCATCCGGGCCACCAGACGCTTCACCGGCACATGTTTGTACACAATGAAGGGATCGGGCGTAATGACCTCTTCCGGCACCGAACGAACTCCCGCCTTACCGAGTTCAGCCTTGAGCATGGCCATTACCTCGGAAGGCATCAGCCCCATGTTGCAGGCAAAGTTGGTACACACGCCGCAGCTGGAACAGGCCAGCACGCTTGTGGGAACCCCCAGCAGCTCCGCATTTCCCGTGGCGATGGCGCGCATGGCTTTATGCGGCTGCACATGCAATCCCAAAGCGTTGCGAGGGCACATCTGGGTACATTGGCTGCATTGGCAGCATACCGCTTTGGCCAGCCTGAGCATACGCTCTCGGGACTGAGTGCGTTTGGCAATCAGAGGATGGCTCTTTTTCAGCAGCAACAGGCCGCCAGTCGTTTTGGTAACCGGGCTGTTCCACCGGGTTTCCAGCTTGCCCATACAGGGACCGCCCACAATCAGCGCGTATTCCTCCGGCGTACCAGTAAAGCCGGAAAGGGCGATTACCTCGTTCATGGGCGTTCCCACAGGCACTGTTACAGTGATGGGGTTAGGCACATCGCCGCCCACAGTAACGTCCTTATCCGTTACAGGTTTCCCTTCAGCCGCGCTGGCAATATTGGCCAGAGTAGCCACGTTGCTGACCACGCAGCCTACGTCCAGCGGCAACTTTCCACTGGGCACCACCCGGCCCGTTACCTCAAAGATGATGGATTTTTCATCACCGGAAGGATAGTAGCTGTCCATCAGGTGCAGGGTTATTTCCTTACGGCTGCCAAGAGCGGCGCGCAGCGCAGTTACCGCGCCTTCATAGTGGGTTTTGGTAGCGATAACGCCCCTCGCTGCACCGGTAGCCTCCATGGCCAATTCCATGCCGCGCACCACGCGCTCCGCGCACCGCTGCATCAGCAACTGGTCGCAGCGTAGCAAAGGCTCGCACTCAGCGCCGTTGGCAATCACCACTTCCGCCTTGCCATTCAGCTTTACATGAGTGGGAAACCCGGCGCCGCCTGCGCCAACGATTCCCGCGGCGCGAACCTGATCCACGATACTCATCTTACGCATCCTCCCAGGCGGTTAGCAAATACGGAAATCTCCGTACAGCACGCAGCGGCGCAGACGGGTAAACGACCGGGCGCTGGTGACGCCCTCGCCGGTCGGCGTGGCGATGGTCATGGTGGTGTAGCCCTCGCCGTCAAAGCCCAAGCCGGAGAAGCTGGAAGAATTTTTGACAAAAATGGTGGTGTTCAGCTTGCGGGCCGCCTTGCTCATGTTGTGTACATTGGTGGAGTGAATCATCGCGGAGTGCTTGCAGTTTTGCTCGGCGCGGAACGCCTCGTTCACCGCTTCGTCAATGTCGCGCACGCGCACAATACCAAGCACGGGCATGAGCATTTCGGTCATCACGAAGGGATGGTTGCGGTCCACTTCAGCGATCACCAAACGCGGGTCGCCGGTAAAGCTCACGCCGCTGTCCCGCAAAATGACGGCAGCATTACGGCCTACATACTTGCGATTGATAACGTACTTGCCGTTCTTATTGATGAGCGTGGTGCGCAGCACTTTATCGATATCGTCGCCATAAATACGAACGCAGTTGTTGCGCTCCATCTCATTCATCAACTGGTCGGCCACGCTGTCAAAGACGAAAACTTCCTTTTCCGCAATGCACAGCACATTGTTGTCAAAGCTGGCGCCCGCCACAATACGCTTGGCTGCCTCGGGAATTTCCGCCGTGTCATCCACAATAACGGGCGGGTTGCCGGGGCCGGCTGCGATTACCTTTTTACCGGTCTTCATGGCTACCTTTACAACCGCCTCGCCGCCGGTAATGGACAGGATGGGGATGTCAGGATGGGTCATGATGGCCTGGCCGGTTTCCAGGGTGGGTTCTTTCACCGTGGTAATCAGCGTGGCAGGGCCGCCGGCAGAAACGATGGCTTCCACCATCAGCCGCATGGCTTCCTGGGAAGCGTGCTTGGCGGCGGGGTGGGGATTGAAAACCACGGAGTTTCCAGCGGCAATCATGCTGATGGAGTTGTTAATGACCGTAGAAGTGGGGTTGGTGGACGGCGTGATGGAACCGATGACACCGAAGGGCGCCTGCTCGATGAGCATCATGCCCTTATCGCCGGTTTCACAGCGGGTGACCAGGTCCTCCACGCCGGGAGTGCGGCGGCAAATGAGCAGATTCTTCTGAATCTTGTCCTCTACGCGGCCATAACCGGTTTCTTCATTGGCCAACCGGGCCAGATACTCGGCATTTTCAATGCCCTTCTGGCGCATGGCGGCAATCAGATCGCCGCGTTTTTCCAGGGGCATCTCTGCCAGCTTGGCCTGAGCGGCCTTCGCATTCTGAATGGCCTCCTCCGCGGTATCGCACAGCCAGCGGCCCGTGCAACCGCCGGCAGGCGTCGGCGCCGCCTGCGTAGGCGCGGGAGCGGCTGTTTCAGCCTGAACCTTGCCAGCCAGACTGCGAACGATTTCATCCGTGATTTGTCGAATCTGTTGTTCTGTTAAAGCCATGTCTGTTTCCTTTCTGTCGCTTGAAGGCCGCTTCTTTTCACGCAACCGAAACCAGCTCAATCCGCTTTTCCGAAGCGGTGTCGCGGGCCAGTGGGGTAAGAATCGCATCCTTCCCGTAACGAATCATTTTATAGCCGTTCAACGCGGCGGAACGCACGTCGTCTTCGGTAATCAAGCGGCGCGGTTCGGTGGACAAATCCAGCAGGGTTTCCTTTTTCGGCGCAGGCGGCGCTACGGATTGAGGGACGGGTAGTGGGTGAGAGGTTTCTGCCGCTGCCCCTCGACGAATGACCTGGCACAATTGACCGTCCGCCAGGCCGCAGGCATTAGCCTCGTCCTTATCGATATGCGCTTCCATCAGATGCGCCTTACCGCTGCGAACAATCACATTGTCCAGCGTAGCGCCCCGCTGCCCTTCCACTTTCAGAGACACTACGTCCCCGTCTTTCAGGCCGAAGGCTTCGGCTTCATCCGGGGCCATGTGCAAATGCCGTGCCGCCACGATAACGCCCTGAGAAACCTGGATGCACTTTTCGCCGTTGGACAGGGTGCAGCCCGGACTGCCTTCCAAATCGCCGGACATGCGCACAGGCGGTTTCAGCCCCAGCTTCACCGCGTCGGTAAAGGAAAGCTCAATCTGCGTTTCCTTTCTGGCAGGCCCTACCACGCGCAGCGTCATTTTGCCCTTTTCCGTCTCGATGGTGACTCGTTCGTTGCAGGCGAACTGGCCGGGCTGCACCAGGTCTCGCATTTTGGTCAGTTGATAGCCGGAGCCGAACAAGCGCTCTACATCCGCCTGGCTTAAGTGGCAATGGCGATTGGAGGACATGACCGGAACATACGGCTCCCCTACTTTGGCCAGCTCTGACAGAATCAGCCGCTGCACCACAGCTCGCAATTCTTTTTCGTTCATAGTGTTCCTCTGCTTCCCGCTTTGGGACGGGAGAAGAATGCTCCCGCCCCAAACCAATGGAAAACGGCGATCGCTCCCTTACTTTTTCTTAGCAGCTTCCGCCTCAGCCTTCTTGCGGAAGATTTCTTTCAGGCTTTCGGTGTAGGGAGGCCGGGCGATGCCGTATTCGGTGATGATACCGGCAATCAGCTCGTTATCCGCGAAATCGAAAGCGGGGTTGTAAACCTTCACGCCTTCGGGGGCCATCCGCTTCTTGTACCACATTTCGGTTACTTCTTCGGCGGGGCGCTGCTCGATGGTAATATCTTCTCCCTTTTCAATGCTCATGTCAATGGTAGATGTGGGACCTAAAACGTAAAAAGGAATCCCATAGTACTTCGCCAGAATCGCAACGCCGGAGGTGCCAATCTTGTTACAGGCGTCGCCGTTAGCCGCCACGCGGTCACACCCGACGAAAACTGCGTTCACCCAGCCGTTTTTCATGACCTGAGAAGCCATGTTATCGCAAATAACGGTGGTATCCACTCCGTCTTCCTGCATTTCAAAAGCGGACAGGCGCGCACCCTGAAGCAGAGGACGGGTTTCGTCGCAGTAAACGTGGAAATTCATGCCGCGCTCACGGCCCAAATGGATGGGAGCCAAGGCGGTGCCGTATTTAGAAGTAGCCAACTGGCCTGCATTGCAGTGGGTCAAAATCCCGTCGCCATCCTTAATCAGGCTCAGGCCGTACTCGCCGATTTGGCGGCACATCCATACATCCTCATCCTTGATGGCAACGCTTTCCTTGTGCAGCAGTTCCTTAAGCTCAGGCACCGTTTTATCTTTGTTGTCCAGAACCACTTTTTCCATACGGTTCAGCGCCCAGGACAGGTTGACGGCAGTGGGGCGGGAAGAATTGAGATATTCCTTGGCTTCATGGAACTTTTGGTAAAACTCCTCATAGGTGTCCGCTTCAATTCCTTTGGCGGCCAGATAGATGCCAAAACCGGCGGCTACGCCGATGGCGGGAGCGCCGCGCACCTGCAGCAGGTAAATCGCATTCCAGATATCCTTCTGGCTGGTAAGCCGCAAGATTTCTACTTCATTGGGCAGCTTGGTTTGGTCTGGAAAGACCAATGCGCTGTTTTCATCGTCAAGCTCTACGGTTTCATAGCTCATGATGTTTTTTCTGTTAGCCATGGTTTAGCCCTCCTCTTTATCATTATGCCTTTTCATCCGCGCGCTTTACAGCCGCTACAAAATCCGCGCCGTTCTTGAAGCTCTTGCGGTTCATGATGAAATCCTTACCGCTGAGAATGTTCAGCTTTTCGGCATGAGCGCGCTTGTTTTCATCGGCGATGGTGGTTACGTCCTTCACGTTGGCCATGCCAACGGTACGGCGAATCAGCTCGGTGCCGGTATAGGCGGCTGTGTCGGCGATGACGGTATCCAAATACCACTCCTTAAAGCCGGGGGTTTTGGCCATGACATCGGTGACGCACTCGTCAAAGCACTTGAGGAATTTTTCGCGGAACAGGTCGATCACATCGCTTACAGCCTGAAGCGCCCAGTCGCAGAATTCCTTGGCATCCGCGGCGCGGCCGTTATCCCAGGCGAAAATCATGTTGGCAATAACGTTGCCAACGTCGTAGCCGATGGGGCCGTAGAAGGCGAATTCAGGGTCAAACACGCGGGTAGAATCGGGCTTGATAAAGATGGAGCCAGTGTGAAGATCGCCGTGAATCAGCGCCTGCGCATTGTTCATAAAGTCAAACTTAATCTTGGCTACTTCCAGCTTCAGCGCGTTGTCTTCATACAGCTCCTTCTTGACGAAATCGGCAATGGGCGGGAACACGTTGTTGCGATGGTTGTAATCGTCATAGGGCTCGCCCAGAACCAAATCCTCGGTGATTTCGCACAATTCCGGATTGATGAAGCTCTTCACCATGGCTTTTTTGGCCTTGTGCTCCATGGCCACATCCGTGGTTTTGAGCAGGGTATTCACCATGAACGTGGCGATATCGTCGGCAAACCGCGGGAAGATTTCATGCCGCATCAGCGCATAACGCATGAGCTCATGATCGGACAAATCCTCCATGGCGCAGGCGCACATCACGGTGTCATAGCCGTAGATTTTGGGCACCAAGCCGGGAGCGTACTTATCCTGGATTTGCAGAATCTCGCTTTCGATGCGGTTGCGGTCGGTGGAAACCTTCATATCCGCAGAAATACGCAGGGCTTCGCCCGCCTGTTTTACGATGATGGATTTGCCGGTTTGGGGTTCCACCACGCGGAAAACATAGTTCAGGTTGCCATCTCCGATTTCCTTGACCGTAAGCTGGGCGTCAGGGGCGAAGTGACCGGGATACTTGGTTTGGACGTAATCGACTACGTCGCCTTCCTTCATCAGAAAATAGGTGTCGTAACGGGCCATGGTAAGACTTCCTTTCTATGAAAAATGAACGGGTTCATTGGGTTCCTTACGTTAGCGAAACTCGATATTCCGGTAATCCATCGGGTCAATTTCTTCCAGCGCCCGCAGTTCCAGGGATGTGGGCGGCGGCGTTTGCTCGATGGTGAAATACTTGATGGGAAAGCCGGTATGTTCCGCTACTTCCTCCACCGTGGTATAGGGATGCACGCTTTTCAAAATGAGCTGTCCCTGATACATGGTAAAGATACACAACGGCGTTACAATATCGCTTACATTTCCCTGCGTGGTTACAAAATCCACCTTCTGTGTAAAGGTGCGCCTGTCGTGCTTGGTACGCCAGATGATGGCGCGTCTGGCGGTTGGAATCAGCACCGCGCTGCCAGCGCCGCCGGGAAGCCGCACCTTGGGCCGGTGATAGTCGCCGATGACCGACGCATTGACCCGGCCTTCCGGGTCAAACTGAACGCCGCTTAAAAACGCCACGTCCAAACCGCCGCGCATGCTCAGGTCAAAAACCTCCATCAGAGGGAAACCGGCGCAGGCCGTATTCCAAAGCTCGCCGCCGGCGCTGGTGTATTCCCGCAGAACCGGCTTTTCCGGATCCACGCCGCCGGGAATGTTCAAATGCACAGCATTTGGCGCATACAGCTTTTTAGCCAGCAGGGTGGCAATCATGGGCATGTGGGACGATACGCCGTGAAACACCGTGTCTCCATCATGGATGAGACGCGCCATGGACACGGTCATCATATCGCAGAACCGAATCATGGTTGCATCCCCCTTCCTGCCAACCAACGTTGAAGCGCCGCTTCATCTTCCAGCGCCAAAAAAGCCCGGAGCGACGCATCGTCTGGCTCGTAATGGTTGTAGCAGGCCCCCGGAGAGGCCCCGCGGTGCGCATACACCACATGGCTTACCAGGAAGTGCGGAATATCCGCTTTTGTTTCCGAAGCGGCAAACCAGCCGTCTCCCACAATGCGTTCAGCGGTAACAATAACCCGCCGGGCCGCGCGTGAAAACAACACATCCTCATATTTAGGTCCTTCAAACAGCACGTTTCCCTGCGCATCGGCCACCTGCGCATGCACAATGGCCACGTCAGGGCGTATAGCCTTCACCGCCGCCAGCGTTTCGCCGCTAAAGGGATCCTTCACATCCTGAAAATAATCGTTCACTTGCCGAAGGTCCGTGGTTTTCAGTCCCCGCACCGGCATAAAGGGGATTCCATAACTGGCGGCACGCAGCGCGGAAATCACCGTGTAGCAGGCGTGCTCATTGGCCTTCACCAGCCCCTTCTGCACTGCGCGCCGGTACCGCTGAGCCAGTCCGTACTGGCTTTCGTAGCTGATGAAACCGGCGTCCACCACATCGGCGCAGCCACCCATGCAAAGCGCGTCCACATCCATCCCGCCAGCCGTTTTAACAATGCGCAGATGCTTTTTCTGCTGGCGTACCATTTCAAACACGGCCGCCATGGGAGCGCGGTTCAGCGTGTTGCCGCCCAAACCGACGCATGCGCCGTCCGGGATACTTTGAACCGCTTTCTGAAGAGTCGTCAGTTTTTTCATAAACAGCCTCACTTGGCAGCGTTTGCCGCAATATGCACCGCATCCCATACGCCGGCAAAAGGCGGCGCGTAGGCCAAATCCAACATTCCCAGTTCGTCCGCCGTCATGCCGTTGTGAATGGCCACGGCAAAGATATCTGTACGCATCACAGCGTTACGGGCCCCGGCCACGCACGCGCCCAGAATCCTGCGGGTACGCGCCTCATAAATCAGCTTAATGGTCAGCTTTACCGGGTCCGGATAATAGGCGGGATGGTCGTAGGCAACCACCAGCTTGGTTTTATACGCAATGCCCAGCCGCTGCGCATCACGCTCGCTCATGCCTGTGCGGCCCATCTCCATGTCGCACACCTTGATGGCCGCCGTGCCAAGCGCCCCCACAAACTTGTCGTGAGCGCCTGCCATGTTGCCGCCGGCCAGGCGACCGCATTTGTTGGCTACCGTGCCTAGCGGAATAAAGTAATCCTCCTCCATCAGGCGGTGATAGACCACAGCGCAGTCGCCGGCTGCATACACATTTTCCAAAGAGGTACGCATTTCCCGGTCCACCAGAATCGCGCCGTTGCGCGCCATGCGAATCCCTGTGTCCTTTAGGAAATTCGTTGCTGGCACCACTCCGACCGACATAATGACCAAATCGGCCTCCACATCGCCCTGCCGGGTTCTCACCAGGCGCTTTTCCCCCATCTCCGCAATTTCAGAAACGGGCGCAGATACCATGACCTTTACGCCATGGCGTTCCAGCTCCTGGGCGGCCAGTTCGGAAAACTCCGGTTCAAAGGGACTCAGCAGCCGTTGTCCCGCCTCGATAAGCGTTACCTGCTTGTTCAACCGTTGCATGGCTTCGGCCATTTCCACGCCGATGTACCCGCCGCCCACAATCGTCACCCGGCGCACATCCTCCAGGCGGGCTACTTCGTGAAACAGCAAACCATCCTCCATGGTTTTGACATAGAAAACCGATGGAAGGTCGGCCCCCGGGAAAGACGGCTTGACGCTGTTGCAGCCTACGGCAATCATCAGCACATCGTAGGAATCGGTAAATTCATTCCCGGTATCATGGTCGTGAACCAGTACGGTTTTCGCTTCCGGATCCACGCGGATTACCTCATGACGCAAATAGGCGCGAATGTTCATCTGCGCATACTGCTGAGCGGTGCGGGCGATCATTTTCTCAGGCTCATCGTTCAACCCGCCAATGTAATATGGCAGGCCGCACGCGCCGTAGGAAAGAAAGTTTCCGCGTTCATACACCGCAATATCCGCCTCGGGCGACACTCGGCGCAGTTTAGAGGCGGCGGACATACCGGCAGCCACGCCGCCAATGACGATAGCCTTCAATGGGGTTTTCGCCTCTTTCTAGCAAATCGTTTAGTGCAGATTTTTCAGCCGTTCCATCACTGCGCGGGTAATCGCCTGCAATTCAGCTTCGTCCAGTGCGCTGCTTCCGCCGCCGCAGTCGCAGGAAGAACCGGGGGTAAAGGTTTTCAGCTGAGGCGGATTATCCATCACAGGGCTATGCCCGGCTACCACGTCCTGGGTGTTGGTGGCGCGGGCTGTGCAGGCAGGCACGCCGCCGCTGGTGATGCCCATTTTCTCCCGAATTTTAATCAGCTCGTTTACCTGATCGCAGCTGAGCACATTGGCCTTGCCAATGATATTGCCGGTATACATGATTACCATCGCGTAATGCTCCGTTGATTCCAGCCGATACCAGGCTTCCATCAAAGACGGTCCCCAGGCCACGGCACCGTGATTGGCCAACAGCAGAGCGTTGTAATCGCGGCAATAAGGCGCGATGCTGTCGGGGATTCCCTGAGAACCCGGCGCTTCATAATGAACGCAGGGCACCGTTCCCAAATTAACCAGCGCTTCGGGATAAATGGCGCGGTCCAAGCCCAAACCGGCAATGGCAAAGGAAGTGCTGATGGGCGGATGAGCATGGCAAACGCCGCGCGCCTCCGGATTTTCCCGATAAATGCGCAGATGCATTTTCACTTCGCTGGACGGACCCCGCTCGCCCTGGGAAAGAATGGTGCCGTCCAGGCGCATCTTTACCATCATTTCTTCCGTCATAAAGCCTTTGGAAACGCCGGTGGGCGTAGTCCAGATGATGTCGTCGTCCACTTTACAGCTAATGTTGCCGTCGTTGGCGGCTACAAAGTTTTTGGCATACATTCTGCGGCCGATTTCCACAATCAGCTTTTTGGCTTCGTCATCCGTGGGATAGCGATGAACATTCTGCATAATCTCACCTGTTTTCTTCATTATACTTTGTGCAGTGCTCCCTGCCAAGGACGAGCGGCCGCTTTCTTTGGTAAAGTTAATATATGCGGTTTCATCGTGCAGCAGGTTTTCAATAGTATTATAGTGTTAGTGTTTATGAATGTCAACCATTCTTTTCGAAAAAACAGATTTTGTTTATTAAACAACAAACAACGTTATAAGCTTCTTAATTCGCCGTTTTATGGAACTGTTTTAGTTATTCAGTGACGAATGATAACTAAACAGCTAAATAAACCAAGCTAAATCTTTTTCTAAAAATAGGCTTGACTTTTGGAGAGGATGGTTCTATACTGTTGTCAACAAAGGGAGGGCATTTGCCAAATCCCAAAAATTCAATAAGGAGGCACTTGTTCATGAAAAAGATCGTTGCTCTCGTTCTGGCTCTCATGATGGCGATGATGGTGTTCACCGCTACCGCCGAGACCGCCAACCCCGTTGCAGGCAAGAAGGTTGCCTACGTTATGCTGCTGCCCTCTGCCACCATCTTCCAGATGTGGAAGGATTCCTGCGCAGACCTGTGCAAGGCCCTGGATGTGGACTTCGACTTCTTCTTCTGTGATGGCGACTTCAACACCTGGCAGGATCGCATCAGCGCCTGCGCCGCCGCCGGTTATGACGGACTGTTGATCAGCCACGGCAACCAGGACGGTTCCTACACCTTCCTCAAGGGCATCAACGAGCAGTATCCCGACATGAAGATCGTCTGCTTCGACACCCAGTTCTATACGGATGGCGAATATCAGAAGATCCCCGGCATCACCCAGATGTTCCAGCAGGATAAGAGCCTGGTAACCGTTCTGCTCGACGCCATGATCGAGAAGTTCGGCGAAGGCGTGCGCCTGGTAAAAGTATGGCGCGGCCCCAACTACAACAGCCCCTTCGATCGTCGTGAAGTTGGCTGGCAGGAATACGAGCAGGCCGGCAAGATCAAGACCGTCGGCGAAGTGCAGCCCCTGGTTGACAGCATGGATTCCGCCAACTCCGTGACCGCCGCTTACCTGCAGAGCCTGAACCGCGAAGACGTGGACGGCGTTATCGCCTACTACGATCTGTACGGCCAGGGCGTGTACAATGCCATCGTTGAGAACTCCGTGTTCAACGGCACCGACGGTGAAGCGCTGCCCATGTGCTCCGTGGACATCGACCAGGTTGACGTGACCAACATGCAGAACCGTGGCGACATCTGGTACGCCGCCGGCACCACCGACTGGACCATGAACGGCGAAATCGGCATGCGCCTGCTGCTTCTGGAAATCGCCGGCGAGTACGACAAGATCTATGACCCCGCTTCCGGCCAGTACGGCGTGGACGTGGTTGAAGTTCCCGGCACCGCTATCCTGGCTTCCTCTCTGAAGGACACCTCCACCGTGGAGAACCTGGCCGAGGTTGCCGGCGAAACCTATGGCAACCTGAGCTACCTGAGCGTTGCCGACTGGATGCCCGCTGAACTGATTCACTAATCAGCAGCATCAGCAAACTCATTCGAGCAATTTCCTGACAAGGAGGGTCGGAGTCTTTGCTCCGGCCCTCCTTCCTGCCACCATTTTGCATTGTCCCCAAGCTTGTGAAGAGAAGAGGGAAATCCATGGACAAGTTGACTCTTGGAACAAGGAATGTTTCCATCGAATTTCCCGGTGTGAAGGCGTTGACAAATGTAAACTTCGAAGTCAGCACCGGCGAGATTCGTGCGCTCGTAGGCGCCAACGGAGCGGGCAAATCCACTCTGATGAAGGTCCTTGCGGGTGCCAACCCCGACTACACGGGCGAAGTCTATCTAAACGATACTGTGGTTGAACTTCGGTCCACCATGGCCGCTAAAAAACTGGGCATCCAAATCGTATACCAGGAAGTGGACATGGCGTTGATTCCCACGCTTTCCGTGGCGGAAAACGTAATGCTTAACGATATGGTCATGAACGGAAAGACCATAATGAACTGGCCCAAGCTGTATAAGCAGGCCAAAGAGGTTCTGCAGCGGCTGAACATCAATGTAAACGTTCATACTTTGGTGCAGAACCTTTCTCTGGCGCAAAAGCAGATGGTGCTGATTGCCAGAGCCATTGCGAATGATTGTAACTTCCTGATCCTGGATGAGCCCACAGCGCCGCTGAGCGACACGGAAACGGCGGAGCTGTTCCGTTTGGTAAAGCACCTTCAGGCAACGGAGAATATTGCTATTATCTTTATTTCCCACCGTATCAACGAAATTTTGCAGATTTGCGAAAAATATACGGTAATGCGTAACGGCGAAATTGTGGATACCTGCCCCGTTATGCCTCAAACCACCACCCGCGAAATCGTTGAAAAAATGCTGGGGCGTTCCTTTGAAGAAAACTTCCCCAAGGAGCATGTGAGAATTGGAGAAAAGGTCTTTGAAGTAAAGCATTTGTGCGGCGCCGACGGCAAGGTAAACGACGTTTCCTTCTATGTGCGAAAAGGGGAAATCGTTGGTATCGCCGGTTTGGTTGGCGCCGGTAAATCCGAGTTGTGCAAAACCATTTTCGGCGCTTATGAAAAAACCGGCGGAAGCGTAATCATGGAAGACCAGGAATTGAAAATCAAGACGCCCTCTCACGCTTTGAAGAACCGTATCGCGCTGGTTCCTGAAGAACGCCGCAAGGAAGGCGTGCTGGTGAACGAAACCGTCAGCTTTAACCTGTCCGCAGCCTCACTGGAAAAATTCTGCAACAAGCTGTCCTTCCTGAAACGGAAAAAAATTGATGCAAACGCCAAAGAATATGTGGATAGCCTTGGAATTGCAACGCCTTCGGTCAAGCAGTATGTGAAGAACCTCTCCGGCGGCAACCAGCAAAAGGTGGCCGTTGGTAAATGGATGGCGGCAGACTGCGACTTGTACATCTTTGACGAGCCCACCAAGGGCGTTGATGTAGGCGCAAAGCAGGATATCTTCCGCCTGATTAACGACATTGTCAAGCGTGGCAGCAGCGTCATTTATGCTTCGTGCGAAAACGCAGAGCTTTTGTCCATTACGGACCGTATTTATGTGCTGTTTGACGGGCACGTGATGGCGGAGTTGGTTACTGCCGACACCAACGAAGATGAAATCATGCACTATGCCGTCGGCAACGCCGCCAAGTACGCCTAACCGGCATTTCAGCAATGAACAGGAGGTTCTATTATGCAAGCTACGTTGAAACCCAATCCGCTGGCGACACAGAAAAAATCCCAAACCTTCCTTCGCTTTTTCCTTGACTGGGCGGCCGTTATCACGCTGGTGCTTTGCTTCATTGTTTTTACTCTGGTAAAAGGCAACCGTTTCCTGTCGGTAAACAACATCATTAACATTTTGCGCGCCATGTCCATCACCACGGTGTTCGGCATTGCCTCTACCGTTACCATGGCTCCCGACGGTTTCGACATGTCCGCCTGTACGTTGGCCAGCTGCTCGGCCTATGTGTTTGTAAGTATGTACCTGTGGTACGGTCTGCCTCTGTGGCTGTGCGCGCTGATCTGCGTGGCTGTGACGCTGGTAATGTATCAGTTGACCATGTTCCTGATTCTGGTTTGCAAAATTCCCGACATGCTGGCCACCTGCGCGTTGATGTTCGTGCACCAAGGTTTGGGCCAATGGTACATTGGCGGCGGCGCTGTTTCTACCGGCATGCGCACGCCTGCCGGCGCGCAGCCTGTGCGTATCAAACTTGAGCCAGAGTTTTTGGCCATCGGCAAGGAGCCTTGGCTGATTATCATTATGCTGGTTTGCGTCCTGATTGCCTATATTTTCCTGGAGCATACAAAGCACGGACGGTTCATTTATGCGATGGGCGGCAACAAGCAGGCTGCTAAACTGTCCGGTATCAACGTAAAGGGTTATCGGTATCTGGCCGGTATGATTACCGCCGTGTTTATCGCCATCGGCGGCATCCTGGTTTCCTCCCGCGGCAGTTCCGCTCAGGTAATGTGCTGTGACAACTACTTCATGCAGTCCTTGGCCGCCGTGTTTGTCGGCCGCTCCGTCGGCGGCGCCGAAAAGCCCAATGCGTTGGGTACTTTGATTGGCGCAATGCTGGTAGCCACACTGGAAAACGGCTTGACCATTTGCGCTGTTCCCTTCTATGTGCTGCCCGCCGTGAAGGGCGCCGTGTTGGCGTTGGCGCTGGTTGCCGCTTACGCCACCAAGAAGGAGCAGTAATTCCTCTCCCCTACCTTCTGCAAAATCAACGGGCATGGCAGTTCAACAGACTGCCATGCCCGTTATTGTTTTGTGCAATTGTCGCTGCTATAATGTCAGCGAACAATGCAAAGGAGTTGAGCCGTATGAGGCGAAAAGACCGAGAGGTTCAGAGCAATCAGGAAATCTTTGCCATTTTGCAACGCTGCTACACCGTCAGAATCGCCATGCAGGGAGCTTCTTATCCCTACGTGATTCCGGTTTCTTTCGGATTTGAAGTTGTGAACGGTGTTATCTATTTTCATTGCGCGCGAAAGGGCTTAAAGCTGGAACGATTAGAAGCAAATCCCTTCGTATGCGTAGAAAGCGACCGTTTCCTTGGCGTTGAAAAAACTGCGCATGGTCTCACGGCACGGTATGAAAGTGTCATCGGCTTTGGTACATGCCGCTTTGTTCACAAGGAGTCCGAAGTGCTTCACGGACTCAAGCTGCTGACTGAGCATTACGGCTGGCAGAACGAACCCGTCGATCGCTGCGGGGGTTTGCAGCATTTGTTGGTTGGAAAAATCGTTTTGGGTGAAATATACGGAAAACGAAACCTGCCGGAATCCCCATCAGCCGAGTAGGAAGCTTTTATTCGTTTCGCGCCAGCCCTTGCTTGTCACTGCGACGGTTCAGGTTTTTATACTCCCGCGGGCTCATGCCTACCAGGCGCAAGAAATAGAAGGAAAACCGCTTATAATCGGCATACCCCGTCAATGCGGCGATTTCTGTAATGCGTAAATCGGTGTTCAGCAGCATCTTTTTCGCCTGTTCCATTCGGTACTGATGCAGGTATTGCAAAATACCGGTACCTGTTTCCGCCTTAAACAGCCGGCTCAAGTAAGACGGCGTTACATAACAGGCCGCGGCAATATCCTGAACGGAGATATTCGCAGCATAGTGCTCGCTGATATAAGCCAGCGCTGTACGGACAATTTTGCTCTGCGGCGTGCTTATATAATGCTCCCGCATCACGTCCTGCAGCGCCTCAAACGCTTCTGTAACGGTTTGAGCGGCATTAATTCTTTCCAGGTACACAGAGGCGCGTTCATAGCTGTTCAGGTTGTTATACATGGACGTAATCATGCGCTTCATGGATTCCTTCACCTGCATAAGGTCCAGGCGCTGCCGCCGCAGTTCATCGCGGTAGGAAGAAACGGCGGAAAGATATTCCACTGCGTTTTGCTGCACAAAGGCTTTAATAATGCGGCTTTCCATGGCCAGCAGTTGTTCCAACGGCAAGGCTGTTTTCTCTTGATCGGCTTGCGCCACCGTTAGGCTGTACTCTTCATTCCAGCACAGAGAAGGAATCAGCCGATACAGCCGGTTCAATTCGGCAGAGGCCGCCTTCAGTGTGGGAGTCGTTTGTCCCGCCAGCAGCTTGGCGCCGCCCAATTGAGCCTGCCGCAGCTTTTGGAGCGTAGGTTCAAAGACCCGGTCCGGATTGCACGCCTCCGTCAGGTTCAGCAGCCCCGCAATCATTTCTCCCTTATCCTGCGCCAAAAAAGGCAAATACGCTTCCAATTGAATCAGCAACGTCAGCTGTACTTCATCAAGCAGCTGTTTGTTTTTCAGCGTAAGCACAAAAGGAAGATATTGTGGGCCGTTCAGTTCCACTCCCAGTTGGTGGGAGAATGTAAGCAATTCCGCTTCGCTTTTTCCCATCATCAGCAATTCATGCAGCAGCTCATGGTGAAACAATCGAAAATTGCTTTCCACCAGTTCCTTGCTCATGCGGTTTTTGTTTTCCTGTTCTTCCAGTATTTTTTCCTTGCAGCGCAGCACGCCTTTCACAATTTCCGCAGGCTTGGCGGATTTCAGAATGAAATCCGTAATGCCAACCCGAATCGCCGAATGAAGATATTCGTTTTCATTGTAGCCGGTCAAAATAATCACGTGAATTTGGGGATAAAGGGCCTTCAACTGCCGGGCCATTTCGATGCCGTCCATAACGGGCATGCGAATATCGGTTACCACAATGTCCGGTTGCTTCTGCGAGACCATCTGAAGCCCTTCCTGACCGTTAGCCGCTTCCCCAATCACCTCGATGCCATGAGCGCCCCAATCGATGTAGTAATGGATTCCCCGGCGAATGATGGCTTCGTCATCCACAATCAGCAGCTTCAGCATAGTTTTTCCTCCTTGCCTTCCTCCAAAGGAAGCAACACCCGGAAGGTGGTTCTTTTTCCATCGCAGATACAGGTTACGCCATATTGCTTTGAATAGCGCAGCACAATCCGGTCGTTGATGTTGCGTAAGGCAATACCCTTTCCTTCCGCAACAGGGTCTTTGGCCTGAATATAGGCGTTAATTTCCTCGGCGTTGGCAACGCAGGCGTCGTCGCTGACTTCGTACACCAGCTTTCCCTCCTGCTGTGTAATCTCCACTGTCACAGTTCCATGGCCCACTACGCCAATGCCGTGAATCACTGCGTTTTCCACCAGGGGCTGCAAAACGAGCTTCATAACAGACGTGCGTTCTTCATCAACGGTAGAATGAATAGAGAAGGAAAGCTGGTCCTGGTAGCGAATCTGCTGAATGTACATGTAGCACTTCACGTGCTCTATTTCCGTTTTCAGGCTCACCTGATCGCTGTCTCCATTGGAAATGCAAATACGGAACAGGGCGGAAAGGGAGGCGATCATCTGACTTACGTCGCTGGTGTGATGAAATTCGCTCATCCAGTAAATGGTGTCCAGGGTGTTGTACAGAAAATGCGGGTTGATTTGCGCCTGTAAGGCCGAAAGCTGGGATTGCTTCAGCTTTAGTTCGCTTAAGTATACTTTGGTATACAGTGTTTGCAGCTTTTCGCTCATCATATCAAACTGATTGGCCAGCATGGCGATTTCATCGTTTCCTTTGGCGTGAAAGCGCACCGAATAGTCCTCCTGGCTAATGTGTTCCATCAGCACTCCCAGTTTGCGCAGCGGCGCCACAATCATGCGCGTAAACACAATGGCCAGCAGCAAGCAAAACACAGAACACACCGCGATATAACTTATAAAGGTAGACGTAAGCGTTCCTCTAAGCACCATGCCGTAGTCGTTTTGAGATACGCTAAACACAATCCAGGGAGTGCAGTCCACCTGGCATGGCGTAACATAATAATCGGAGCGGGGCAGTTTCACGGAAGCGCCCAGGTTTTCGGAAAGCTTGGCAAACGAAAGGGAGGAGGCGGCCTGCCGCATTTGCTCATCCTGAGCGGAAGCATACACCAGCTGATCGTTTTCCGTCATAATAAAATAGCAGGTTTCCGCCTCTCTGGGCATAGCAAAAAGGCTGGCCAATTCATCCAGGTTCAGTCTGATTTTCAAATAGCCAATCGGTGCAAGCGTGGTTGGAATCCTCAGCTTTCTAATAAAGAAAATGCTTGGGTGCTGGCTGGCTGCATTTTCAACGGTCCAGGCATAATAGCCGTTGTTTTGGTCTGCCAGTTCTTTTTCCGCTTGAGACATGCCTAATTCGTTGATGCCGGTACACAGATACTGTCCTTGCTGGCCAAACAGGGCAATCGCCTTGATGGTTGTATTGGAAATGGGCAGGATGCTGAGTACCTCCTGAGCCGATACCTTCAAATCCGTTTCTCTCGGAGAACCGCTTGGCGTGCTCAGGTAGGCGCGAATGTTTTTTTCTAATAACAGGTAAAGGGAAAAATCGTTGACGGAACGAAATACCTGATCGATCGACGCGCTGATATGCTTCATGTTTTGCACGTTCAGCCGCTGAATACTATCGCCTGCAAAGCGTCCGGCATAATCGTCCATGATGCACAGGGAAAAAACCAACGGAAAAAGAAAAAGCAACACAAAAACGATGATGAGCTGCCGTTTCAGACTGAGCTTGTACATTTCATCCTCCCTGTGAACGCATTTCCGCTTTACCGCGTTACGCATCCCATACGCTTTTTGTTGTCATCATCATATCCGTTTGCGGGTATTTTGTCCAGCAAAGCGCAAAAATATGAGATATAGTTTGCTTATTTCGGATATTTTTTGCGTGCCAAATCATCCCAATTGCAAAAACGAGCAAACTTCTTGGATGTTTTGAACGGATTTTTGCGTTTTTTTGATGAAAAAAAACAATAAAATGTTGTTAAACCATCCGGGATAACCAAATACCCTTCCCGGAAAAGCAAGTTTATAGGAGGAATGGCACATGAAACGGTTTCTGTCACTGGTAATGGCATTGCTGATGATGGTCGCTCTGCTGAGCGTATCCACCGCCGGCGTTGCAGAAGAAAAGGTAACCCTGACGGTTGCCCACACCTATACTAAGGAAGAAGCTGAGGCTGGCGACATGACCCGCAAGGGCCCCCGTGACGCTATCCTGCAATTTGCGGAAGAAAACAAGGACAAGATTGAGCTGGAAATCACCGAGATTCAGCACAACGACTACGAAACCAAAATGCAGGCTCTGGCTGCCGCCAACGATCTGCCCGACGTATTCCTGGTAAAGGGCTCCTGGATTAACAACTTTGTGGAAAACGGCCTGATTGCCGACATCACCGAAGCGTATCAGAACTGCTCCTTCAAGGATGAGTATCGTCCCTACCTGTTCGACCCGGCCACTGTGAACGGCGCGATTTACGCCGCCCCCATGCAGTTCTCCTCCACCGCTCTGGTTTTCTACAACAAGGATCTGTGGAAGGAAGCCGGTTATGACACGCTGCCCGCTACCTGGCAAGAGCTGATTGCCGCCGACGCAAAGTTCGACGCCATGGGCCTGGACACCATTTCCTTTGGCAACAAAGACAAGTGGCAGATCAACTCCTCCTGGATTTCTGCCATCGCCGACCGTTACACCGGTACCGAGTGGACCAATTCCATCATTGCCAAGGATGGCGTTGCCAACTTCACCGATCCCGAGTTTGTCAGCGCTTTGAACCTGATTGCTCAGATTGGCGCTTCCGGCATGCTCAACCCCGATTACAGCACCATTACCCATCAGCAGGCTGCCTCTCAGTTCATCAACGGCAAGTCCGCTACCTTCATCGACGGCTACTGGGCCATCAGCTACCTGCTGCAGAATGCCGACGAGAACTTCCTGAGCAAGCTGGCCATCGCTCCCCATCCGGGCGTTGAAGGCGGCAAGGGCGATCCTTCCTCCATCACCGCTGGCTGCGGCTGGTTCATCGCTGTGAACAGCAAGCTGGAAGGCGAAAAGAAGCAGGCCGCTATGGACCTGATCTTCGCCGCCTCCGGTCCCGTGCTTTCTCAGGCCATGTCCGACGCCGGTTACATCAGCACTTGCTTCACCACGCCCAGCGAAGGTGTGGAACTGTCCCAGCTGAACAAGGACTACATGAGCCTGGTGGACAACGCCACTTCTACCGTGCACATCTATGACGCCCGTATCGACGCCGCCGTCATCGACGTGATGAACGAGAACCTGGCTCTGCTGCTGGCTGGCGGCACCACTGCCGAGGCCGCCGCGGAAGAAATCCAGGCGGAATATGCCCTCCTGCTGAAGTAAAGCACCCTTTTCTTCATGGCGGAGTCCGCACCGCTCCGGCGGCCGGGCTCCGCCAAACTTTCACCGCAAAGAGGGAGAGAATCATGAATTCTACCATCAAACCGCGCAAAAGCTTGTTTTTTGCCTATCTGACGCCTGGTGTCGTGCTCTACCTTCTGGTGGTGTTCGTCCCGGTATTCGGCGCGTTTTATTACAGCCTGTTCAACTGGTCCGGCGGTCCTAAAATGACCTTTATTGGCCTGAGCAACTATGGAACCCTGATTTCGGATAAAACCTTCTGGACTTCTTTTACCAACAACCTGAGCCTAACCCTGATTTGCATTGTTGGGCAAATTGGGTTCGCCTTTATTCTGGCCCTGATGCTGAACTCCAAAATGGTGAAGTGGAAGAATTTTCACCGGGTGGTCAGCTACTATCCTGTAACGCTTTCCGCTGTGGTTGTGGGCTTCATCTGGTCCATGATCTACGATTATAATTACGGCCTGCTGAATTACCTGCTGCGTGGAATTGGCCTAAGCGACTATGCGCAGCCCTGGCTGAGCAACCCCAAGATGGCTCTTTTGCTGGTTGCCATCCCGCTGATTTGGCAGTGTATCGGCTACTATCTGGTCATCATTCTCTCCGGTCTGGCTTCCATCGATCCTTCCGTGCTGGAAATGGCTGAAATTGACGGGGTCAATGCCTTGCAAAAAGCCTGGTACATTACCTTGCCAATGCTGAAAAACACCATGCTGGTATGCTTAACCCTGTGTATTTCCGGCAACATGAAAATCTTTGACCATATTTACGTGATGACGGGCGGCGGCCCCGGAAATGCCACCACCGTTATGGCCTTATATACTTACAAGACCTCTTTCCTGCGTTATAAAATGGGCTACGGCAGCGCCCTCTCCATTGGTATCCTGGTGCTCAGTCTGCTGGTAACGCTTACTGTTCGCGGTATTTTTTCCAAGAAAGGCGGTGCTGACGCATGACGGCTTTTGCAAACCATTCCGCCGCTCGCACCGATAGGCCGGCCCGTCCGGTTGGCAAACGTATATCCTCCTTTTTTCTGAATTTGTATGTTTTTCTTTCCTCGCTGCTGTGTCTCTACCCCATTTTCTGGCTCATCTATTCCGCTCTGAAAACCCAGAAGGAATTTGACATGAACAGCGTAGCCCTGCCCAAAGCGCCCACGCTGGACAACTTCATCCACGTGATTACCATTAGCGATATGCCCCGTTACATGCTCAACTCGCTAATCGTTACGGTTCTGTCGCTGCTGGTGATTCTAACCATCAGTTTTGTAACGGGCTATTTTCTTTCCCGCTTCAAATTTCGCGGTCACAATTTGCTGTACGGCATTTTTCTGGTGGGCATTTTGATTCCTGTTCACTCGTTGATGGTGCCCATGTATGTATTCTTTTCCCGGATGAAGCTGACGGATCATCTGCTGACGCTGGTGCTGCCGTATGCCGCGTTCCAGCTGCCCACCGGCATTTATTTGGTGGAAAGCTATGTACACAGTATTCC
>CAKTUS010000014.1 GCA_934621485.1 uncultured Clostridia bacterium
CGCTTTGCCTGCTCGCCTGCGGCAAAGCACGTAAGGAAAGCCTTGCCGCGCAAGGCTCAGGTTGTTGAAAAAGCGGAGGTGCAGGAGGCAATGCCTCCTGCCGGGGTTTTAGGGGCGGAGCTCCTAAGCCTTATGCCGCAGCATTTTCCCTGCGAACCAACGTAGCCGTGTGCACGGACGCGCTCTCTCGTAGAGGTTTTTTCAACAGTCTGAGCCTTGCTGCGCAAGGCTGCCGAAACCGACTACACGCTGCCGGGTTCGAGGTGAAAATCGGAGGGCTGCGGCCGATACCACCCGAGGTTTCTCGACAGTCTGAAACGTGGCTTTTACAACAATCGGAAGATTTTACATGGACAGAGACAGGTAAATGGTGTATACTGCCAATGACCGATCATGATGGAAAGGAACGATTGGAAAGTGAATGTGTTAACCGCCGCTTTTTTGGGACTGATTCAGGGCTTGGCTGAGTTCCTGCCCATTTCCTCCAGCGGGCATCTGAACCTGTTTCAGGCGCTGCTTGGGGTGAATGTGGGCAACCAGCTTTTGTTTAACATTTTGCTGCATGTGGGCACGCTGGCGGCAGTAGCCATTGTGTTTTGGAAGGATTGGGTGCAGATGATTGCCCATCCAATCAAAAACAAAACGCTGCTGCTGTTGTTCATTGCATCTCTGCCGGCGCTGGCGGCCAAAGTCATTTTTAACGACCAGTTGGCTGTGATTGAAAACACCAATCGCTTTTTAGGGGTGTTCTTCCTGGGTACGGCGCTGCTGCTGGTGCTCACGCAGTGGTTGTCTGGCCGCCATCAGGCACTTGGAAATGAAAAAACGCAGGTGGGAATCCCTGAGGCGCTGGCCATGGGCTGCATGCAGGCCGTGGGGATGCTGCCTGGCATCAGCCGCAGCGGCAGCACCATTTTTGGCGGTGTGGCGGCCCGGCTGAACCGGGAGACAGCGGCTAAATTCAGCTTTATGATGAGCGCGCCCGCCATTGTGGGCAGTTTGCTGAGCGAAGGCAAGGATGCGCTGGCCGAGGGGCTTTCCCTGGGCGGCGATTTGCCGGCCATCCTGGTGGGCATGGCGGTGGCAGGCGTCAGCGGTTATCTGGCCATTCGCTTCTTCCTGAAGCTGTTGAGCAAAGCCACGCTGAATGGCTTTGCCCTGTACATGGCCCTGCTGGGAATTCTGGTCATCATTCTTCAGGCCACAGGCGTTATGAGCGACGCACCCGCCGGGGCGCAGGAGGCGGCTCAGGCGCTGAAGGGCTTGCTTGGATAAAAAGGCAACCAGATGAGCACGGAAAGCTTTTGCCAGTAAGCGTTCGCAAAAAATACCGCCGGCAAGCGGATGGACAGACCGGTCAAAGCTTGCCCGGCGGTGATTTTTTTCTGAAAAGTCGGATTGATTTCGGCGGAGCCGAAATCAACCCGCCTGCTTGGATGCTGTGCATAACAAAGGGAACGTTTGCAGGTTAGCCGGACGATACGATTCTGGTGGACACGGCCCCTCTGACCCCTTTCCTGATTGGGTGCCATAACAGGCTGGGAGCCTGGAGAGGCGGCGGAAACAATGGGCTTTCCCTTCAAACTTCAACCAGAAACAGAGAGAACCCGGTGAGAATATGAAAACAAGCGAAGAAGTACCAGAGAGAAAAAGCTCTTCATTTGCGGGGCAACAGGTGCAAGCGTCCGTTTTTCCCAACGCCGGCAGTCATTGCCACGGCCAGCACAATGGGATCGAATCAGCGCCCCGGCTCAATCGACAGAAAAAAAGCGAGAGGTCTTTTGACCGAAGTTTTTGCCATCCAGCGGCGCCTTTCGGGCGGCTTTTTTTCTGGAACAATCCGCCGAAAAGCGTTTTTAGAGCTTTTCGCTAAATTCCACCTTTTCCCCATTGGGCCCCAGAATGGTAAAGTAGCGCACGCCCTTTTCCCAGAAGGGCAAAAACTGAATACCATCCTCCAGCTCTTGGTAGCCAAGAGCTTTCACCGCTTGATAAACCGCTTCGATATGGCTTACGTCAATGGCAAAGTGGTCCACCGCCCCGGGATGAAGAGCGGCGCTTTTGTTTTCGTAGGCTTCGATGGTCAGGTTTTGGAGGGTAAGAAAAACAACCGGCTCCGTAGGGGTGTGGTTACGGTGGGCCACCTCAAAGCCCAGGCTTTCATAAAAGGCGATGGTTTGGGCCAGGTTGTTGGTTGGAATCCCAATATGCTGCAAACCGTGGAGATGCTCTTTCAGACTCATGGAAACAATCCGTCCTTTCCAAAATCAAATAAGTGGTTGCAGTATAAGCCGTTCATGGCGCGTCTGTCAAGGAAAGAAATGGGGCCCTCCGCCTCCGGCAGTCTTACGCTCTTGACCGCCCGATACTGCGACAGAAGGCTTAAGAGCTTCGCCGAAAGCTTCGGCAGGCACCGGAAGGGAGCGGCAACCAGTGTCTGCAACCGCATAGGCGTTTCAAGGCCCGCAAACGGGCCTTGAAGCGACGGAGAGCTACGACCATTGTCCTCCCCGCGATTGAGGTGTCCCTTGGTTCTTCACTTTTTTTGACAATCTGAAGATTGCCGACCGGCGAGCTTTTGGGACGACTGCCGGGGAAAAACTCTGCTTTTGCCGGTTGGGATCATAAACGGTGGAAAGCCGGCACAACTGGACCCATACCAGTTTGAAAATGCGTTGTTTTTCTCCGGAAATCTGTTATAATGGAAATGTATGACATGTTCCTGCAACTGCATCATGAATCAGTATGTGGAGGAAAACCCATGATGAAACGCGCGATAAGCCTGCTCCTGGCAGTTGTGCTGCTTGTTTTGCAGTTACCCACTTTAGCAGAGGACTCCCTGACCGTTCTTACCCGGCAGGAAAAGGCGGAGGCTCAGCGCCTGATTGCTATGGAGGGAGACGCTCAGGGCTGGGAAAAAGGCGACGCCTTTACGGCGGATATGAACGCCCTGCAGGCGCAGCAATGCCTGGACTGGCTGCTGTCCGATGAAGTAGACAGTCTGGTAAACAGCGTGCTGGACAGCCGGCAACTGCTGGAAGAAGCCCGGGCGGGCGAGGGCAATTTGCTGGATGGTCTGTCTACCGCATTGATGCAGCTGCGTAACAAACTGGCCTATTACCGCGACCAGCTGGAGCAGGAGCGGCTTTCTGTGCTGAACGATTTGCGCAGCCTGGAAGAAGAGGAAAGCGCGACCGAGCTTGGGCAAAAGCGGGCGGCGGTGCGGGTGCGCGCATCCGTTGCCAATATCCAAAGCATCATCACAGCCATGGCCGGTTACTATGCGCAGTATCAGGATTTGCTAAAAGACCATCATTTCCAGCTGAAGCAGGTTATGCAAACGCCCCAAAGCCCGGAACTGGTGGCCAGCGGGGAAGAAAAGCTATCCGCCGAAGCCGCCCGGTTAACAGCAGAAGAAGAAAAGAAAAAGATTGATTTTGAAGTGCTGGCGCTGTCCACCAAGCAGTTTGGCTTTGTGGTACGCGACGCCGACGGAAAACCGATGGAAAAGGTGAAGGTGCATGTCAGCAGCTCCAAATACGAAAATGTCGAGGGCGATAAATTCACCGACAAGAACGGGCAGGCCGTTTTCCTGATTAAGGATTTTCGGCCTGACGATGACAACCGTATCCTGATCGACGTGGTTTTTTCCAAAGACAATTACTGTACCCGGGAGATGCGCAAACTGAATATGCGGGGCGGCCTGGCGGAGCACGTGAGCCTGGAAACCTACGCGGGTCAGCCTTATCTGCGCATGGCCTGCTATAACGGTCATGATATTCTCAGCCAGCAGGACACGATTTTCTACACCCTGAAAAACGATGCGCCCCAAACCTTCTCCGTGCTGGTAGAAAAACAAAAAGCCAAGCCTTTTTCCGGCTCGCTGTATTTGGGCTATCAGGTGTATAACGCAGACGGCGAGGTTGTGGAGAAGGAAGAAAAGCACGCCTTTGATTCAGGCAGCCCGGTGTATTTTACCAATCGCTACTGTCAGCAAATTGTGCCCGGCTCCACCGTTTCCATTCGGGTGGAAAGCGACGGCTTCACCAGAACCTATCAAACCCAGCTGAAGGTGAAAAAGGCTGTGGTGGAAGAGCCGCAGTACAGCAACCAAAAAAACGCCAGCTTTACCACCGGCGGCTTTAAGTTCCGTTTTCCGGATTCCATCCCCTTCCTTGGCGGTACCGAAATGTCGCTGGATTTTCCCGGCGCACCGGCGCAGCTGATGATTGACCCGAGCGGCTATATCCAGTTTGCTTTCGGGAAGAATTTCCAGCCTGAGGAAGCAAGCTGGAAGTCTGAAAGCCTGAAGGACAAAACTCAGCGCATGGATGAGGCGGACCGGGAAGGGCAGCGCGACGCGCACGCAGTGGAAAACCAGGTGTACCAAAACCAGGGCGCGACCAAGCGCAGTAAGGTAATTGGAGAGACCAAGGGCACCTTTACCCTTTTTGGCGCGCTGCAAGGGTACATCAACGACGTGGAGGAACGGTTTAGCATCAAGGGCGTAGGCGGCGTGCAGGGAGCTTTCAAGGGCGGCTTCGGCTGGCAGTTTACTGTCGGCGTAGTGCCGATGTATGCCGCGTTGGATTATGCGTTTTCCCTGGGCGTGTCGATGGGGCTGGGTCTGGAGGCGGATTATCCCAGCCTGGGAAATATGAAATTCCTGTTTGGCGACAGCGAAGGGGTGCAGATCAGCTTTCTGGCGGAACTGGGCGCCAGCCTGGGCGTGGGCGTGCGCGGCCTGGCCAGCGCGGCGCTGCGCTTGGCCGGCAAAATTGCTTCGCTTATTCGCCTGAACACCGCCGCCAGCGCCGCCTTGGATTTGGGCTTTGCCTTGGATATTACGGCCCAATTTGTTTTTATCAAGGTCAAGCAAACCTTGTGGAAAAACATGTGGCACTATGATAGCCGAAAGAACGCCAACGCCGCGCAGACGGCAGGCGTCCCGTCAAGCCAAACCTACGCATTTGTCGGAGAGAAAGACGGAGAGGCTGTGCCTTCCTCTCAAAACGGAGGAATTGCCAGCGCTTGGGACAACCAGACCGGCGTGTTCCCGGACGAAGAAACGGAAGTTTTCAGTTGGGTGGATACCCTGGCGACCAGCATCCAGTATGTGACGCTGACCAGCGGAACCCAAACCGCCACCTTTGGTTTCTGGATTCGTCCTATTGTAAAAACCAGAGAGCGCATTGCCGAGCTGGTTTGGTACAACCTGGATAGCCCGGACATCCACGGCACGGTGATTTTGGGGGATGATGAATGGCGAAGGACTGGGGCTTCCGATTATGACTTTGCCCTTATGGGCAAGGGCGACCTGGTGGGCATTACCATTCTCAGCGGCAGGTTTGAAACCGGAAAGGACAAGCCCACGGAGAGCCGAATGACCCTGGCGGTGATGCAGGCAAAGAATGTAAACGGAAAGCTGCGGCTGGAGATTGAAAATGCCGCAGGCAAAGGCGGGGCCTATTTCACGGATGTATACCAGGCAATCGCAGGCGAGTCCTCCAGCAGAAGCCTGAGCATGCCGATGATTCATTTTACCAACAGCACGAATGGCTCCTCGAACACGCATTGGTTTTTGAACGCGGCCTGCAACAACGAAATGGGAAACGGCTATACGGCCGAGGTTGTGTCAAAAGACTGGCAGCGCAGTTCGGATGGTTTTCTTGTTAACGACGTTTCCATCATTTCGGATAATCTGGCAGGAGATTGGTTTCCTGCGGCGTCCGTCAGGCTGGTTGCGGCTGAGCCGAACAAGCTGACGGTTGACGGGCAGCCAATCCAAGATAAAAACCAAAGCTCATCCTGCTATTACCGGCTGGCTATGGACAACAGTTCGGCCCGGGTGGACAAGCTGTCTGTCCGAATGAACGAAACAGGAAAAGTTTTGGACCAAGACGTGGTATATATGGAAGCGCTGCGGAACCAGGGCGCAAATCTCAGTCAAGAGGAAATCGTGTTCTATCTGAAAAAAGGAAAGGCGGACGACGGGTCCGACTGCTATCGCCTGATGAGCGTTCAGCATAGGTTGAATAGCGGCTTATTCCAGCTTCGGGATTACGACGTACCCCTGTATGCCGCTCACTTCCAGACGGTGGTTGTGAACGACGGCCGGAACGGCTTGCCCTATCTGTACTGGGTGGAAAGCGTGAATCCGGGCGGAAACGGCGAAGAGGAGGGCTACGGCGCTGAAGCACGGTATCAGGTAAAGTGCGTGCGCTTCGACAGGGAAACCAACACGATGACGGCGCCCTTCACGCTGGTAGAGCTGTCTCAAATGCCGTCCAGCCTGCATCTTTTGATGGACGGAACGGGCTACTACACCGTGGAGCTGGAACAAGAGAACGAAAGCGCCGTCGTCAGACAAAAGCTGATTCGTTTCCAGTTCAGCCTGCAAACGGCCGTAGCGCTCAAAGGCGTGGTCGCCAGCGATCCCTGCGTATGCCGTGGGGAATACGGCAATCTGCTGTTCTCCGTAGAGAATACGGGCAACCTTCCGGTATCCCGCTTCACGGTGGCCATTACGCAGCAGGGGAAAACGGAGCCTCTGCAAACCATTACCGTGGATTGCCGGAATCCCCAAAACGCCAGCGTAAACAACTTGTTTGGCGACAGCAATGCTTCGGCTTATTCCGTCGGCCGGGTGGACAGCCTGTACGACAACATGAACGGCGACCACTGGCTCCTGACAAGCTATGATCGGGGTGGAGGACAAACGGTTGAGCAGGTGCGTACCGATTTGCTCATGCCCGGCGGCGTGCATACCTATCAGGCGGCTTTCAAGGTGCCGGACGACTGGGAAGGCACAGTCAAGCTGTCGGCGGAGCTGGTAAACGTGTTTGCTCTGACGCGCTACACACTTAGCGATAGAGACAGGATGACAAACGACTCGGAGGAAGAAGTGGGCTTTAACAGCGTCGGCCAACGCATTGACCGGGGCGGCGCCGTGCTGCCTGCCGCAGATGTGGAAACCAGTGGACAGATTGGCGTGAGGCTGGGCTCGGTTCGGCAGACCTCCGACAAAGATAAGGCTCTGAAAAAAGACATTGATTTGGGCCAGAGCGATTTGATGCTGGATTGCCAGCCCTACGTTGATACGAAGGGCACGGAATATGTGCGGGTGAATATTGCAGGCCGTTCGCAAACCGCCGTTGAAACGCAGCCTACCCTGACCGCAACGCTGAGCGGCAAGCAGGTTTTCCAGCACACCTTCCAGGCGGCAATCGACGAGGATTTCAGCTACACGCTGAACCTGCCGGCCAGCCGGCTGCTGAACGGGCTTCCCGCAGGAGAAGTCACTTTTACGCTGACCGACAACCTGCCGGAGGAAGCGGCGGAAAAGGAGTTTGCCGACTTCGATAATCAGCGCACCGTGCTGCTTGGCTCTGTGCTGACCATTGTGAAGCATCCGGCTTCGCAGACTGCGTCCGCGGGCGATTACCTCGTTTTCTCCGTGACGGCAACCGGCGGAACACTGCCCTATCGCTATCAGTGGCAGCGCCAAAACGCGGACGGCAGCTGGACAAACATCAGCGGCGCAAACCAGGCCGACTATACGCTGACCGTATCGGCCCGGGAGAACGGCGCGCGGCTGCGCTGTGTGGTGAAGGATGAATCCGGACAAACGGCCGTTTCGGAAACTGCGGTGATTACGCTGCTTTCCGCTATGCCTCCCGCTACCGGGGATGCGGCGCAACCCGCCCTGTGGGCGCTGGCGGCGTTGCTTTGCATGGCGCTGCTGCTGATTGGCTGGCGGCGGCGCAACGCGTAACAAACAAAACCTCTTTTTGGCGGACCGCGCGGATCTGCGCGGTCCGTTTAGCTTATCGAAAAATTCCGGAGTGCGTTCGGAGAGCCGCGGCCTTCCGGTTTTCATTCCAAATCCGACGGTGTGTACGCTGGGTTCGCCGGTCTTGCAGATTGATGCACAAAAGAGTTTGCACACTCCATCTGAATGAAGTCAGCCCATAGACGGGCGCGAAATCAGGGAGGACTATGGTCGTTGTCCTCCCCGCGTTTGAGCAACCGCTCCGCCCTCCTGCTCCCCCACTTTTGGGATGGCATGAAAGATGATATCCCCGTTTTCTTTTTGTCTCTTTTTTCCACTTAAGAAAGCTCTCGGCAGAGGTACTTCTTGGCTTCATGGCACGCCTGTTGACCATAAAAGGCCAAGGCAGCCGATTGGCCGTCAACATGCGCAGTTTAATCCGGCAGGCCCCATTCTCACGGGCAAAGCGCTCAAAAGCCGAAAGCAGACGTTTGGCGCAGCCCATGCGCCGGTATGCCTTCTCCACAAACAAGGCGGCCAGAATGGCCACAGGTTGCCTGCAAGCATCCGGTACCTGAAAAGGAAGCCGCAAGCAAAACCACGATGTGTTCGTCCTTTTCCGCCGCCAGCAGTTTATGACCCTCCGGGCCGATTTTGGCGCCGTAATTGTCCTTTACCACATACCGGCCGTTCAGGTTGCCGCCATACTGGGCCTCGTCCTGAATCAGCAGGGACAGCAACGCATCCAATCGTTCGGCGTCCGCTGGTTGGGCCTCCCGAGTATTCCATTTTTTTCACTCGGCCTTCACGGTTTGGCTGATGTCGCTTCCACAGTGCGGACAGCGAACCGCTTCGTCATGCACATCCATTTTGCAAAAGGGGCACTGGCGCGCTTTCTTTTCTTCCTTTTTGGGCATAAGCTTGTTCATTGCCTTCACCAGCAGAAAAATGCAAAAGGCAATGATGAGAAAGTTAATCACCGCCTGCAAAAACGCTCCATAGTTCAGCGTGCCTACGCCGGCCGCCTTGGCTGCGTCGATGCTGGCATAAGCCCCAAAGTTCAAATCCAGGGGAATAAACAAGCCGCTCAGGTTAATGCCGCCGGTCAAAAGACCAATCAAGGGCATGAGCAGATCGTTTACCAGCGAATTGACAATGGTGGAAAACGCTCCGCCAATCATGACGCCGGTTGCCAGTTCCAAAATGTTTCCCTTGGAGCAAAAATGCTTAAAATCATCAAAAAGCTTTTTGAACATGGTTTTCTCTCTTCTCTTTTACTTTTTGCGCTGCTTATTCAAAATGCGGCAAAGCAGACGTCAGGCTTTCGTAGCGTTCAATCACCTCGTCGCACCACGCGTCGAACGCCGGATCAGGCTTTTGACATTCGGGATGGCTGTAAATGTACGCCACCGCTTCCCGTACTCCCTGATGAAACTGGGTAACCGCGCAGAAGCCCGGCACTGCCCGCTTGATTTTTTGGTTATCAAACAAAACCGTGTTGCTCTTATCGCCCAGCAAGCTGCCCTCCAGCGCCGGCCACAGAGCGGCCAGCGTTTCGCTGGCAATGTGCGTCAGCTTGGCCTCCACGCCCAGGGCAGCCGCAGCCGCGGCATGAATCTGGTTCCAGGTGAGGCTTTCGTCTCCGGTAATCTGAAAAGCCTGCCCCAGGGCATGCAGGTTGCCCATCAGCCCCTCAAAGGCCACGGCAAAGTCCCGGCTGTGCGTCAACGTCCATAGGGTCAGACCGTCGCCGGGCACAATCACCTTTTTTCCAAGGCGCATGCGTTCCAGCACCGCAAAGCTCCCGTTGGGGCCGTGCAGCGCCACCGGTACGCTCTTTTCGCAGTAGGTGTGGCTGGGCCGCACAATGGTGACAGGAAACCCCTTTTCGCAGTAGGCCTGCATCAGCAGCCGTTCGCAGGCCGCCTTTTGGCGGCTGTACTGCCAATATGGGTTGTGCAGCGGCGTGCTTTCGTTAATCCAGGGCGAAGCCAGCGGCTTTTGATACGCCGAAGCCGAGCTAATAAACACATACTGACGGGTTTTGCCTTGAAAGAGCCGAATGTCGCGCTCCACATCCGCCGGTGTAAAGGCAATAAAGTCTGCGACCACGTCGAAGCTTTCGTTTTCCAGCAGCGCCCGCACCGCATCCTCGCTGCGAATATCGCCCCGCAGTTCCCGCACGCCTTGCGGAACGGGGCGACTGCCGCGGTTCAGCAACGTCATCTCCCAGCCTTTTTCCAGGCAGCGCCTGGTTACATAGGTGCTGATGGTTCCTGTTCCGCCAATAAACAACGCTTTCATTCGCTTGTTCTCCTCCCTGCAATGCAAACCGTTTTCCGCCTCAGCCTGACTTTGAAGCTTCATGGGAAAGTTGCATAACGCTGTGGATTATGATATCATGAGGACAGCATAAATGCAAGGAGGGGGCTGGCATGCCGCGCAGGCGCAAACGGAGACGCCGGGTTAGCCTGGGCACGGTTGTCATGTTGACGCTGACCTCTTTGGTGCTGATAGGCTTTTTTGCACTGCTGCCCGTGTTTACCGGGCATACGGATATCCGGGTGGATGCGGCCAACCTGGCCGTAGCCATCGACCAATCCATTTCTCAGATCACCACGTTAACCCAATCCGTTCAAAAAGCGTCGCTCCCTACGCAGCAAACGCTTTTCGTCAGCAGCACGCCAGCCCCGCAAAACGTTTCTTCTTCCGTTACGGCCGCTCCCGCCGCTACGCAATCGTCCACCGTTACCTTTTCCCTGTGCGCAGCCGGCAGCATCAAACTCAACAGCCGGGTTCAAAAAACGCTGACCGATGACGACGGCTATCATTTGGATGTGCTGACGGATCAGCTAACCGGCGCGCTCAGCGCTGATTTAAGCATAGCTACCGTGGAGAATACCTTTATTGCCACCGACAAAGTAACGGACGTTAACATGCCCGTCGGTTTTCTGTCCGCCCTGCGCTCCGCCGGGCTGAACGCCCTGTGTCTGGGGCACGCCAATGTGCTGGACGGCGGTATTGCCGGCCTTCAGGCCACGCGCGACGCGATTGCGGCGGCAGGAATGACTCCCTATGGCGTATATGCCTCCGAGCAGGAACGCGCCCGGATGACCATGCTGAATATTCGCGGCGTTTCCGTGGCGCTGCTGAATTATCAAAACGACTTGAGCAACGCAGGCCGTAAGCACACCAGCGATGCAGAACGCGCCTTTGCGCTAGCCAGCCAGCAGTTGCCCACCATTGCCGCCGATATTGCCCAATTGCGGCAAAACGGCGCGCAGGTCGTGGTGGTTTCGCTATGCTGGGGCAAAGCGGGCGCCACCGCTCCCACCAGTACCCAGCGTCAATTGGCGCAAGCCATTGCCGACGCCGGCGCAGATATCATTTTGGGCACCCATTCCGGCACGCTGCAAAGTGTGGAACTGCTAACCGCCAACCGCGGCGACGGCCAATACCATCCCGTGCTATGCTCTTATTCGCTGGGAAACCTGTTTACCTACAACCGGGAAAAGCGCTCCGGGCTGGCCGGTGTTTTGCTGAAAACCAACGTGGTGTATGACCCGTCTACTGGCTGCGTGGCCTTTGACGGTCTCACCTACACTCCCACCTATTCCTGGCGGGGCAAGGATGGCGGCATCCAGCGCTACCGTATTCTGCTGAACGATGGCGAAACCTATCCCGATTTTGTGGACAAAGACCAACGCAACGTTATGAGCCGGTGCCTGTCCCTAGTGCGCGAAGCGATGGCTCATTCGCCGGTAACAGAGACTCGGTAAACGCATAGCTAAAATCACACAGTCATTTCGAAAAGCGTTCCTGCCGGCGCGGGCCGGTCATTTGTGCCAGAGAGGAAGGCTTGGGTTTGCCTAAAAAGAAAACCCAAGTCCTGGAGCAGGGAATGAAAAAGCAGCCGTGAAACGGCGTTCATAGCCTTTCTTCAAAACGCGGTTGGGGGCTCTTGATAAAACCCAATTTCAAATTGCTGCTGACGACCCGCCCTTTCCTCTCCAAAAGGGGCTTTCAAAAAAGCTGGCCTGCCGGCGATTTTTTTGTCAAAAGACGGCCGGAATCTTTCAGCATAGCCGGAGGCTCCTCCCGCCCGGCCGGCAAAGAACGTAAGAAAAAGCTTTCTGTCCATGGGTGCCAAAACCAACGCACACGCCGGAATGAAAATGGAAGGGCGCTGCCCAATGCCTGCGCGTCAATGACCTTTCCAGCAAAGCCTGTCAACGAAAAAACCGTGCGTCCGTTTTCGGATGCACGGCCTTTTTGGAATGGCGTTTACAAAATCAGCATAGCATCGCCAAAGGAAAAAAAACGATACTTCTGCTCCACCGCTTCCCGGTATACTCGCAAAGCTTCTTCCCGACCCATGAGAGCGGAGATCAGCATGAGCAGCGTGCTTTGGGGCAGGTGAAAATTGGTTACCAGCCCATCGGTGGCACGGAACGAATAGCCGGGCCTGATGAAAATGTCCGTATCGCCGCTTTGCGCTTTGACCAGCCCATCCTCTCCCGTCACGGTTTCCAAAGTACGCACGCTGGTCGTACCCACGCAAATGCAGCGGCCGCCGTTTTGCCGGGCACGGTTGATGCGCTCCGCCGCCTCAGGCGTTACTTCATAATGCTCCACGTGCATGTGATGCAGGCTCACATCCTCCGCCTTCACGGGGCGGAAGGTTCCCAGCCCCACATGCAGCAAAATGGGCACAATGTCCACCCCCATGGCGCGAATATCGTCCATCAGCTGCGGCGTGAAATGCAATCCGGCTGTAGGAGCGGCGGCGCTGCCCTCTTCCTTTGCATACACGGTCTGGTAGCGGGTTTGATCCTGCAATTGCTCGTGAATGTACGGCGGCAGCGGCATTTGTCCCAGTCGGTCCAGAAGTTCTTCAAACACGCCCTCATAGTGAAAACGCACCTTGCGTCCTCCGTCTTCAGCGCTTTCAATGATTTCCGCTTTCAACAAGCCGTCTCCAAAGCTGCATATGGCGCCGGGCTTTAACCGGCGGCCTGGCCGTACCAGCGCCTCCCATACGTCCTTTTCCAGACGCTTGAGCAGCAAAAGCTCCACCGGAACGCCGGTATCCTCTTTCTGTCCCAGCAACCGGGCAGGAATCACTTTGGTTTGATTCACCACCAGCACATCGCCTTTTTGCAAAAAACGCGGCAAATCGTAAAAATGCAGGTGCTGCACGCTTTGATTCGCCCGGTTATACACCAGCAGCCGGCTGTGATCCCGGGGCTCCATCGGCGTTTGGGCAATCAGTTCCTGCGGCAGCTCATAATCAAAATCGCTGGTTTTCATATGCGCATTTGTTCTCCTTCCTGAGATTGCGGCTTGCGGCCAAGATGATCATAGGCGGCCGGCATCACAACGCGGCCTCGCGGGGTGCGCATCATAAAGCCCAGCTGCATCAGGTAAGGCTCGTACACATCCTCAATGGTGGAGGCGTCCTCGCCCGTCATAGCGCTCAGGGTTTCCAAGCCCACGGGACCGCCGCCAAATTTGTCGATCACGGTGGTCAGCATGGTGCGGTCCAGCCGGTCCAGGCCCAGCTCGTCCACATCCATCATGTTCAGCGCCTCCCGAGCCACGCTGCGCGTAATTACGCCGTCAGCGCGAATTTGCGCATAATCCCGTACGCGGCGCAGCATACGGTTGGCAATTCGCGGCGTGCCCCGGCTGCGGCGGGCAATTTCCAAAATGCCCTCGTCGTCGGCCTCCACGCCCAAAATTCCGGCGCTGCGGCGCACAATGGAGGACAGCTCCCGGGGCGTATACATTTCCAGTCGGAACAAAATGCCGAAACGGTCGCGCAGGGGCGCGCTGAGCAGGCCCGCCCGGGTGGTAGCGCCCACCAGCGTAAAGCGGGGCAAATCCAGGCGGATACTGCGAGCCGTAGGACCTTTGCCAATCATGATATCCAGCGCGCAGTCCTCCATGGCAGGATAAAGCACTTCCTCCACCGAATGGCTCAGGCGATGAATTTCATCGATAAACAGCACGTCGCCGTCGGCCAGGTTGGTCAGAATACTGGCCAAATCTCCGGCACGCTCAATGGCCGGTCCGCTGGTGATGCGAATGTTCTGCCCCATTTCCGCCGCGATGATGCCGGCCAGCGTGGTTTTGCCAAGTCCCGGCGGGCCGTACAGCAGTAAATGATCCAACGGTTCGTGTCGTTTCAAAGCGGCCTCGATGGAAATGTGCAGGTTTTGCTTCACGCTCTCCTGGCCGATATATTCCCGAAGGCTTTTAGGGCGAAGGCTTTGCTCCTGGTCGTCCTCCCCCTGGCGAAAGCCTCTCGATACAATGCGTTCATCATCCATGGACTTTGTTCACTCCCCCATCAGCCGTTCTGCGCCATCTGGCGCAAAGCCAGACGAATCAGCTCGTCGGCCGTGTTTCCCTTTCCCTTTACGCCCTTTAAGGCATTGGCGGCTTCCTGAGGCGTATAGCCCAATGCTTTCAGCGCCATCATGGCTTCCGACACCGCGTCCTGCGCAGGAGCGTCGCCTGTGGGAACAACGATGGGCTCCTCCAAAGCGGCGCTACCGCTAAGAGCCTCCTGAGTCAGCTTATCCTTTAGTTCCAGGCTGAGGCGCTGGGCTGTTTTTTTGCCAACGCCCGGCGCACGCGCCAGCGCCGCTGTATCGCCGGTCAAAATAGCCAGCCGCAGGTCTGAAAGCGGCATGCTGCCCAGCACGCCCAGAGCGCTTTTGGGGCCGATTCCGCTTACGGAAATGAGCCGCCGGAACATATCCCGCTCGTCCTTATGGGAAAAGCCAAATAAGTCTACGCTTTCCTCCCGCACGCTCATATGAGTATACAGCGTACATTCCTGACCGGCGGCCGGAAGGGCGGACAGGGTGTTCATACTGCACTGCATATTCAGCGCCAAGCCGCCTGCCGTCATGACGACGGCTTCGCCTTCCGCCTTTTCCATCAATACGCCCTTGATAGCCGCAATCATCTTCCAACCGCCTCATTTCATCTTAAACTGTTCCCGGGCCGGGCCCGTAGCCGCATGGGTAAGCGCAATGGCGATGGCGTCCGCCGCGTCGTCCGGCTTGGCGATTTCGTCCATATGCAGAATCAGCTTTACCATTTGCTGAATTTGTTTTTTTTCCGCCTTACCGTAGCCCACAATGGCCTGCTTCACCTGCATGGGGGTATATTCGTACAGCTTGTCGGTATACTCGGCGCAGGCGGCCAGGCTTACGCCCCTGGCTGCGGCCACGTTCAAAGCAGTGGTTACATTTTTGGCAAAAAACAATTCTTCAAATGCGATTTCCTCCGGCCGGTAAAGGGCCAACAAATCGCGCATGTCGCGCAGAATGTGGCTCAGCCGGTCGGGAAAGCGCTCGTCTGGCGTTGTCAGGATACAGCCGTAATTGACCAGCGTTTGTCTTCCCCGTTCAGCCTCAATAACGCCCCAGCCCAGCGTGGCCAATCCAGGGTCGATTCCCAAAATCCTCATTCTTGGCTTTCTCCTTCCAATCCATTATCATACGGTTTCCCAAAGGCTTTGTCAACGCTCAGTCGTCTGTGGGAACCCGGCTCCGGGAGCGCTCCTGGTCAAAGCCGTCCGGATAGCGAGCCATCAGCTTGTCAATATTGGCCTGAGCAATTTCAGCTAGCGGCACGCCGGCTCCTTCGGCAAACAGGGCGCAATACCACAAAATGTCGCCCACTTCCTTACACAGGTGCTTTACATCCAAATCATGTCCCTGAAACAGGGCTTTTTTCAAATGGTCGATCACTTCGCCGCTTTCGCCGCACAGGCCCATGGCAGCGTTCAAAAGGCGCTTCTCATCTGTTGAAGCGGCGGACAGGGTGCGCATGGCCTTTTTTTGGTACTCATTTAAGGATAAATCCATTTTGACAAACCTCCTGCTGATAAAAACAGAGCGGCGCGCACTGGGCGCGCCGCTCCGTTTTTTGCGTGGAATTACGCCTGGGCGGGGGCACCAACGGGGCAGGTGCCGGCGCAAGCGCCACATTCGATGCACTTGTCAGCGTCGATAACGTACTTGCCGTCGCCTTCGGAAATAGCGTCCACGGGGCATTCAGCCTGGCAAGCGCCACAGCTGATGCAATCGTCAGAAATCTGGTATGCCATGGTGTTTCACCTCCAACAGTGTTGGCAGCAACGGACAAAGGCCCGGCTGCTGTGCTCATCATAGCACGAATGAAACGCATTTGCAAGGGTTTTTACGGTTTGATACGTTTCTGAACAACGAGGTTTTTCAGGATTTCTATATTGAAGAAAAACGCCGGACATGATACACTACCAGTACTGAAAGAAAAACAACGGAGGAAACAAAGCCATGCGAATTTTGACACAAAAGCTGCTGTGCGACAATGGCTGGGAGGAAAACCGCGTAGTGGAAGTGATCGAGGGACGAATTGCCGCTATTTTGCCGTCCGGGCCGGCGGATTACCGTGTGGAAACGCTCACCCCGGGGTTACTCGACCTGCACTGTCACGGCGGCGAAGGCTTTGACGCCGAGCGATCCGACCTGAAAACCCTGGAGCGCTTTTTAATGAAGCTGCTTTCCTGTGGAGTAACCGGCGTTTTGCTGACCACCTCCACTTCGCCAAAGCCAGTCATGCGTCATGCCCTAAGCCTGATTCGCCGGGGCATGGAAGCACAGCAAGCCGGTCAAATGGGCGGCGCGCGTGTTCTGGGCGTGCATTTGGAGGGGCCGTTTCTGTCCTCTGCCCGTCCTGGCGCCATGCTGCAAAGCGCCATGCTGCCGCCAACGGTGGAGGCCTACGAGGAGCTTTTTGCACAGGATGGCGACATCATTCGCATGATGAGCCTGGCTCCCGAAGAACCCGGCGCAGATGAGTTGATTCGCCATTTGCTTTCCAAAGGCGTGTGCGTGCAGGCAGGCCATACCAACGCCACCTATGAGCAGGCGATGCATGGCTTTCAGGCGGGCGTGCAGTCGCTGTGTCACAGCTTTAACGCCTGCCGCCCCATCCATCATCGGGACCCCGGCGTAGTAGTGGCCGCCATGGAAAACCAGACTGTTTATATGGAAGCCATTTGCGATTTCCATCATCTGCATCCGGCCATTATCAAGCTGATTTACCGGGAAAAGGGCCCGGACAAAATGATTCTGATTTCCGATTCGGTATTCTCCCATGGGTTGCCGGACGGAGAGCACGCGGTTGGCGACTACCGGCTGATTGTCAAGGACGGCGTAGCCCGCACGCCGGACGGAGCGCTGGACGGCGGCGTTGCCTATCTGGACCAGGCCGTGCGGAACCTGATCTCTATCGGCATCGCGCCGGAGCATGCGTTGCGTATGGCCAGCCAAACCCCGGCTGCCCGGGCAGGGCTTCAGGACCTGGGAAGAATAGCCATAGGACAGCGCGCCCGCCTAACGGCCTGGAACAGCGCATGGCAACCGCTGCTAACCGTGATGGACGGCGAGGTGCATCCATGCTGATTGCCGGCGTCGATATTGGCGGCACCAGCGTAAAAATGAGCTTGTTTCAGCCGGAAAAAGGGCTTGTGCTCATTCGTCGGGCGCCCACGCTTCAGGGCTCCCCAGCCGAAATCGTCGAGCGAATCGCCCGTTTCCTTGAGCCTTATTCCGTTGAAGCTATCGGTGTGGGAACCGCCGGCGCAGTGGACCTCCGGGATGGAACCGTATGCGCCAGCAATCTGGACTGGGATCACATTCCCCTTCAGCGGATGCTGTCAGAGCGGCTTTCGCTGCCTGTATGGGTGGATAATGATGCGCAGACCGCTTTGATGGCGGAATGGTACGACGGCGCCTGCGCCGGTATACGTGACGCCGTCTACCTCACCCTGGGCACCGGCATCGGCGGGGCGCTGCTTTTGGACGGCAGGCCATGGCGCGGGCGCTTCAATGTAGCGGCGGAGTTTGGCCACATGATTACCCACGCTGACGGCAAGCCCTGCCGCTGCGGCCGCCGGGGCTGTTTTGAGGGGTATGCTTCCGCCACGGCGCTTCGGGACATGAGCGGCGGCCTGTCGGCCAAGCAGGTCATGGATGGAGCGCGCCAGGGCGACGAGCGTTTGTCGGAGCTGTTTGCATGCTACGTGCATGAGCTGTGCATAGGGCTGGCCAACCTCAACGTTATTTTCACGCCGGAAGTGATGGTGCTGGGCGGTGGGCTGAGCCGTGCCGGAGCCTTCCTTTCCGATGCTTGCAACCGGGAACTGCAAAGCATATTCGCCGCCCACCCGGAAGAACTGGTCTGCGGCGTAACCATTGCCCGGCATCAAAATGACGCCGGCATGCTGGGGGCCGCCGTGCTGGCCATGGAAAAACTGAAATGACGCGTTTTTTCCAAGCATTTCCCCATGGCGTCTGGTTGCCCGCCCCGCCTCAGCCCTTGCCGCACAGCACCTCACATACGCATGAGATGGCCTGCGGCGTTTGATCGTAGCAGGAAAGCACACAGGGAAACTCTTGGGCCTGCCGGGCCAGGTAGGGCGCGTCCAAACAGACCAGCGCCACGGGTTTTCCCGCCGATTGAACAGCGCGAACGGCAGGGATCAGCCCTTCCAGCGCCGCCGGACTGGCCGTGCCGAACACCACCGCCTGCGCTTTTTGCGCCAGGGTCCGGATGCGTTCCATATCCGGCTGGTTTTCATATTCCAGGGCAACGCCGTTGAGCTGTCCGGCCGCCAGGCGGGCAAAGCCCTGAAGCAGTTTATCTCCTTCTTCCACGCCGAAACGGGAGCGCGGTTTTTCGCACACAAACAGAGCGTTAGGACCTATGGGCAGCAGATGTTCCCGATCCTGATGCACAGTAACAGCCGCCTTTGCCAGCGCCTTGAAAAATGCCTCGTGGGCCGTCCAGTTTTGCGTTTCCACATCGGGAGCAGGACGCATATCGCCCAGCAGCAGCTTAAAAGCCAATATCCGCCGGGCGGCTTCGTTTACCCGTTCCATGGGCAGCTCGCCGCTTTCCAGGGCGGAAAGCAGGGCTTGGTAGCAGGGCGTTTGAACACTGAGGCCCTCAGGCGACGCGTTATCGCCGCCGTTGCCGGTAATCACCAGGTCGCAGCCGGCCTTAATGGCCATAACGCAGCCTCTGGGTGCGCCGTAGGTTTTGGCAGTAGCGTCCATCTGCATCCCATCGCTAATGATCAGCCCCTCAAAGCCCATGCGTTTGCGGGTCATTTCCTGCAAAATGGCGGACGACATCGTCGCCGGATAGCCATTGGGCTCCAGGGCAGGGTAACAAACATGGGTGGTCATGATGGCCCGCAACCCCTCTGCCATTACCTGCTTAAAAGGCGCCAGCAATTCCGTTTCCACCCGCTCTGCCGGCGTTTCGTCCACGGCAAAAGCAAAATGGGTATCAATCCGGGTAAACCCTTCTCCCGGATAATGCTTTCCGCAATCAATTACGCCCATTTCCCGCAGCCCCCTGGCAAAAGCGCCGCCGTACAAGGCCGTTTGTTCGCCTGCCGCGCCATAGGAGCGTCTGCCTACGATGGGATCGCCGTCATCTCCGTTTACATCCAGCACCGGGGCCAGATCAAAGCAAATGCCCAAGGCGCGCAGTTCCTCGCCCTCCATCAGGCCGGTCAGATAGGCGTTGAGCGGGTCGCCTGATGCGCCGATGGCCATAGCGCAGGGAAAGGTTGACGCTCCTTTGCGGATGCGAAGCACAGGGCCTCCCTCCTGATCGATGGAGATCAACGCCTGCGCACCGGTATTGCGGATGATTTCCTCCTGTAACTGCTGATTCAACCGGGCAATTTGGCCGCGGTTTTCACAGTTTTTTCCAAACAGAATGATGTTGCCTACCTTATTTTCCCTTAGAAATGCCCGGGTAGCGTCGTCCATTTCGGTTACTTCAATGCTGGCCATCATCAGCTGGCCGATTTTTTGCGCCGGAGTCATGGTTTGCAGCAGCTGGTTCGCCTGTTCCATCGGTAAATGCAGCATAGGACACCTCTCAACTGAATTACTGCTGTCATTATACCTGTTTTCCTTGCTGTACGCAAGCCGTCCAAAAAGCTCGTCTGACGACGAGCTTTTCTGACGAAGGACTGTAGGAATGTTTTCGGCAAAGCCGGTCGATACGAATTCAGTCAGAGGGGCCGCGGCCCCTCTGACAACTCCCCGAAAAAGTGGAGGTGCAGGAGGCACTGCCGCCTGCCGGGGTTTTAGGGGCGGAGCCCCTAAGCCTTATGCCGCAGCGCTTTCCCCATGAACCAGCGAAGCGCTGCTTCCGGGCGATGGCGGCCAGTCAGGGCTTTTCGACACTCTGAGCCTTGCTTGGCAAAGCTGTTGAAACCAGCTGCACGCCGCAGGTTTCGAGCGAACAGCGAAGGCTGCATCCGTCCGGTGGTTTTTCAAGAGCCCGGCCTATGCTTATTCATTGGTTTGCAAGGCTTTTTGAGTCATGGGGCCCGCCACGCCGTCTGGCACAAGGCCCGCCTGTTTTTGCAGTTCTTTCACCGCCTGACAGGTGGCGTCGTCATAGCTGCCGTTGGCCGTTTGCAAAAGGCCGCGTTTCATAAGCAGCAGCTGCAAAGTGGCCACGCCGTTTCCCTGATCGCCGGGGCGAAGGGTTCCCCGCCCCGTTCCAAGGCTTCTTTCTCCCAGCGGAATCATCAGCCGTCCTTTTTCCGACAGAATCTCGTTTTCATCACAGGGGATCAGGCTTACCCGATCCGGAAGTCCATCCGGCAGCTGCACCGTTAACGACAGGGTGCTGCGAAGCATACCGTTCCGCTGGCCCACATCCAGCTTTTGTTCTATCGTCCGCAGGCGTTCCCCTTCCGTCATCGCCGCGAAGCGCTGGGGCAATCCGGCCGTCTGAAGGCGCTCATTGCCCGCAGTAGCGTCTTCCGTTTGCCAGGCGGCGTCGTCCGGCAGCTCGTAGTGCATCGCCAGCGTCAGTGCTTTCCCTTGCTTGCCGTTTCCCAGCTGCTGTTCCCACGTGGCGCTCTCCAGCACCAAGGCCGCATCGCCCGGCATGGCGATACGGACCAAAGCCGCGCTTTGGTCAGGCAATGTCCCGGCTTCTTTTGAACCTGCGCCTCCATCCGCCGGGGTTACCGTAAAGCGCTCGCCGCCAGCGACGGCTTCGCCGTTTTCGTCCGCCTGAACAAAGGTTACGGCTTTCGGAATACCGCCCGGCAATTCACAGCGTCCGCTCATGTAGTAAAACACGCTGCCGTCGTTAACATAGTACCCTTCCGAGGTTTCCAACGCGGCGCACGGTCTTCCGTCGTCCGTCGTCAGCGCCCAGCGCATGGGCAGTCGGCGCTTTTCCAGGCTGGCCAGCACTTCACCCAGGCTGAGTTCTTCCGTCTCTCCGGTCAGCTCATAGTGCAGCCGGTAGCTTAGCTCCATCAGGGTTGTGTTCACTTCATCCACCGTTATGGGAAGCGCGGAAAGCTGCTGCTCCGCTTCAGTCAGGCAAACGCTTTTTTCCGGCGCAGGGGTTGTGAATCGTACTTCCACCACGTCCATCAGTTCGTAGGCGCCGGACAGCGGCAGATGATCCCACCAGGGCATTTCCATCCAAGCTTCTGGAGAAATGCCCTCCGGCATCGGGAGACAAGCCTCCCATTCGGCAATGCTGGCGTCGTTGGTTACCAGAATGGTGCCGTTTTGATAAGCTTGCTGGAATACCTGCATTTTCTGGGCATACTGCTCTTCCGTTTCGCTGCCGTCCAGTTCCAGGTTGTAGTATTCCACCTGATACAACGGCTTGTACACATTTATGGTTAACGTCCACTCCACATCGCCTGCCGGGCGCAGCGGTTCATCTGCTTCATCCAACAGCACCGCGTCAAAACCAAAGCCGTACCCGTCCCGGGTTGCGTCATGCCCGTCAAAGAACGGGTAAACAAACCCGCTCATAAAATCGCCTGCGCCAAAGCCCTCCACATCGGCCTCATAGCCGCGGCCATCCGCCTGAGCGGTTAAGCGCGGGTGAAGGAACAGGTGCATGTTCCTGTCTTTCGGGGTGAAGTCAAACGCCATGGTCAGCGTGGTTCCGTCATAAATAACATCATTGGCCGTCATGGTCATATAAGGGTTTTCATAAGTTTGATCCACCGCCACCACATGACGAAGAAACGCCTCGGTCGGCTTTCCTTGAGCGGCATAATCCGTTACCGAAAAGCGGCTTACCACCGCATAGGCCGTGACTGCCAGCAACAGCAGCAGTACAATCACCAGAATAGGCGTTAGACGCAGCCTGGATTTCATCGTTTTCTCCTCCTTTCCGTTTCGGACGGCGGCTGTATAGGCCGCATGGACAGGAAGGGGAATGTCGCCGTTCAGTTTGGTCAACCGCCGTTTCAGTTCTTGCTCCGTCATTACCGCCCCGCCTCCTCTCCGCTCAGCTCCACCTTCATTGCTTTGCGCGCCGCGTGCAGCCTGTATTTCACCGTTCCTTGAGGAATGTGTAAAATGCCGGCGATTTCCTGAATGGAAAACCCCTCCAGATAAAACAGCACCAGTACCTCGCGGTGTCTTCTGGGGAGCGCTTCCAGCATCTGCCTCAGCTGCGGATCCCGCTCCTGAACGGACGTTTCAGGCACTGCGTCCATCAGTACCAGCCGTTTCTGCCGGCGATACACATTGCGACATTCATTCATCAAAATACGCGTAATCCAAGCGCTGAAGTGCGCTTCCTCCCGGAGGGTCTGCCGGTTCTGCCATGCCTTCAGGGCCGTTTCCTGCATAGCGTCCATACGGTCTGCTTCGCCGGGCAGCAGCGATGCGGCAACGCGATACAGCATCCCCTCGCTCTCCAGCAGCTTTTGGGTAAAAACCTTGTCGTCCATCATTGGCGTGCTCTCCCATCGATGAGAAATCATCACCTGTTAGACGCATGACCGCCCCAAAAGGTTGACATTTCCGGCCAAACTTTTTACATGAGGCTTTGGACGCAAAAAAACCGTCGTTAAGCCCTCGTTTCTCCGCGGCAAAGTTTTTTCGCCCGCCACGTTTCATTTTCCATCGAAACCTTTTGCATTTTCGCCAAAATGCTGTATAATGGGCTTGCTATGACATGCGCGCATACTATTTGCCCCAAGGAGGAAACGGATGAACATCCTTCACTTAAAATATGCCGTGGAAACGGCTAAGGCGGGTTCTTTAAGCAAGGCGGCGGAAGCCCTGTATATGAACCAGCCCAACCTGAGCCGGGCTATTAAAGAATTGGAAAACTCTTTGGGCATCACCATTTTCGACCGAAGCTCCAGAGGCATTGAAGTAACGCCTGAGGGTGAAGAATTTTTGGGGTATGCTCGAAAGATTCTGCGGCAGATTGACGATGTAGAGGCCATTTATAAGGCCGGGGTTCCCGCGCGGCAGCGTTTTTCCATTTCCGTGCCGCGGGCCAGCTATATTTCCGCCGCTTTCGCCCAGTTTTCCAAAGGGCTGACAGGCGACAAAGCGGAAATCTTCTACAAAGAAACCAACGCCATGCGGGTCATTCACAATCTGCTGAACGCCGATTATAAGCTGGGCATTTTGCGCTATGCCGTCCATTATGACAAGTATTTTAAGGAAATGCTGGATGAAAAGGGCCTGACGGGCGAATTGATTACCGAATTTCGCTACGTGCTGGTCATGAGCGCCAAGCATCCCCTGGCCGCAAAGGATCACATCGCCTTTGCCGATTTACGGCCCTATATTGAAATTGCTCACGCGGATCCTTACGTGCCTTCTTTGCCCATGTCCGAGGTCAAAAAGGAGGAACTGCCGGACGATACGGAACGCCGGATTTTTGTCTTTGAGCGAGCCAGCCAGTTTGATTTGCTTTGCGAGAATCCTGAAACCTTCATGTGGGTGTCCCCTATTCCGGAAAAACAGCTTAAGCGGTATGGCCTGGTTCAAAAAGCCTGCCAGGAAAACCAAAAGCTGTACCGGGACATGCTCATCTACCGAAGGGATTATCATCTGACGGATCTGGACCGTTCCTTTGTTACCGAGCTTTGCAGGGCCAAACGCCAGTACCTGTAAAGCCGCTTGGCAAGCGGAAAGTTGTTTCCTTTGGGCAGTCTTTTTCCGTACGTTGCATATCGATATAGTCATATATCGATATCGATAGTACCGATATATCAAATTCGCCATTTCCGGATTCATTTGTTTGCGTTACAATCCTCTTGACCGGTTGAAAGCCGGAAACAACGGGAGGTGAAACGCATGTGTGGTTTGCCCCGCGCAACGCTGGGCCGGCTGCCCGTGTACCTGGCCCATGTGCAGCAACTACAGCGGCAGGGGAAAACAAGTACCTCGGCCACAGCTATCGCCAAGGCGCTTGGTATGGGCGAGGTACAGGTGCGCAAGGATCTGAGCGCCATCAGCGGCGCCGGAAAGCCCAAAACCGGCTACCTGATTAGCGACCTGATAAAGGCTTTGGAAAAAAGCCTGGGCCGTTATCAGCAAACCCAGGCCATTTTGGTGGGGGCAGGAAAACTGGGCAGAGCGCTGCTCAGCTACGACGGCTTTACCGAATACGGGCTGACGATTGCAGCCGCTTTCGATACGGACCCAGCCAAAGCCGGCCTTCAGGAGAACGGCAAGTCCATCTATCCCATGGAGCAGTTGGAGGCTTTTCTTGCGCAGCATCCAACCCCCATCGGCGTCATCACAGTTCCCCCTTCCGCAGCCCAAGCGGTATGCGACAGGCTGGTGCAATGCGGTATTCGGGCCATATGGAGCTTTGCCCCGCGGCAGCTTCACGCGCCCAAAGACGTGAATGTGCAGCATGAAAACCTGGCTTTGTCACTGGCTTTCCTCAACGGGCAACGGAACGCGTAATACACTAGGAGGACAAAGGAGTGAGCATCATGGTAGAAAAAAACTATGAGATCGTGGACAGTGTGGAAAAGCTGGAAGCAGCCATCGCCGATGTGCGTGCGGCCCAGCAACAGTTTGCCACCTACACCCAGGAGCAGGTAGACAAAATCTTCCTGGCCGCTGCAACTGCCGCCAACCGGCAGCGTATCCCCCTGGCCAAACTGGCTGTGGAAGAAACCGGCATGGGCGTGGTGGAAGACAAGGTCATCAAGAACCATTACGCTGCCGAGTATATCTACAATGCTTACAAGGATACCAAAACCTGCGGCGTGATTGAGCAGGACAAGGCTTTTGGCATCCGTAAAATTGCCGATCCCATCGGCGTTATCGCCGCCGTGATTCCCACCACCAACCCCACCTCTACCGCCATTTTCAAAACCCTGATTGCTTTGAAAACCCGCAATGGCATCATCATCAGCCCCCATCCCCGCGCGAAAAAATCCACCATCGCCGCCGCCAAGGTGGTGCTGGACGCCGCCGTGGAAGCAGGCGCGCCTCAGGGGATTATTCGCTGGATTGACGTGCCGTCTCTGGAAATGACCAATCTGGTAATGAAGGAAGCGGATATCATTCTGGCCACCGGCGGCCCCGGCATGGTAAAGGCCGCTTACTCCAGCGGCAAGCCCGCTCTGGGCGTTGGCGCCGGCAACGTGCCCGCTATCATTGACGACAGCGCCGACGTGGTGCTGGCCGTGAACTCTATCATCCACTCCAAGACCTTCGACAACGGCATGATCTGCGCCTCCGAGCAGAGCGTCATCGCGCTGGACGGCGTATATGAGGCTGCCCGTCAGGAGTTTGCCGACCGCGGCTGCTATTTCCTCAACCCGGAAGAAACCGAAAAGGTACGCAAGACCATTCTTATCAACGGCGCCCTCAACGCCAGAATTGTGGGTCAAAAAGCCTGCAGGATTGCAGCGCTGGCCGGCGTTACCGTGCCGGAAAGCACCAAGATTCTGATTGGCGAGGTAGAAAGTGTGGAATTGAGCGAAGAGTTTGCTCATGAGAAGCTGTCTCCCGTGCTGGCCATGTACCGCGCCAAAGACCTGCAGGACGCCTTTGCCAAGGCCGAGCGGCTGATTGCCGACGGCGGCTACGGCCATACCGCGTCCATCTATATGGACCCGATAACCGGCGAGGAAAAAATCAGCGAGTTTGCCGCCCGCATGAAAACCTGCCGTATCCTGGTCAATACCCCTTCTTCTCAGGGCGGCATCGGCGATTTGTACAACTTCAAACTGGCTCCTTCCCTGACGCTGGGCTGCGGCTCCTGGGGCGGCAACAGCGTTTCCGAAAACGTGGGTGTCAAGCATCTGCTGAACATCAAAACTGTGGCCGAACGGAGGGAGAACATGCTGTGGTTCCGCGCGCCTGAAAAGGTATACTTGAAAAAGGGCTGCCTGCCCGTGGCGTTGGATGAGCTGAAAACCGTGATGGGCAAAAAGAAAGCCTTCATTGTAACCGACTCCTTCCTGTACCACAACGGCTACACCAAGCCCATCACCGATAAGCTGGACGACCTGGGCATCACCCACGCCACCTTCTTTGACGTGGCTCCCGACCCCACTCTGGCCTGCGCCAAGGAAGGCGCTGCGCAGATGCGCGCTTTTGAGCCCGACTGCATCATTGCGCTGGGCGGCGGCAGCGCCATGGACGCGGCCAAGATTATGTGGGTAATGTACGAGCATCCCGAAGCGGATTTCATGGATATGGCCATGCGCTTCATGGATATTCGCAAGCGTGTGTACACTTTCCCCCGTATGGGCGATAAAGCCTACTTCATCGCTATCCCCACCTCCGCCGGTACCGGCAGCGAGGTAACCCCATTCGCCGTCATCACCGACGAAAAAACCGGCGTGAAGTACCCGCTGGCCGATTATGAGCTGCTGCCCAAGATGGCCATTATCGACGCCGATTTCCACATGAGCGCCCCCAAGGGATTGACCGCCGCCTCCGGCATCGATGCGGTGACCCATGCGCTGGAAGCCTATGCCAGCATGATGGCGACCGACTACACCGACGGCCTGGCCCTGCGCGCGCTGAAGGTGATCTTCGAATACCTGCCCCGCGCTTATGACAACGGCCCGAACGATCCGGTGGCTCGTGAAAAGATGGCCAACGCCGCCACCATGGCCGGTATGGCCTTCGCCAACGCCTTCCTGGGCGTGTGCCACTCCATGGCGCACAAGCTGGGCGCGTTCCATCACCTGCCGCACGGCGTGGCCAATGCGCTGATGATTGAAGAGGTGCTGCGCTTCAACGCCGCCGAAATTCCTTCGAAGATGGGCACCTTCCCCCAGTATGATCATCCTCACACCCTGGCCCGCTATGCCGAGGTAGCCGACGCCCTCAAGCTGGGCGGCGTAACCGATGAGGAAAAATTGGAAAATCTGATTGCCGCCGTCAATCAGCTGAAGGAACGGGTGGGCATCAAAAAGACCATTCGCGATTACGGCATCGACGAGCAGGATTTCCTGACCCGCCTGGACGAAATGACCGAGCAGGCATTCGATGATCAGTGCACCGGCGCCAATCCCCGCTATCCGTTGATGAGCGAAATCAAGCAGATGTACCTGAACGCCTACTACGGCGCCCATTGGTCCGAGGGCCGCGAAATCGAAGCCAGCAAGCTTACCGACGTGCAGGAAGGCGATTTTAAGCAGGCGTACCGCAGCGCTCATCAAACTTTGTAAGGCAAAGGAGGAACAGCCATGAACCTGGATCGTGTGATTGCCGTTCGGAACAACAAAACCATTTATCGCGATGGCGACCGCTGCATCAAGCTCTTTGATTCCGATTATTCCAAGGCCGACGTGCTCAACGAGGCCCTCAACCAGGCCCGCATCGAGGAAACCGGCCTGCACATTCCCAAGGTGCTGGAAGTATGCACCATCGACGGCAAATGGGCCATCGTATCCGAATATATCAAGGGCAAAACCCTTTCCCAGCTGATGCAGGAGGATCCGGACCACTTTGACGAATATCTGAACCTGTTTGTAGACCTGCAGCTGGAAGTGCAAAGCCAGCACTGCCCCATGCTGAATAAGCTGAAGGACAAAATGAATCGCAAAATCAGCCAGGCGGATCTGGACGCCACCACCCGTTATGATCTGCACACCCGGCTGGAGGGCATGCCCAAGCACAACAAGGTATGCCATGGCGATTTCCGTCCCTCCAACATCATTATTGCCGATGACGGCACCCCCTACATTCTGGACTGGAGCCACGCCACCCAGGGCAACGCTTCCGCCGATGCGGCCCGCACCTATCTGCTGTTCTGGCTCAAGGGCGACATGGAAGGCGCTGAAAAATACCTGAACCTGTTCTGCAAAAAGAGCGGCACCGAAAAGCCCTATGTGCAGAAGTGGATGCCCATCGTTGCGGCTTCCCAGTCCGTGAAGGGCAACGCCAAGGAGCGCGAATTCCTGCTGAGCTGGGCTACGGTTGTAGATTACGAATAATTCGGAGGAAAATATGAAAATTACCGTTTGTATCGGTTCTTCCTGCCACATTAAAGGTTCTCGCCAGGTGGTTGAGCAGCTGCAATACCTGATTTCCGAAAACAACCTGAAGGATCAGGTAGACTTGGCCGGCACCTTCTGCATGGGCAAGTGCCAGCAGGGCGTTTGCGTTACCCTGGACGACCAGTTTTTCTCCTTAACGCCCGAAACCGTAAAGAGCTTCTTCGAGGAAAACGTGCTGAAAAAGCTGAACTAAAACAGCAAAGGGCAAGGTTGCCGGGGGCTTTCGCCCCCGGCAACGGTTTGATTTTCTTTCCGTTTGCGCCACGGCTGCGCAGATCTGCTAAAGACGCATTTGGCGTCTTGCTCCGAATATGGCCTTTCCAGCCCTGTCCCTTTGTGTGAAGGAGGAACCCAACGTGCCAAACTGTCTCACGCTGAAAAAATCCAATTGCAAAAACTGCTATAAATGTATTCGCCATTGCCCGGTAAAGTCCATTCGTTTTTCGGGAAACCAGGCTTATATCATCAACAACGAGTGTATTCTGTGCGGGCAGTGTTTTGTGGTGTGTCCCCAAAACGCCAAAGAAATTGTAGATGAAACGGAAAAGGTGCGCGTACTGCTGCAATCCGGCAATCCGGTTTATGTCAGCCTGGCCCCTTCCTTCGCCGCCAACTACGAAAGTATCGGCATTGACGGCATGCGGAGCGCTCTTCAGCAGCTGGGCTTTACCGATGTTGAAGAAACCGCCGTCGGCGCCACCATGGTAAAGCGGGAATATGAGCGGATTTTGCAGGAAGAGGAGCGCGATGTGGTCATTTCCTCCTGCTGCCACTCCATCAACCTGTTGATTCAGAAGTATTATCCCGCCGTGCTGCCCTATCTGGCGGATGTGGCCTCTCCCATGCAGGCCCATTGCGCGGATTTGAAAAAGCGTCATCCCGGCGCCAAAACAGTGTTTATCGGTCCGTGCGTAGCCAAAAAGGACGAAGCCGAGCACTATGAGGGCATCGTGGACGCGGTGCTCACTTTCGAGGAACTGACCGCCTGGCTGGAAAAGGCCGGGGTTGAGCTAAAGCCGGAGCCGGATCATCTGCAGGAAAGCCGCGCCCGCTTCTTCCCCACCACAGGCGGCATTTTGAAAACCATGGCCCAGGACGCGCCCGGCTATACCTACCTGGCCCTGGACGGTGTAGAGAACTGCAAGGCCGCCCTGAAGGATATTGAAAGCGGAAAGATTCATCATTGCTTTCTTGAGATGTCCGCCTGCATCGGCAGCTGCATTGGCGGCCCCATTATGGAAAAGCAGCATCATACCCCGGTGCGCGACTATCTGGCCATCAGTCGTTATGCCGGCGAGGATGATTTCGCCGTGCAGCAGCCGGATTGCAATGCCCTGCGCAAGCATTTTGAATACATTGAGCGGGAAGCCAAAATGCCCAGCGAAACGGAAATTCGCGAAATCATGCGCCAGAAAATGGGCAAAATGAAGCCTTCCGACGAACTGAACTGCGGCTCCTGCGGCTATAACACTTGCCGGGAAAAAGCCATCGCCATTTATCAGGGCAAGGCGGAGGTCAGCATGTGCCTGCCTTTCCTGAAAGACAAGGCCGAATCCTTCTCCGACAACATTGTCAATAACACGCCCAACGGTCTGCTGGTGCTTAACGATCAGCTTGAGGTGCAGCAGATTAACAACGCCGCCCGCAAGATTATGAACATTCGCGCCGCTTCCGACGTGCTGGGCGAGCCCGTGGTGCGCATCATGGATCCCACCCTTTTTGTCCAGGCTCAGAATACGGGCCGGGAAATCCGCGGCCAGAAAACCTATCTGCCCGAGTATAAAAAATATGTGGAGCAGACCGTGGTGTACGACCGGGAATACCGGCTGCTGATTTGCATTATGCGCGACATCACCGATGAGGAAGCCGAGCGGGAAAAGAAGGAGGAAATCAGCCGCAAAACGGTAGAAATTGCGGACAAGGTGGTTGACAAGCAAATGCGCATTGTGCAGGAAATCGCCTCTTTACTGGGCGAAACCGCCGCTGAAACCAAAATTGCCCTGACCAAGCTGAAGGAGTCGATTGCAGATGAATGACCTGTGCGCGGATATCGGCTACAAAAGCATTAACCATGTGGGCGAGCAGCTTTGCGGCGACCATGTGGATGTGGTGGAGCAGGGCGATAATTCCACGGTAATTGTGCTGGCGGACGGCCTGGGCAGCGGCGTAAAGGCCAGCATCCTCTCTACCCTGACCAGCAAGATTATTTCCACCATGATGTCGGAAGGGCTCGGGCTGGAGGATTGTGTATCCACCATCGCCGCCACGCTGCCGGTGTGCTCCGTGCGCGGCGTGGCCTATTCCACCTTTACCATTTTGCATCTGATTAACAACGAGCGTCTGGAACTGATACAGTATGATAACCCGCATGTTATCCTGATTCGCCAGGGCAGCAATGATGAATACCCACGCACCGAAATGGTAATTGGCGGTAAAAAAATCTATAAGTCCGTCATCAAATTGCAGGAAGATGACATCTTTGTGGCCATGAGCGACGGCTGCCCTCATGCCGGCATCGGTATTTCTTACAATTTTGGCTGGAAGCGGGAAGATATTATTGCTTTCATGGAAATGCAGGCTACCATGGGCTATACCGCCAAAACCCTGTCCACCGTACTGGTGGACGAGTGCGACCGGTTGTACGGCCATGAGCCCGGCGACGATACCACTGCCTGCGTTGTGCGCATCCGTCGCCGTGAGCCCATGAACCTGCTGTTTGGTTCTCCGGCCAGCCGCGACGACGACGACCGCATGATGTCGCTGTTTTTTTCCAAAGAAGGCAAGCACATCATCTGCGGCGGCACCACCTCCTCGGTGGCGGCCCGCTACCTGCACAAGCCGCTCATCCCCAGCCTGAACTTCGAGGCTTCCGACGTGCCCCCCACTGCCCAGCTTGAGGGCGTGGATCTGGTGACCGAGGGCGTTATCACCATCAACAAGGTGCTAAGCTACGCCAAGGACTATTTGCAGGACAATGAAACCTATTCCCAGTGGGCCTTCAAAAAGGACGGCGCTTCGCTCATTGCCAGGATGCTGTTTGAAGAAGCCACAGATATCAATTTCTTCGTAGGCCGCGCCATTAACCCGGCTCACCAAAACCCCGACCTGCCTATTACCTTCTCCATTAAAATGAACCTGGTGAAGGAATTATCAGAATGTTTGAAGAAGATGGGCAAAAAAATCAAAGTGATTTACTTCTAAAGGAAGGTGCCTGCAATGCGCAAGTTTGACACCAAGGTGCAGTACCTGAAATACAAGGTGCTGCGCGAGGTTGCCCGTTTGGCCTGGAACGATACCTTGCTGGAGCATGTGGTCGATATTCCCAAAACCATCGTGCCAGGCAAAGTGCCTACCATGCGCTGCTGTGTGTACAAGGAACGCGCCATTCTGGCCGAGCGTGTAAAAATCGCCATGGGCGGAAATAAGGAAAACCCCAATGTGATTGAGGTTATCGACATTGCCTGCGACGAGTGTCCCGTGGGCGGCTACGAGGTCACCAACGCCTGCCGCGGCTGCCTGGCGCACCGCTGCGAGGACGTATGCAAACGCGGCGCAATCAGCTTTGACAACGATCACGTAGCCCATATTGACAAAAACAAGTGCGTAGAGTGCGGCGCTTGCGCCAAGGTATGCCCCTACACGGCCATTGTCAGCCGCAAGCGTCCCTGCCAAAGCGCCTGCAAGGTGAAAGCCATCGCCATGAACGAGGAAAAGGCCGCCACCATTGACAACAGCAAGTGCATCAGCTGCGGCGCTTGCGTGTACCAGTGCCCTTTTGGCGCCATTATGGAAAAGTCGTATCTTCTCAATGTGGTTGACCTACTGAAAAAGAGCGTTCAGAACGCAAATTTCCGCCTATACGCCGTGGTTGCGCCTTCCATTTCCAGCCAGTTTACCTATGCCAGGCTTGGCCAGGTCATCAGCGGGCTCAAGGAATTGGGTTTCCATACGGTAGTGGAGGCTGCGCTGGGCGCTGATTTGGTGGCTCAGGCCGAGTCGAAAGAATTGGCGGAAAAAGGCTTCCTGACCTCCTCCTGCTGCCCTGCCTTTGTTACCTATATCAAGCAAGCCTTCCCTCAGCTGCTTCCCTATGTATCTCATAACCTGTCGCCCATGGCGGCCATTGCCAAATACATTAAGGCCACCACGCCGGATGCAAAAGTGGTTTTCATCGGGCCCTGCACAGCCAAGAAGGCGGAAATGCAGCTGGACACGGTGAAGCCCTATATTGATGGCGTTCTTACTTTCGAGGAATTGCAAGCACTGTTTGACAGCCGCGATTTGGATATTACCGCCCTGCCGGAAGATGTGCTGGACAACGCTTCTTACTACGGCCGTATTTTTGCCCGCAGCGGTGGTTTAAGCGACGCCGTAGCCCAGGGCCTGAAGGAACAAAACCTTGATTTTGACCTGAAAGCCTGTTCGTGCGACGGCATTGAAGCCTGCCGCATGGCGTTGCTGAAAAAGAGCAAAAACGTACTGGACGCCAATTTCATTGAAGGCATGGCCTGCATCGGCGGCTGCATCGGCGGGGCAGGCTGTCTGACACACGGTGAGAAAAACAAGGCGGAAGTAGACAAATATGGCCGGGAAGCCTACGAAAAAACCATTTCCGACGCCATTGCGGTTTTGAAACATTCTCATCGATAAGGCTTGAGACACAAGGCTTATGGGCGCTGTCTCGCAACCCGAATCCTCATCCTTGGCCTTCCTGTGCCAGTTCTTCTCCCATTGGACGGCTGCCGGTTGCCAACGGAAGTGATTTCCGGCGAACGCCCGCTCCCTCACGCCGCACTTTCTCTGGCAGGAAGCACCGAAGGGACGGGTTGCCAGAGGCGCACGCCCGTAGGCAGGGCGCAAAACATGAGACGACAACTTGAAGCGCCCCGGCCTTCTGGTCGGGGCGCACATTGGTTATCCGAGCAGTTTTCTCTATCGCCGCCTGCGTTTCCTTTTAGGGATAATATCCTAGGCTATTCTTTGAAGTATTATCGTTTGGAATTGTAACGGTTCTGCCGAGCAATTTGCTTAAACTTTTTTTCCTTTGCACTACGCTGCTCCGTTGCGCCCTGATAAACCAGGCTCTCAGCCGTTAGCTTTTGCCAGGACTGCCAGCGCTCCTGAGAAAGCTGCCCGTTGGCCAAAGCGGCCCGCACCGCGCAGCCGGGCTCGTGCTGATGGGTACAGTTGCGAAAGCGGCACTGGTTTATCAGCGTTTGTACATCAGCAAAGGCCGTTTCCAGCCCCTCGCTGGCGTCCATCAGCCCCATTTCCCGCAAGCCGGGAGTATCGATGATCGCAGCGCCGTTCGGCAGCCAAAACAGCTCCCTCCGCGTGGTGGTATGGTGACCCCGGTCGTCGTTTCGCAGCCCGCCGGTGGCCTGCCTCTCTTCCCCCAGCAATCGGTTCATCAACGTGGACTTTCCTACGCCGGAGGAGCCGGTAAACGCCACGGTAACGCCCGGGCGAAGATAGGGCAGGAGCCTTTGGCAGCCGTCTGCTGCCCGGGCGGAGGTAACAATGATGTCCGCACCCTGTGTAACGGCGGAAATGGTTTGAAGCGCCGCATCCAAGTCCTCACACAGGTCGCTCTTAGTCAGCACAACCACCGGCGCAGCGCCGCCCTCCCAGCAAACCGTTAAGTATCGTTCCAGCCTTCGCGGGTTCAGGTCGTTATTCAGCGACATGCACACAAATACCGTGTCCACATTGGCTGCAATCATCTGGGCGACGTGGCTGCTGCCGGCCGTCTTTCGCATGAGCACACTTTTTCGCTCCAGCACAGCTTGAATCATCCCACGGCCCTGTCCAGGATCCGCCATCACGTAGTCGCCTACGGCCGGATAATCGCTGGGTTGCCGGGCCTGATACTGAAGCTTTCCTGCAACAACAGCCTCCCGTTCGCCAGCCTCTCCGGCAATGCGGTAAAGACCTTTCTCCTGGGAAATCACCCGGTATAAGGTTAAGCCTAGATATTGGGCGGCCCGGCGCTCAATATCGTTGTTTTTTTCGTTCATTTTCCTATCTCCTCTGTCAGTATCGCTTCCATAGCGGTAAAGTGCTGTTCCATCAAGGAGGAGGTTTGCGGATTCTTCTGGTCATGCAGGGCGTAAAGCAACAGCATTGGTGCATAAAAGCGCAGCGCCAGCTGCTGCGCCTGTTTGCAGCCTAAGCTGCAAAGCAGATCCGTTGTATATCCTAGGGGTCCGTCTGAAAAATACCGATGATACAGCTTCTTCATTTCTTCGTTTCGGTATTGTTCCAGCGTGAGCATTTTCCGAAACAGCTCCGCAACGGGATCTTGAGTCCAGTATGCAAACTGCGCCCGGCTAAAGGCCATCAGCTGCTGCAGGGTTATTTGCCGGTACGCCTGCGGCATGGTTTCCCGCGTTCCCTCCGGCAAGGAAAAAGCCCGAGCCTGCCCGGCGTCTTTTTCCTCCATCCGTTCCAGAATACTGGTCAGAATATCCTGCTTGTTTTGATAATGCCGGTACAGCGCGCCCTTGGTCATTCCCAGCATGCCTGCAATGCTGCTTACAGACGTTGCCTCGTATCCATCCGATGCAAACAGCTTCAGCGCCGCATACAGAATCCGCTCCTTGGTGTTTTCCATCAATGCTCCCCCCTTTCGGTTGTTTCAGTATAGTAAACGTTCGTTTACTTGTCAACCATTTTTTTCTATGTTATACTGATTTCATTCATTCTGGCCTGTTGAACACCTTAGACGGTATCGGAGGGTCACTCCTCTCCGATTCTTGCTGTGAAACCGGCGGCGTGTATGGCGCTTCGGCAGCCATGCACGGCAAAGCTTCCCTTCGCACTTTGCCCATGGCGAGCCGGTAGACAAAGCTGCTTTTCTGCCGGCCTGTAATGATTCCATCACTTCTTTCAGGAGGAAGCTCCATGAAAAAATACCTGCCCGCCATTGTTCTGTTTGGCCTTTTTGAAGCCATTGCCATCACGCTTTGGCTTAGCAAAAACAATTTGTTTTATCTGCTCAATTTCACTTATATCGGCCTTTCCCTAGCCATTGGACTGGCGTTGTTTGCCAATCGCCACCGGCACGCCCGGCGCGTTACGCAGTTTCTGGTGGGAACGTATATGCTGGTCTATCTGGGCTTGCTTTCCAACGAAAACATGCAGATCGAGGGGTTTTGGTACTATCTGTTCCTTGGGGTTTTTGAAGCCGCCACCATTCACTATGCCGTGGCCAAAATCTTTGGGCCGCTGATTTTTGGCCGTGGCTGGTGCGGCTACTGTTGCTGGACTGCCATGGTGCTGGACCTGCTGCCCTTTCGCCAGCCCAGCCAGCCTCGAAAAAAGCTGGGGTTCATCCGCTACATCACTTTTGCCGCTTCGTTCCTGTTTGTCATTGCCCTGTTTGCGTTTCCCATCGCCCATCGGGAAAGCGTCATGTGGGTCAGCTTTTTGGTTGGCAACCTGCTGTATTATGCCGTTGGTATCGCGCTTGCCTTTGCGTTCCGGGACAATCGTGCTTTTTGCAAGTACATTTGTCCGGTTACGGTCTTTCTCAAACCCATGAGCTATTTTTCCCTGTTTCGCGTCAAGCCGGACCCTGTGCTCTGCGTTTCCTGTGGGAAGTGCAATCGGATATGCCCCATGAATGTGGAAGTCAGCAATCCGGCCCGTAACCGCAAAAACGCTACGGAGTGCATCCTGTGTATGGAATGTATTGAGCAGTGTCCTAAGCATGCGCTCAAATGCTAAGCCCTCCCGAATGAAAAACCAGATGGTTTTTCAGGAGCGCTCCTGTCACAAAAGCCCCGGTTCAGCCTGAGCCGAAAGCACGGCGGCACACGAAAAGCCATGGCATCCGGCGCCGAAAAGCCCCAGTGCTTCCATATAAAGCGCCGTTTATGATCGCCTGTTTATATAGCCTAGGCTTATACTCTCTATCGCTTTAACCATTCCTTTTCTTGCATATTTCAGGGCTGGCATGGTATAATAGACAAGCTTTTGAAAATACGGAAAGGATGCTTTGAATGGATATTTGCGCCATTTTATGCCAGGAGTTTCACCTGCGCCAAACCCAGTGCGAAAACGTGTTACGCCTCATTGACGAAGGCAACACCATCCCCTTTATCGCCCGGTACCGCAAGGAGCAAACCGGATCGCTGGACGATCAGTTGCTGCGGGAAATCTATGAACGTTTGCAATACCTGCGCGGTTTGGATAAGCGTCGGAATGAAATTGCCTCTGCCTTGACGGAGCAGGGAAACCTGACGGAGGAGCTTAGCGCCAAGCTGGCTGCCGCCGCAACCATGACCGAATTGGAAGATCTGTATCGTCCTTTCAGGCCCAAGCGCCGCACCCGCGCCATCATTGCCAAAGAAAAAGGGCTTGAGCCGCTGGCCCTGCTTTTGCTGATGCAAAACCAGACTCGCGGAACCGTAGAGGCGCTTGCACAGCCCTTTATAAACCCCGAAAAAGATGTGTCTACGGCAGAGGAAGCGCTTCAGGGCGCACGAGACATTCTCAGCGAGCAGATGAGCGATGACGCGGACGCCCGTAAGGCGCTGCGTTCCCTGGTGATGCGCACAGGTGTTTTGGAAAGCAAGCAGGCCAAGGAGGAGGATAGCGTATACAGCATGTATTACGCCTTTTCTCAGGAGGTGCGCAACCTTCCGGCTCACCGGGTGCTGGCGGTGAATCGGGGCGAACGGGAAGAGTTTTTGAAAATAACCGTCCGCATGGACGACGCCGCCTGCCTGGGCGTGCTGGAAAAAGCCTTTGTGCGCGAGGGAAGCATTACCACGCCCCAGGTGCGTCTGACCGCTCAGGATGCCTGGGAACGCCTGTTAAAGCCCAGCATTGAACGGGAAATTCGCAACGACCTGACCGACCGGGCCAATACCAGCGCCATTCAGGTGTTTGGAAAAAATCTGCACCAGCTGTTGATGGCCCCGCCTGTAAAAGGCCGCGTCACCCTAGGCGTAGACCCGGGGTTCCGCACCGGCTGTAAGCTGGCGGTAGTGGATGAAAACGGCAAGGTGCTGGCGACCGGCGTGGGGCACTTCACCCTGCCGGGCCAGGAGGCCGCCAAGGCTCGAGCCCGCAAAGAAATGCTGGACATGTGTCGCAAATATGGCGTAACCGCCATTGCCATTGGAAACGGCACCGCATCCCGAGAGGCGGAACAGTTTGTGGCTTCTTTGCTGCCCGAGCTGCCGGGAGCCGCCTATATGATTGTCAGCGAGGCCGGCGCCTCCGTCTATTCCGCCAGCAAGCTGGCCGCCGAGGAATTTCCCCAGTTTGACGTTTCCCTGCGCAGCGCGGTAAGCATTGCCCGCCGTATGCAGGACCCTTTGGCCGAACTGGTGAAGATTGACCCGAAGGCCATCGGCGTAGGCCAGTACCAGCATGACCTGAAGCAAAGCCAGCTGGAGGAAACGCTGGACGGCGTGGTAGAGGGCTGCGTCAACAGCGTCGGCGTGGAGGTGAGTACCGCATCTCCCTCGTTGCTCAGTCATGTTGCGGGCATCGGTCCCGCGCTGGCCAAGAATATTGTAGCCTACCGCGAGGGAAACGGAATCCAAAGCCGTGCGCAGCTGAAAAAGGTGCCCAAGCTGGGGCCGAAGGCCTTTGAACAATGCGCCGGTTTTCTAAGGGTGCGGGACAGCAAAAACGCGCTGGACGCTACGGCCGTTCACCCGGAAAGCTATGAAGCCGCCAAAGCTCTGTTGAAAACCCTAGGCTATCAATTGAGCGATATCAAGGAGCGAAAGCTGACGGATTTACAAAAGCGGGTAGACGAACGGGGACTTGCCGCGCTGGCCAAAGAGCTGGACGTTGGCGAGCCCACGCTGAAGGATATTGTTCGTGAACTGCAAAAGCCCGGGCGTGATCCTCGAGACGATTTGCCCAAGCCGGTTTTGCGCACCGATGTGCTGGATATCAAAGATCTGGCTCCGGGAATGGAGCTAAGCGGCACTGTGCGCAACGTTATCGATTTTGGCGCTTTCGTGGATATTGGCGTTCATCAGGATGGTCTGGTGCATATCAGCCGAATGAGCACCCGCTTTATTAAGCATCCCTCCGAGGTGGTTAAGGTGGGCGATGTGGTGAAGGTTTGGGTGGTGGACGTGGATGTGAAAAAACAGCGCATCGCCCTGACCATGCTGCCGCCCAAGGCATAAATTGCATTTTCCCTGTTTTCCCTCATTTTTCTCTTGACAGCAGGCAAAAGCGCTGTACAATGAGAAAGAATTCACGCGCGGCAGTGCGCGGGAATGAATAGAGGCGCGGCTGACATGAGTTGCCTGCGGGAGTCCTTCATCGGGCGTTGAGCGCAGGTTAAAGGGAAAGCCGCCGAAACAAGTGGCCGGATGAAGGGTCATGCGTTGGGCGTCGGAAGAATATTCCGCCGACTGTCACAGCCTTGGCTGTGGAGCGCTATTCGATGGTTTTTATCTTTGACGTACGCACAGATAGAAGCAGCGATAGCGCAAGCATCGCTGCTTTTTGTATGTATGAACGAAAGGAAGGAAACAAACAATGAAGCGGACTATGGTTGCGTTACTGATGACCCTGATCGTGCTGTTTACCGCCTCGGCCGTAGCGGAGGGAACGTTTCGCGTAGGCATGGAGTGCAATTATGCCCCCTATAACTGGACCCAGGCCGACCCCAGCGAATACGCCGTTGCCATCGAGGGAGGCGGCGGATATGCCGACGGCTATGATGTGCAAATTGCCAGGCGCATTGCCGGCGGCCTGGGCAAGGAACTGGTCATTGTCAAGACTGAATGGGACGGCCTGCCCATGGGCGTTATGACCGGCGCTTTCGACGCCATCATCGCCGGCATGAGCCCCACGGCCGAGCGCAAGGCCACGCTGGACTTTACCGACGCTTATTACAACAGCCAGCTGGTAGTTGTGGTCAAGAAGGACGGCCCTTACGCAAACGCCGCCACGCTCAGCGATTTGAGCGGAGCCACCATTACGGGGCAGCTGAATACCTTCCACTATACTGTGATTGATCAGATTCCCGGCGTAAACGTGGCCATGGCGATGGAAACCTTCCCGGCAATGGTGGTAGCCCTGCGCAGCGGCGCTGTGGACGGCTACATTGCCGAGGAGCCTGGCGCAGTGGCCGACACCGCCGCCAACCCCGACTTAACCTATGTAAAGTTTGCGGATGGGCAAGGCTTTACCGCCTCTCCGGAAGACACCTCCATTGCCGTCGGCCTGGCCAAGGGCAGTCCGCTGATGGACGCCATAAACGAAATCCTGGCTGGAATCAGCGAAGAAGATCGTTTGCAAATCATGCTGGACGCTACTGATCGTCAACCCTTGAACCAGTAAGGAACCGCCTGAAGGAGTTGCGCTTATGACCTCTTTACCTTCCACTTTCTTTGGCTGGGTCGGCTTTCTGCTGGAAAAGTACGGCTCGCTGTTTTTGAGCGGCGTTGGCGTTACGCTCGTTGTGGCCATTACAGGCACTGTGGCCGGCTTTTTGCTGGGTCTGCTGGTTGCCATTCTTCGCACCATTCCCGTGGCCGCTCACGACCCGTTGTATAAGCGCATCCCCCTCAGGGCGCTGTCGGTGCTGCTGGGGATGTATATTGAAGTATTCCGCGGTACGCCCATGATTGTGCAAGCCATGGTCATTTACTATGGCGGCATGATGGTAGGGATTCGCATGCCGGTGCTCAGCGCCGCTATCTTCATTGTCTCCATCAATACGGGGGCCTATATGGCGGAAATCATCCGCGGAGGAATCCTCAGCGTAGATAAAGGCCAAAAGGAAGCCGCCCATGCCATTGGCATGACCCATTGGCAAAGCATGGTCTACGTGGTGCTGCCTCAGGCCGTACGCAACATCATGCCCTCCATCGGCAACGAATTTGTGGTGAACATTAAGGATTCCAGCGTGTTGAACGTGATTTCCGTAAATGAGCTGTACTTTATGAGCAAATCGGCCGCCGGCACCTATGCCCGCTATTTTGAAGTGTTCTTTATCACGGCGTGCATTTACCTGGCGCTCACCTTCACCGTAACCCGTTTGCTGCGGCTGCTGGAAAAGAAAATGGATGGCAACGCCAACTATACCATCTGCGGCTCTCAAAGCGATTCCAAAGCCAGCATCACCATTCCGAAGGAGGAGGGCGTGCCCAATGACTGATCAGCCCATCCTGCAAGTGAACCATCTTCAAAAAACCTTCGGCAATCACGAAGTACTGCGGGATATCAGCTTCAACGTGAATCCCGGCGACGTGGTCTCCATCATCGGCTCCAGCGGCAGTGGAAAAAGCACGTTGCTGCGCTGCATCAATTTTTTGGAGCAGCCCACCGGCGGCGAAATCCTGTTTCATGATAAAAATGCGGAAACGCAGTGGAGTCGCGGCCAATATCATTCCCGAGTGGGAATGGTATTTCAAAGCTTTAACCTGTTTGCCAACATGAGTGTGCTGGACAACTGCATGACAGGACAGACCAAGGTACTGCGTCGAAGCCGCATGGAAGCCGAGGAAAAAGCGCTGCTCTATCTGGAAAAGGTGGGCATGGCCCCCTATCGCAATGCCCGTCCGGCGCAGCTTTCCGGCGGACAAAAACAGCGTGTGGCCATTGCGCGCGCCCTGGCCATGGATCCGGAGGTGCTGCTCTTTGACGAGCCTACCAGCGCCCTGGACCCGGAAATGGTGGGCGAAGTGCTGGGCGTTATGCGTCAGCTGGCGCAAAGCGGGCTAACCATGCTGGTGGTCACCCATGAAATGGCCTTTGCCAGGGATGTATCCAACCGCGTGCTGTTTATGGATTCCGGTTTGATTGTGGAGGATGGCGCACCGGAGGAAATCTTCACCCATCCCAAGCAACTTCGTACCCAGGAGTTTCTCAGCCGGGTGCTGAACAAATAAATCATGACCACCGGCAAAGCTGGGGGGTGCACCACGAGGCGATGATACTGGC
>CAKTUS010000015.1 GCA_934621485.1 uncultured Clostridia bacterium
TCTCGCCTACAGTTTTTTTCGACAGCCTGAAGCTCGCCGCCGGGTCAGCTTTTTTGCCAGACTGAAAGGCTGATATGACGCTTTTCAGGCGGCTCGATACAGCGCCGCTTACGGGCGCTGAATGTTCGCTTAGGCTTCAAAAGGCAAGCCCAGGAACGCGGCCAGGGTTTTCACCAGCCCGCGGGCCTCGGCCAGCGTGGGCTTTTCCGCAAAAACGCGAATCCGGGGTTCCGTGCCGGAAAAACGGGCGATGATCCAGCCGTCGGGGAAATACACCTTGCAGCCGTCCAGGTAGCTTACCTTGTCGATCGGCTGCCGGAAATCGGGCAGCTGCTGTTGAATCATCACCAGGTTGTGAATGTGCTGGCGGCTTTCCGGGGTCAGGGCCCAGTCGTATTCGGCCATGTGCATCTCGCCGTAGGTGTCGTAAACTTCCTGCACCAGGGCGGAGAGCGGCTTGCGGGTTACGGACAGCATTTCCACCAGCAGGGAGGCGGCGTACAGGCCGTCCTTGCCGCTGATGTGCCCCCGCACCGTCAGGCCGCCGGAGGATTCGCCGCCGATCAGGGCGTTGTGCTTATCCATGGCGGCGGAAATGTGCTTAAAGCCCACGGGCACCTCCACGCACTCCTGGCCAAAGGCCCGGGCTACCCGGTCCAGCAGGTGGGTGGTGGCGATGTTGCGCACCGCCGCGCCGCGCCAGCCTTTGTACTTTAGCAAATAATAATACAGCAGCACCAGCACCTCGTTGCTGGAAACATAGTTGCCCTTTTCGTCCACCACGCCCAAACGGTCGGCGTCGCCGTCGGTGGCAATGCCAAGCAAGGCGTTGTGATCCACTACGGACGCCTGCAAATCCACCAGGGTATCCGGGTTGGGCGCGGGTAAATGGCCGCCGAAGAAGGCGTCGTGACGGTCGTTAATCACGTTGATGTCGCAGCGGGCGGTGTACAGAATGGTCAGCAGGCCGGAGAGGCTGACGCCGTACATGGGGTCCAGCACAATACGGGGACGGCGGGCCCGGATGGCCTGCATGTCAATTTGGTTCATGATGGAGTCCAGATAAGCGTCCCTGGGATCGATGAACTGAATTTTGCCCGCCTTCAGCGCTTCCTCGAAGGGAAGAACGTGAATGTCCTCGTCGGAAAGGGCGTTGGCCTCGGGGCCAATCAGATTGGTAACCTCCTCGGAGGCGTCCCGGCCGCCGGAGGTAAACAGCTTAATTCCGTTGTAAATGGCCGGGTTGTGGCTGGCGGTGACCGCCGCGCCGTAAGGCAGATCCATATAGCGAACAGTGAACATAATCTGGGGCGTGGGCGCGGCCAGGTTTACGAAATACAGAGGGATTTCCTCAGCGGCCATTACCTCGCTGAACCAGATGGCCCCTTCCCGGCTCAAAAAACGCCGGTCATAGCCGATGCAAAGTCCCTTTTTGTCCGCACCCTCCCGCTTCATGCGGCGGGCCAGGGCGGCCGCTACCCGCTGAATATTGGCGCGGGTAAAACCATCTCCGATGATGGCTCGCCATCCGCCGGTACCAAATTCTATCATTGCAGATGCCCTCTTTCTGTGAAAATGCGTTTTCCCAATCGCCTGCATCCAGACGCGGAAAACCTGCTTGTATTGTACCACGCTCCGGCGGGACGTGCAAAGCGGTTTTGCAGCAAAAAAGAACGCGGAAGCCGGATGCGGGTATTGTCAACAAGACACGATATATGGTATAATGTATTATCATTTACGCAAGAGGAAGTGGTTTCCATGCAGACCCTGCTGGCCGGCGCGCTGGCGGCGTTTTGCGTCGTTGCGGTTGCGGCGTCGCTGTATCGGGAACACCGAAACGCCAAAAAACTGCGGCTGAGGGTGCAAAAGCTGTATGCTTCCCAGCTTTTTGAAGATATGATGCCCATGCTGCGCGCCGCCAGACATCATTCGGTGGAACGGGTTACGGTGGACAAAACCGGCGTGGCGCTCAAATACTTTCAGCCCCACAGCATGGAAACCGCCTTTTTGATGCGGCCCAACGGCTACGCCTATTTAACGCCGGAACAGCAGGAGGCCATGCGGGTGATTCTGGAGCAATGCCTGCCGGCTTTGCAAGATCAACAAAAATATCATCTCATCCGCCGCCGGGTTCGCCTGGTCAACGGCGAGGTGGAATATGTGTATTCCTATACCATCTGCAACGCCTATAAGGCCACGCTTTGCAGAGCGCCGTATTACGACGGTACGCTGCAAACCCGTTCATGGTAGCAGGCGGCTTACCTTGATGGGCGTTTCCAAACGGCTTTCCACATACCGGCGCAGGGCTTCAAAAACAGCTTGTGCGTCGGTCTTTTTTTGTGGCGTAAAACCGTTTCGCAGGGTTTCGCTCATCCACACAATGTCGTCATGGGCAATGGAGTAGGCCGTTCGCGAGGCGCACTCCGGGCAGCATAAGCCGCCCGCCACAATGTCCAGCGGCGCGGGGCCGCTTAGGTCCAGGGGCTTTCGGCAGTGGGCGCAGCGGCTTAGCCGGGGCCGGTAGCCTATGGCCTGGGCAAACAGCAGCAAAAAGGCCGCCGTGTTGCCCAGCGGGTCGGATTCCGGATCGTAGCATTGATAATACAACCCCTTGAGCAGCAGCGCGTAAAGCTCCGCCGCGCTTTGCCCTGGCTGGGCCGCAGCGGCGCACAGGGCTGTCATGTAGCTGGCGCAGATTAAGCGATAAGGGTCCAGGCGCAGGTTGTAAAAGGTATCCTCCAGAGAGCAGGAGGTTAGCGTGCAGCGCTCGTTTTGCTGGTACACCACAAACTCGCCGCTGACAAACAGCTCGCTGGCGGGCATCAGGGGGCTTTTGGGCCTGCGGCAGCCTCGGGACAGCACATCCAGGCGGCCCCAATCAGGGCTTAACAGGGTAAGCATACGGTCGTGATCCCGGTAATTGGCATAGCGCAGCACAATGCCCCGGGTGATAATGGAAGGCATAGGCGGTTCTCCTTTGGTTACACCTGGCGATAACGCCCCGTGCGGCAGCAGTAGCTTTTCAGCCCGGTACGCGCAAGGCCCAACAGACGATCCATGGTATCGGCCGCTTTGGTATAACGGCTTGACTGAAAATGGCATAAAATGTAATCCGCCTGCCGGATGCGGCCGGAGGCGACACGGCAGAAGGCCCTAACGGGAGAAGCCAAGCCAAATACCCAGATGGGGGAGCACAGGGTGACGTGGCTGTAGCTTTCCAGCGGAAGCGTGATTGGCTCGATGGGCATTTCCCAGCGGTGCATGCCGAAGCGGCCGCACCACCAAAAGCCCAGGGTGCCCTGGGTGCGCTCTGTCGCGTGAATTTCATAAACCTGCGCGCCTGTGCGATCAGCCTCCTGAAGCGCCAGGCGGCGCACATAGCCCATGCGGGAAAAGTATACTACCAGCTTTTCGGGGGATGAACCGATGTTTGGGTACTGCGCAGCGCTTTCCCGGGCGGCAAACTGCTCCTGGCGCAGAAAGACCCAGCCGGCATAGCCGGTAACCGCCTGGCAGAGACCGAAAACAAAGTAGAGGGAGGACATGAAATTGAGCGGAAACAGGTAAAACTGAATACAGATCCACAGCATCAGCGTTACGCCGAACACGCTGCCCAGGACGACGCCCAGCGGCTTTTGACGCAGAAGCAGCCAGGCCGCCGTCAGATTGGTCAGTCCGTTTACGATCAGCAATGCAAAGCCGGAAAAGAGAAGGTTCTGAAACAACGCATCAGCAAAGGGCAGCACTTGAAAATAAGGCAGCATAGAGTCCATCCCCACGCAGCGGCCGGAAGGGTCGGCCAGCATCATGACGGAGCCGCCTACCGCGCCAACGCCTATGAACAGCGTCCAGAAAATCAGCCATTTGCGGGCCGTTTGAAACCTGGATTTCATTTTGACAAGCCTTTCTTTGGTTAGGGTTGCAAAAAGCCCTCCCGAAAAAAACGAGAGGGCTTTGCGGGGCTACAGTCAGCCCTTCACGGTTTCCACCAGCTTGGCGAAAGCGGCGGGATCGTTCACGGCGATGTCGGCCAACATCTTGCGGTTGATGGTGATGTTGTTTTTCTTCAGGCCATTCATCAGCACGGAGTAGCTGATGCCGTTCATGCGGGCAGCCGCGTTGATACGGGTGATCCACAAGCGGCGGAAATCGCGCTTGCGCATTTTGCGGCCTTCATAAGCATAACGAAGGCTGCGGCGAACCTGTTCGCTGGCAGCGCGGTACTGCTTGGATTTGGCGCCGAAATAGCCCTTGGCAAGCTTAAAGATCTTGCGGCGCTTCTTGTGGGCGTTTACGGCTGCTTTGATACGTGCCATACTTTTATCCTCCTTGAATCGTTAGCAAAGCTTATTTGTAGGGGAGCAGCTTGTGGATGGTACGAGCTTCGGCCGCGTTGTCCACAACGCCGTCCGCACGCAGGTGACGGGTGCGCTTGGTGGTTTTCAAATGCACCTGGTGATTCGCGTTCATCTGCTTATGGATGACTTTGCCAGTCTTGGTGAAGGAAAAACGCTTGGCTGCGCCACGATGGGATTTTTGCTTAGGCATAGGGGTTGTCCTCCTTCCGTGTGGTATCCGTAACCGCCCAAACGGGCGGGGATAACGGCTTTGTCAGGGCAGGTCAAATCATGTTTTCGCTTTCGCGCTTGACCTTTTTCTTGGGCTGGGGCTTGGGTTCGCGCTTGGCGGCCTCCTCAGCCTGGGCCGCCAGGTTGGCGGCGTGCTTTTCCTTGCGCTGCTGGCTCTTTTCCGCAAAGCTCTTTTTGGCGGCCTTGGGCGCAAGAATCATAATCATGTGGCGACCTTCCAGCATGGGGCGGCGCTCCACGGTGCCGTAGTCCTCAATGCGGGAGGCAAAGTCCTGCATGATTTTCATACCGATGTCCGAGTGGACGATCTGGCGGCCCCTGAAGCGGATGCTCACTTTTACCTTGTCGCCATCCTCCAGGAACTTGACGGCGTTCTTGAACTTGGTCTGCACGTCGTTTTCCTCGATGGTAGCGGAGAGCTGCACTTCCTTAAGCGTAACGATGCGCTGATTTTTGCGCAATTCACGCTCGCGCTTGGACTGCTCGTAGCGGTGCTTGTCATAGTCCATCAGCTTGCATACGGGCGGTTGAGCGGTGGGCTGAATCTTCACCAGGTCCAGGCCCTTCTGCTCCGCCAGCTCAATGGCGGAGCGGGTGGCCATTACGCCAAGCTGCGTGCCGTCCGTATCAATGACGCGCACCTCTCTGTCCCGGATTTCCTCATTGATCATCGGCTCGTTGATATCCATACACCTCCAAAATGTTCGGGCGTTTTTGCACAAAAAAACGCCGGGCAAGCTACCCGTCGCACACACCCCATGGACTTACGTGCCATGACCTGCGCAAGATGTTCGCGCGGTGAGAAGCGGACAGCCTCTGCTTACAGATGGCATTATAGCACGCTCTGTGAGTGGTGTCAACAGGTTTTTTGTCCGGCAAAAGGGTTTTTAGCGCCGGGTGAAGTAGCGGCAACCGTTGCCCGTGCCGCTGAAGGCATAGGCCAAATCGTGGGTGGCGTAGAAGGCTTCCACGGCCTGAGCGCCCAGATGGGTTTCCACCATGGAGAGGGTTACGTCGTCCACAATCACGCCCGGAGCCTCCATCATCAGCCGGTAGGTTTTTTCCTGCTCCTGGCGGGAAAGAATGCCGAAATCATTGGTTTGCAGGCCGTAAAAGCCGGTGTCCCAATGCAGCTCGCTGTAAGCCTCCGGCATGCCGTGGCAGATGGCCAGAGTATCCCGGGGCGCCTGGGCTTTCAGCTGGTCCAGTACCTGCACCATGGCTTCCTTGGATCGGCCTTTTTCGTTTGCCGCCTGCACGCCGAAATAGGTGCTCCCGCTGAGCAGCGCGCCGCCGGCCGCCACAGCCGCCAGCGCGTAAGCGGTGGCCCGGGCCGTTCCGCAGGGGTGGGGACGGGTCAGCAGGTATTCGCACAGCCATACGGCCAGCGTGGCTGCAAAGGGCACGCAGATATACAGGTTGCTTTCGGCGCTGCGATTAAAGTAATACACCAGTTGTACGGCGCACACCAGCACGCAGCCCACAAAGGACGTCAGGGAAGCGGGCGCGGCGTCGCCGCGGAAAAACAGGTACCGCATGGCTACGCCGATGCACAGTACCAGCAGTGTGCAAACCAGCACCCACATACTGGGCAGCGACAGGGACAAATCCAGCTCCAGCTGCTGGGCAAACGCCTGAGAACCATAGGGAAACACAAAGGCGGAAAGGCTCATCCAGCCGCCGCCCACGGCCCGGTTGTACAGCCCCACCGCCGCATAGGCTCCGGCAAAAGCCGCCCCAATCTGCAAAAGGCGCAGAGCTGCGGCGCGCGCAATGCGGCCTGGAGAATCGCCGCCGCGCCAGCGCTCATACACGCTCATCCCGGTCAGACATACGGCGCATGCCGCGCCGCTTTCAAAGTTCCACAGGAAAGCCGTCGCCAGGAAAAGGGTGCTCACGGCATACAGCCAACGCCGTTTCTTCAGCACGCACAGGGCCGCCAGCAGCAGGGCGGGAAACACCAGCCGGTGTGGCGTTACCTGCAAGTAGCCAATTTGTGAAAGCCCAAAATAGGGAAGACACACAAGCAAACTGCCAAGCAGACGCAGCCACTGGTTTTTGACCAGCTTATCCAAAGCAAACAGGTGGGCGGCTACGGCTACGGCTCCAACACCCGCATAGACCAGCGCAAAGGCGGTGTGGGTTCCGCCCAGCAGGTTTACCGCCGGCCCCACCAGCAGGCCGTAGTAGCCGTAGGTGCCGCAATTGGTTATGCTATAGGGTTGGGCGTGCAACACCCGGTACACCGACTGGAAATAGGCCGTGCGGTGCACCGTATTCGACCAACTGGTAAAGCAATCCGGATTGTAGGTGGCATAGGCGCACAGCGCCGTGAGCAGCGCATACCAGGGCCATAGACGAACGGGACGGGTTTGCGTCGCGCCGGAGAGAATCATCTGCCGGACCAGAAGCAGCATGGCGCCAAAGCCCAGGGACACCAGCAGGGCCAGCCGCTTGCTTTTTTGCCAGGGTAAATACAAAAGCTCCTGATAGGGCGCATAGCGCACCCGGTAAAAGCACAGCGCCACCAGCATAAACCATCCCAGACAAACCAGCCGTTCCGGCCAGGGGTTTCCGGCGCGCTCGGGCAGGGCCGCCGCTTCCCAACGGGGCAGCAGGGCATACAACCCGGCAAACGCGCCGAAGGCCAAAACCAGGCACACCAGATAGTATAGAATATCGCTTTGAACGGAAAGCGAAAAATAAACCGCGCTCCACAACCCTTCCGCCAGCAGCACAAGGGCCGCGGCGGCGCAAAGCAGGGCGGAACGCGAAAGACGGGCTTTCATGCGGACATTTCTCCTTTGGTATGGGCTAAGGAAAATGATAGCCCATGAGCAGCATCCTTGTCAAGGCGGCGAAATTTACAATTCCTTCACGGCGCGGGGCTTCATCCTGTGGTATGATAAACGGGACGCAAAACCGCCGGAAAGGATGGAGGCTGTGATTACCATTGAAAACGTAAGCAAGCGCTATGGCAGCGTGCGCGCCCTGGACGAGGTAAGCCTGTGTGTGGAAAAAGGCAGCGTGCTGGGACTGCTGGGTCAGAACGGCGCGGGCAAAACCACGCTTTTGAACATTCTGACCGGCTATCTGGCCCCCACGGCGGGACGGGTGCTCATCGACGGCAGGGACGTGCTGCTGGAACCGGCCCAGGCCAAGCGCCATTTGGGCTATTTGCCGGAGCAGCCGCCGCTGTACGATGAAATGACCGTGCGGGAATACCTGTGTTTTGCCTCCGAGCTGCGGGGGGTGGAAAAGCGGGCCATCGCCGCCCATGTGGACGAGGTGATGGAACTGACCGGCCTTACCGCTATGCGAAACCGCCTCATCAGCCACCTGAGCAAGGGCTATCGGCAACGCACGGGCATGGCCCAGGCCCTTTGCGGCGACCCGGATGTTCTGGTGCTGGACGAACCCACCGTGGGCCTGGATCCAAAGCAGATTACGGAGATTCGCAGCCTGATCCGCACCCTTGGATCCGGGAGAACCATTGTGTTTTCCTCCCATATTTTAAGCGAGGTGCAGCAGCTGTGCACCCAGGTGGCCATATTGGAGGCCGGGCGTATCCGGCTGGACGCGCCCATGGGGCAGGTTCATTCCGGCGATGAAATTACGCTGCTGGTTACGGTGGCTGCCGGGGAAAGCAGCGTGATTCACCGGCTGAAGGCGCTGGACGGAGTGCGGCGTATACGGGTGCAGCCCACGGCTCAGATGGACCGAACCACGGTGCTGATTACCTTCTATCGTCAGGCGGAGCCGGAGCGCCGGCTGTTTGGCCTGATGAGCGGGCTTGGAATTCCCATTTTGCACCTGTCCCGCAGCGAGGACAGCCTGGAACAGGTGTTTTTGAACACCATTTCACAGTAGAAAGGAGGCCGGTTTCATGCGCACCATCTGGAAACGGGATTTTCTGGCTTACTTTCATACGCCGGTAGGATATGTGTTCATGGGCGTGTTTCTCACCCTGTCCGGTCTGGTGTTTTATCTGTACAACCTGAAAAACCTGAGCGGCGACCTGCTTTCCTTTTTAAGCCAGCTAACGCTGCTGACCATGCTGCTCTGCCCGCTTTTGACCATGCGCCTGCTGTGCGAGGACCGACAAAAACGCACGGATCAGCTGGTGCTTACCAGTCCCGTGTCCCTTGCGGGCATGGTAACGGGCAAGTTTTTGGCGGCGGCCTGCGTAATGCTGCTGACCATTTTGCTCACCAATGTGTATACCCTGATCATCGCTCTGTGCGGGCGGGTATACGCGGGCGAGTGGTTTGTGGGTTACCTGGGCTTTTCTTTGCAAAGCCTGGGCTTTCTGGCCCTGGATTTGTTTGTGAGCTGCTTTGCCAAAAACCAGATGAGCGGCGCGCTGGCGGCCTTTGCGGCCAATTTTGTGCTGTGGATGACCGACCTGCTGGCAGGCAGCCTGTCTGTAGCCTGGCTCCGGGAAGCGCTGAATTTCATCAGCCTGTACGACCGCTATGAACCCTTTCGCCTTGGACAGTTCAGCTTTTCCGGCACGCTGTTTTTCCTGACCTTTATCGCGTCCTGTCTGGTGGCGTCGGTGCGCGTGCTGGACGCCCGGCGCTTTTCGGAAGGAGGAGCGGCATGAAGAAGCGGTTTGCCGGGCTGTTTGCCCGCTTTCGCCAGCCCCGGTGGCGGCACGGCCGGCTGGGCGCCCTGTGGATGGCAGTGTTTTTGCTGACCTGCGTGCTGGTGAATGTGGGCGTAAAAATCCTGGAAGATACCTATGGCTGGAAGCGGGATTTAAGCTTCAACAGCTATGCCTCCACCGGCGAAACCACCCGCCAGGTGCTCAGTCAGCTGGATAAGGATGTGGAGCTTTATCTGCTGTACCAAAGCGGGCAGGAGGACGCTCAGCTGAAGGAAATCCTGGACCGTTACGATTTGCAAAGCGGCCATGTGAGCCTGTTGATGACGGATATTGTGAAAAACCCCGGCGTTCTGACTCGGTTTGAGGGCGACCTGGAAACAGGACTGACGGCGGACATGGTGATTGTGAATTGCCCGGACACCGGCCGCTATGAAACCCTCAGCTACAGCGACTTCCTCACCCAGGGCTACGACCTGGCTACCGGAGAATTCACCCTGGAGGGCCTGGCCTATGAAAAGGAGCTTACCGAAGCCATTGTGCGGGTTACCCAGGAGCACATGCCCACCGTGGGCCTGCTCCAGGGCCATGGCGAGCTGGCTCCGGAGGATATGACCCCCCTGACCCAACTGCTGACCGGCAATCTTTACGCCTGCAAAACGGTGAATCTGCTTGGCGGCGATACGCTGGACGAGGTGGATCTGCTGCTTATCGCGGCTCCGCAAAAGGACCTGAGCGATAGCGAGATTGAGCAGATAAAAGCCTTCGCCCAGGAGGGAGGCAGCCTGTTTGTGCTGCGGGACTATACCGATCCCATCGACGAAATGCCCAACTACCTGTCTCTGCTGCGCAGCTACGGCGTGGTGCCCCTGCCCGGCGTGGTGGTGGCTGGGGCTGAGGACACCGGCAGCTATTATGAAGAGCAGATTCAGCTGATTCCCTATATGGAGCAGCTGGATATCACCCTGCCGCTTACCTCCACCGGCGCGGACCTGCTGCTGATGCCCGCTGCCTGCGCCTTTGAAACCCCCGGCGAGGCAACGGAAAGCCTGTCCGTGGGCACGGTGCTGAAAACCGGCCCCCATGCCTATGTGAGAAACCTGTCGGACGGCAACGCCAGCATTGATAAGCAGCCGGGCGACGTGGAGGGAGAACTGACCGTGGCGCTGTACGCGCACCGCATGCACGCCAACGGCAACGTAAGCCGCCTGTTCGCCGCAGGCAACAGCGCTCTGTTCACCTATGAGTACATTTATCAGCGTACCTATGTGCAGCAGTTTGTGCTGACATTGATGAGCGAAATGACGTCCGACAGTCAGGCGGCGCTGGATATTGGCGCTTCCGCCGCTGTACGTCCGGCTTTGACAGTGGGCAGCGAGAGCTTCGGCCTGGCGCTGACTGTGACGGTGCCGCTGCTGGTGCTTGTTCTTGGGCTGTGCGTGCTGCTGCCCAGGCGCAATCGCTAGCGGATGAAAGCAAAGGAGAAAAAACGTTGTGCAGCATCCTCAAAAGGTGAATCCTCAAAAGAAAAGCTCTCTATGGGCCTGGCTGGCCGCTCTGGGCGCGCTGGCGCTGGCAGTGGCGCTGCTGCTGCTCATGCCGCTGATTCAGCGGCGCTTTCCTGCAAAGCCGCAGGCTGTGGTGTCGGACTATCCTGTGCGTACCCTGGAACTCACGGAAACCAGCCGGGTGGAAAGCATCACGGTGCACCCCCAGGGCGCGGACAGCTATACCCTGGTCATGGAGAACGGCGCGCTGTATGCCCAAAGCGCGGAGGGGCTGCTGGAGCTAAACGCCGATTACGCCCAGGAAATCCTGAAGGCAGTTACGGAAATCACCGTACAGAACGTGGTAAGCGAGAACCCGCAGGAAGTTTCCGCTCATTTGGCGGATATGGGACTGGAGCCGCCCCGCAGCTACGCCCGGGTGCGCTATACCGATGGTACGGAGGCCACCATTGAGGTAGGCGACATTGTGCCCGGCACGGCCTACTCCTATTACCGCTGGTCCGGCAGCCAGGGCGTATACATGTGCGACGAAGGGATTCGCGATGCGCTGAACATGTCGCTGAAGCGGCTGCTGCCGGTTCAGCAGTTTGAAATCAGAGGCAGCCTGGTGCGTCAACTGAGCATTGACGAAATGACCGTTCGCTTTGAAACCGGCGCGTCTGGCGAAAGCCGGGGCTACCTGACGGAGCCGTATGGATATCCCATTTCCAGCAAGCAGACCCAAAGCCTGCTGGAGGCGCTGGAAAGCTTTCGCCTGGGCGCGCAGGAGCCGGACATTACCGATGAAAACCGGGGCGACTACGGCTTTGACGACCCGCTGTGCCAGGTGGAAATCCGCACAGAAAAGGGATATGCCAGCGTTGTGGACGCATCCGGCCAGATGACCGCCTACGAAGCGCCCGCTCAAACCATTCGTTTCACCATTGGACGGGCGGAGGGCGACTATTTCTATACCTGCCAGTATGAAGGCGGCTATTATCTCATCAGCCGTTTTTTGGCTGAAACCCTGGTAACGGCCAGCCCGGCCGGGTTGGCCAGCCGCAATCCGGCCGATATGGGCGACAGCTTTGTCACCCGCATTGCGCTGCATGCCCCGTCCGGTGAAGTGCAGGTGGAGGCCCGGCGTACCGAACGGGTGCTGGCGAACAATCAGGTAAAAACCGATGAAAACGGCAATCCGGAATATGATACGTTAATTACCTTCAACGGCGAAACAGCCTCTCAGGAACGGCTGGACAGTTTGCTAGACGCCCTGCGCCAGCTGACCGTCACCGGCGACGCGCCTGCTAACTGGACTGCGCCTGCCCAGGAGCAGCCCCGCTGGACCGTGTATCTGGAAACGGAGGACGGGAACAAACGCCTCATTGAGGCATACCGGCTGGACGCGTTTACCGATGTGCTGTGCGTGGACGGCGTCAGCCTGCACGTAACGGACGACGAGGCTGTCGACCGCATTTTGGGCAGCGTGCTTGCGCCGAAGTATCAGGAGGAGAAGGAAGACGCGAACCCGGAAAGCTGAAGCGAGTTTGGTTGAAGGAATGGCCTTCCTGTTCAAAAGAAGGGGATACGGCAAATGGGAGCCGTCTTTTTCGGCGGTCGTAGTTTTTTGAGATGCTTCCAGTAGGATGGGACGGAAGAACCGTTTTGGCTTTCAGCAAGATAAAAAACGGGAACGATCTTACGCCGTTCCCAGAGAAAAAGTTATCTTGATTCCTTGCGATGTTTGGTATACGCCAAAAAAGTAGTCGTGAGCGCACTGCACAGCAGCAAAGCAATCCAAAGTCCCAGAGGGTTGCGATCTCCTGGTTGAGGTAATCTCTCGGCTGAGGAGTTGACAGCCGTAATGACGGTAATATCAGTCGGTTGAACAAGCGTATAGTTTCCTGCTTTTTCACCGGTTAGCTGAATATTGGCCGTTACGGCTTTGTTTTCTCCAACTGCGGCATCGCGCATCGTGCCAACGCCTAAGGTAAACCCCACTTTTTCCTTGTCCTGTGCTAATACGCCGTGCAGCGCGCCGCCTTTTAAGCTACCTCAACAGAGTCTGATGCTTGACGGTCCATCGCAATCACATCCGTGATGGTCAATTCTTGAGGAAGAATGTTTACAGTATAGCGGCTGTTTGTGGGATCCGTAGCGTCGTCATAATAGAGGACGGCGCCACTGTTATCAGTAGCGGTATAACGCAAACATTTTAAGCGGTAAACACCATTTTCGGATGTGTTGTAGAAAAAGCGGTGTCATACCATTCCGTGCCGTCATAATCGGTTTTGCATGTGGGAACCAAGCTCCAAGTACCATCAGCGTTTTGTTTTTCGATCATCATTTTAAGAGCTTGCCTCAATTGGTTTGGGCCTTCTCGACCATCTGGTCCCGAATAATTCCATATGGATAGACGAGGCTGCTGATAGCTCGTTATCGTTTGATAGGGAACATCCTCCGCATTGTTTACAATGGAGAAAATCGTCAGGTTATTGGTTAGTTTGCAATAAACGGTATAAATCTCACCGCTTTGCCCGGATGGAAATGAGGCGGGAGACGTAAAGGCGGCGTCTGTAAACCAACACTGGTTCTCTCCGGCAATGTATACAGAGCCTTTCTGCTTGGCCCGCGTCATAAAGCTGGAAAAGAAAGCTTTGAACTGTCCTGGCTGTGGAAATGCGTTTGCAGCGTCTCCTACAGTATATTCAACGCGGCCCATTTCCACTTCGGCATTGGTCTTATAAACAACGGTAAAGGTTGAAGAGACGGGTTCTGCTAGCGCTGTTGTGCAGAGAAGAACAGAGAAGAACAGAGAAGAGCCGGAGCCAATGCTTTCGTTTCATGGACGAATACCTCTTTTCCATTATCATCCAGGTAAAGACTATATTATTATATCATAGTTTTACCAAAATGGCAAAGCCAAATAAAACGCTTACGCAATCTTACGCGAAAAGCCGTACTGGATTGCCGCGGATTTTCATGATATAATAAGCTGTTGTCTTATGCACAGCTTTTTTCTTTGGGGAGTGAATGAGAATTGGCAAACCATTACGACGCGCGGAACATTCAGGTATTGGAGGGGCTGGACGCGGTGCGCATGCGTCCGGGTATGTATATTGGCTCCACCGGGTCCCGCGGCTTGCATCATATGCTGTGGGAGGTGGTGGATAACGCCATTGACGAGGCCATGGCGGGCTATGCCTCTCAGGTAGACGTAACCCTGTACGCCGATGGATCCGCCGGGGTGAAGGACAACGGCCGCGGCATGCCGGTGGATATCCACCCCACCATGGGCGTGCCGGGCGTGGAGGTCATTTATACCAAGCTGCACGCGGGCGGTAAGTTCAATAATGAAAACTACGCCTATTCCGGTGGTCTGCACGGCGTGGGCGCCAGCGTGGTCAACGCCCTGTCCAAGTGGGTCAGCGTGGATGTGTACCGCGATTTCAAGCATTATCAGATTCGCTTTGAAAGCAAATATGACCCGGAGCAGAAAAAAGTGGTGGCGGGCCGGGTGGCTCAGCCGCTGCAGGCTTTGGGCAATACCCGGGAGCGGGGCAGCGACGTGCGCTTCCTGCCCGACGACGGCGTGTTTGAAAACGTGCATTTTAATGCGGAGATCGTTTCCCGGCGGCTAAGGGAACTGGCCTATCTGAATAAGGGCCTTACCATTACCTTTTTGGACGAACGGGCTCAGCTGGCCGCCGAGAAGGCCCGGGAGGACGGCGGCGAGGACGCTTCCCAGCCGACCGGCCGTCAGGTGTTTTGCTTCCAGGGCGGCATTGTGGACTATGTCAAATACCTCAACGCGGATAAAACGCCGCTGTTTGAGGAGCCGATCTATCTGGAGGGCGCGGAAAAGGACGTGATTTTCCGGTTGGCCATTCAGTACACCGACAGCTATACCGAAAACGTGTTCAGCTATGTAAACAACATTCCCACCGGCGAGGGCGGCACCCATGAAACCGGCTTCCGCGCAGCCTATACCAAGGTGATGAATGATTTTGCCCGCCGCCTGGGCGCACTGAAGGACAAGGACGCCAACCTGTCCGGCGATGATTTCCGGGAAGGAATGACCGCCGTGATGATCGCCATGGTGAAAAACCCGCAGTTTGAGGGCCAAACCAAGGGAAAGCTTGGCAATACGGAGGTGCGGCCTGTGGTGGAAAGCATCCTGACGCAGCAGCTCACCGCCTATTTTGAGGATTTGAAGCATCAGGATCTGGCTACCCAGTTGATTGAAAAAGCGGTTCGCGCCGCTCGCGTGCGTGAAGCGGCCCGTAAGGCCCGGGACGTGGCTCGCACCAAAAGCGCTCTGGAGGCCGCGCCGCTGGTGGGCAAGCTGTCCAGCTGCACCGGCCGCAAGGCGGAGCAGAACGAATTGTTCATTGTGGAGGGCGACAGCGCCGGCGGCAGCGCCAAGCAGGGCCGCGACCGGCGCTTTCAGGCCATTTTGCCTTTGCGTGGCAAGCCGCTGAACGCGGAAAAAAAGCGCCTGGATCAGGTGCTGAGCAACGAGGAGTTCCGCTCCATCATCACCGCTTTGGGCACCAATATTGATGAAAGCTTTAGCCTGAACGGTCTGAAATACCACAAGGTGATCATTCTGTCGGATGCCGACCAGGACGGCGCGCATATCCGCGCTATTTTGCTCACCTTCTTCTACCGCTATATGAAGGAATTGATTACGGAGGGACACGTGTACATCGGCATGCCGCCTTTGTACAAGGTGCAGCGGGGCAACAAGGTGCAGTACGCCTACGATGACAACGAGCTGCGGCAATTGACCAAGGGAGCCAGCAAGGGCTATACCCTTCAGCGCTATAAGGGCCTGGGCGAGATGAATCCGGAGCAGCTGTGGGAAACCACCATGGACCCCAGCCAGCGCAAGCTGATGCGCGTCAATATCGAGGATGCGGCCCAGGCCGAGCGCCTGGTGACCATCCTGATGGGCGACAAAGTGGAGCCCCGCCGGGAATACATCAGCCAGCATGCCAACTTTAACCGGGAGGACAGCTTTACCGCCTTTTCCGACCAGATGAACGAGGGGAGGGATGACCAGTGAGCCGCAGGCAGCAGGACGACCGTCCGCCCATTGGCGTGGACCAGAACATCATTGATTCCCCAATGGAAGAGGTCATACACAACAGCATGATTCCTTATGCGGAGCACGTGATCATGGAGCGGGCCGTGCCCCGGGTGGAGGACGGCTTCAAGCCCGTGCAGCGCCGCATCCTGTTTACCATGAAGGAGCTTGCCATCACCCCCGATACGCCCTACCGTAAGTGCGCCCGTATCGTGGGCGACTGCCTGGGCAAATACCACCCTCATGGCGACAGCAGCGTGTATGAGGCTTTGGTGCGGCTGGCCCAGGATTTCAGCATGCGCGCCCCGCTGGTAGACGGCCACGGCAACTTCGGCTCGGTGGATGGCGACGGCGCGGCCGCCATGCGTTACACCGAAGCCCGCATGACGCCTCTGGCCATGGAAATGCTCAAAGACCTGGACAAGGATACCGTGCCCTTCCGGCTGAACTTTGACGACAGCCTGAAGGAGCCGGATATGCTGCCCGCCAGCTTTCCCAATTTGCTGGTGAATGGGGCCAGCGGCATCGCCGTGGGCCTGGCTACCAATATTCCGCCTCACAACCTGCGGGAAACCATCAACGGGACCATTGCGCTGATTGACAATCCGGATATGCCCCTGGACGAACTGATGAGCATCCTGCCCGCGCCGGATTTTCCCACCGGCGGCGTGCTGCTGAACACCCCGGAGATTCGCGCAGCCTATGAGACGGGCCGGGGCAAGCTGACGCTGCGGGCCCGCACTCATGTGGAGGAGGGAACCGCCGGCCGCAAGCTGATTGTCATCACCGAAATTCCGTATCAGGTGAATAAGGCCGCTATGCTGGAAAAGATCCTCAAGCTCAGCGAAGAAAAGAAGGCGGCCCTGGGCTGCATCTATGACATTCGCGACGAGAGCGACCGCACCGGCATGCGCGCCGTTATCGAGCTGCGCAAGGACGCAGATGTGGACAAGGTGCTGGCCTATCTGTTCAAGTACAGCGACATGCAGGTCACCTTCGGGGTGAACATGGTGGCCATTGCCGACGGCAAGCCCCGTCTGCTGTCTCTGCGCCGGGCGCTGCGTTACTACATTCGCCACCGTAAAAACGTGGTCACCGCCCGCACGCAGTACGACCTGGATAAGGCCAGGGCCCGCGCCCATATTCTGGAGGGCCTGATGATTGCCGTGGATAACCTGGACGAGGTCATTCGCATCATTCGCGGCAGTGAAAACCCCAAAACCGCCAAGGCGGCCCTGATGACCCGGTTTGAGCTGAGCGACATTCAGGCCCAGGCCATTTTGGATATGCGTCTGCAACGGCTTACCAATTTGGAAATCGTTACCCTGCGCAAGGAATACGCCGATGTGTGCAAGCTGATCGCCGAACTGGAAGCCATTCTGGCCAGCGAGAAAAAGCTGATGAACGTTATCAAAAAGGAACTGCGGGCCGTGGCGGACCACTACGGCGACGACCGCCGCACGCAGCTGGTGGAAACGGGCGACGTGGTGGAAGCGGCGCAAAAGGAAGAAATCATCCCCGAAGAAGCGCTGGTGACCTACAGCCGCTCCGGCCTGCTCAAACGGGTATATCCGCCCCGCGCCCGCAAAGCGGCCCAGGAGGCCGAGCCTGCCGACGACCCGCCGCTGTACAGCTTTGATACGCTGACCAACCACACCCTGTACTTCTTCACCAACCGGGGAAATTGCTACGCCCTGAGCGTGTCCGCGCTGCCGGAGATGAAGCCGAAGGATCGGGGCGCGCTGCTGAGCGGCGTTTTGCAGGGCCTGGAGGAAAACGAAACGCCGGTCAATATCTTCTGCCTGCGGCCCGCCGACCTGACCCATGCGCCGGACTGGCTGTTTGTCACCCGCCGCGGTCAGCTGAAGCGCAGCGCCGCTACGGAATATGACGTGCGCCGGGGTAAATTTGCCGCCCTGAACCTGCGGGAGGACGACAGCCTGTTTGGCGTGTTCCAGCTGAATCCGGAGAAGGATGTACTGTTGTTCAGCCAAAGCGGCATGTGTATTCGCTTCCATGGCGACAGCGTGCCCCAGCAGGGCCGTGTGGCAGGCGGTGTGAAGGGCATGGCTCTTGAGCCCGGCGACGATGTGCTGTGGTGCGGGCAGCCGGACGCTACCGATCAGCTGCTGCTGCTGAGCGATCGCGGCTTTGCCAAGCGAATCCTGTATATGGACTTTGAACCGCAGGCCCGGGCGGGCAAGGGCGTGAAGAGCTTCTATTTTAACAAGAGCGGCTCCAACGGCACCTGTCTGGCCGGCGTAGCCCTGGTAACGGCGGAGGGGCAACTTTTCCGCGTGAACCAGAAGCTGAGCCCCTATACCCAGATCGGCGCCGATGAGGTGATGCTCCAAAGCAAAACGGACAAAGGCATCCCGATGGTGATGGCGCTGCTGGATGATGTGGTAACCGGAGTGGAAAACGATGAAAGGCCCCTGGACGGTTGAAAGAGTTCATGAGCGCCGGCAAGGCCTCTTGCCCGGAAAGAATGGCCGCCTTTTTGCAGACACAGACTGGCGGCAACCCCTTGGGATCGGCTCTCCGATTGCGGCTCCGAAACCGGCGGCGTATATGATGGGTTCGGCAGCTTTGAGGTTTTCTTTGCGCTCTTTGCCGCCCCCGGCGATTCGCCGGTGGGCAAAGAGCGCTTTTCGTCACAAAGGATTGACAAGCTTTTTGAACGGCATCAGAATGACGCTCAGCGGCGGCCTCAGACTGTCAAAAAGCGGAGGAGCAGGAGAACCGTTGCTCAAAAGTGGGGAGGACTCAACGTAGTCCTCCATGTTTTTGTGTCCCGCTTGCGGTTTGCCCACTGGGCGCCTGCCGTGGTTTTAGGGGAGGAGCCTCTAATCCTTGTGCCGTAACGCATTTTCCATGAACCGGCGTGGCCGTGTTCGCGGGCGCGTACTGTTCTACAGGGCTTTTCGGCAGTCTGGACTGTCGCTCAAACGGCGGCTTTTTTAACGCGGCGCAATTACAAAACCCCTGCCGCTTTCACAATGGCAGGGGTTCAAAGGAACGGAAAGCGCCGGCGCAAACCGGGTTTTGAGGGAGAAACCCATACGACGCGCCGCTTTCTTGCATCCGGGCCTTAGGGCGCATCCTTTTCATAAATGACGCCTAAGACCAAGCCGTAGCTTTTCACCTTGAGCAGCTCATGATAGCCCTGCGGCGGCGCTACGCCATAAATGCGGGAGTAGGTGGTGTTGGCGTACAGATAAGGCGCGTCCCGGTTTTCGCTCACCGTCAGACGGGCGCGGGAGGATTCCTCCAACTGAGGCAGGTTTTGCACCAGGCCGGACAGGCTCTTTTCATCCCGGGCGCTGATTTCCAGAGGTAAGCTCGGGTTTCGCCTTTCGTCAGCCAGCAGCTCTTTCAGCAGGTTCAGGGTATGCACGTTCCAATAGTCCAGTTCCAGCCGTTCCTCGGCTCCGGCCCGTTCAATGCGGTTGTAATAGGCATATTCATAGGGATGATTTTGCACAATGCCAATGGCCATCCACAGATAAAACAGGCACATGCCCGCCGCAAACAGACGGTGCATGCCAAATTCGCCGGTGCGGCGGCGCAGGAAATCCACGAGGAAAGCAATGCCGTGGGTGCCCATCAGGGCAATGCCGGCGTACACAAAATAGAAATGCCGCCAGCCGTTGTACACCACGGGCCGCGCAACGACGGCGTAGCACAGCGGCACAAACCAGCTGAAACTGGCGGCCAGCAGCGTTAAGGACTCCGCGCTGGCCCAAACGGCCGCCTTTTGCCTGAACACTTTCTGTACTGTGGCCAGTTGTCCCACGGCGGCCAGCGGCAGCACGTACACAGGCAGGGTGAGCACCATCATCCAGGGAATGTAGTACCAGGGTAGGGGCGTGAGATGCTTGGCAAAGGTGGCGCCGCGGAACAGCACTACGCCGTGCCAACGGGTAAAGCTGGCGCTGTTGGTAAGCAGGTATTCCCAAAAACCGCCTGCATCGGACCAGAGGGCGGGGGTCAGCAGCGCATAAAAGGCGGCGAACGAGGCGATGGTTCCGATTGCAGTGGCGGCCATGCGCCCGCTCCAGCGACGCTTTACGGAAACCAGGATGACAGCTGCCAGGCCCATCAGCCCCCAAACGAACAGGCCGATGATCTTGGTATTGGCGGCCATGGCTCCGGCCAGAGACAGAAGGAAGCCCCTTCCCGGCGTTTGCCGGCGCAGAAACCGGGCGCCCAGCCATAAGGTGAGCAATACCAGGGAAAGCAGCACCATGTCCTTGTTGTTGTAATGCCCTTCTCCAAAAAAACGGGGACAGAGATACAAAAGCAGCGCGCCCATACAGCTTATCGGGCGGGTGAGTCCGGTTTCCCGGCACAGGGCGTACAGCGCCCAAACCCCCGCCATGAACCACAGCCAGGTGTAGGCATGCCACCATATCCGCAGGGATTCGGGCTGGTTGGAGAGTGCCGTCAGCAACGGGGCGGCGGGATAGTACGCACATTCCCCATGATCCCGCTCAATGCTTTGCGAAATACGGGGAATGTTTCTGGAGGCATACCAGCGGGCGGCCTCGCTGTCCGACCCCAGCAGATGAACGGCGTATTCATGCAGATTCTGCTGCACAATTTGCTGCTCATAGGCTTCGTCCCAGGGTACGCCATAATCCGCGCCCATGGCCAGGCCCGCCGCGGTCAGCGCCAGAAAAAACAGGGCCACCGTCCAGCGGGCCCATTTGGTTTTGGTCATGGCTTTGAAGCTCCTTCCGGGTAAATGGTCATGATGGGCCGTCCGTAGGAAAGCAGTTCCACCAGGGGCTGCGTATCCGGCGGCACATAGCCGCTGAACCGGGCGTAGGTGGGGTTCACCAGCACATAATCAGCCGGGCCCTCCACAACGGTAAAACGGCTTTGCAAAGCCTCGGGCAGAGTGAAAACCGCCTTTTGCAGGCCGTCCGCAGCCCACAGGTCGCAACCGGCCACGGTGAAAGAACCTTCCACTTGAGCCGCCAGGGCTTCCAGCGCCTCCCGAACGCTCACATTCCAGTAGTCCATCTCGTTATCGGCCTTTAGCAGCCGGGCCAGAGGCTGCTCATAAGCCTGCTGATGAGGATGTTGGGTGATTTCCCCAACGCCGGTCAGCGCCATGCACACGCAAAGCCCTGCCGCCAGCATGCGGCGGCGAGCCGAAAAGGGCTTGGCGGCCCGCCAGAAAGCGCTTGCGCCGCAGGCTGCCAGCAGCAGCATGGGTCCATAGACAAAGTAGAAATGCCGCCAGCCGTTGTATACCGTGGTGCGGGTGAGCACTGCAAAAAGAAGGGGCAAAAACGCCGCCAACAGCAGAAGCAGCGGCTTTAGATCCTTACGGTGGGAAAGCAGCGCCCGGACGGCCCACACAACGCCTATCGCCAGCAGCAGCAAAACCCACAGCGGCGTGGTTGCAAGCAGCATGTAGGGCAGATAATACCAGGGCAGGGGTTGCTGCGCCAGCTTAAATATCACGCCACGAAACAACACCCAATTATGCCAGCGCTGGAAAGCCAGCGCGTTGTCCACCAGGTAGCGGACAAAGGCGACGGGGCTTTGCCACAGGGCGGGGGTCAGCAAGGCGTACAACCCCACAAAGGCGGCAAGCGATGCGCCGCCCACCGCCCATACTCGGCCGGTCAGGCGCTTTTGCAGCGCCAGCTGGGCAAGTGCCATTACGCCGCAGAGCCCAAACAGCGCCCAGCCCGCCACCTTGGTGTTGGCGGCCAGAGCGCCGCACAGGGCAAACCAAAGCCCGTTGCCCAGGGAGGGCCGCCGCATCAGCCGCAGGGCCGTCCACAGCAGGCACAGCACCAGAGCCATAAAAGCGATATCCTTATTATTGTAATGCCCTTGAGCGAAAAAGCGGGGCGAAAGCAGCAGCATGACCGGCCCAAGCAGGGCAAACAGGCGGCCGATGCCCATTTCCCGCCCGGCGGCGTACAGGGCGAAGCCCCCCAGGGTGAACAGGGTCCAGCAGCCCATATGCCACCAAAGGCTTCGGGCATTTTCGCTGAGACTTTCGCTCATCACTACGCCCGCCAGCGGATAAAACGCCGCGATGCCATGGTCCTGCTCGATGCTTTGGGAAATGGGGGTCAGCGCGCTGATGGTGAGGCCGTTTCCTTCCCGGGCGCGCTTTTCAAAGGCGCTTTCCTCCAGATGCAGCGCCCGGGCGTATTCCCACAGGTTCATGCGCAGAATGTCCATCTCGTCCTGCTCGTCCCAGCAGGGGCCGTAATCTCCGGCTGTCAGCAGGCCAAGCAGCCAAAAAGCCATAAAGAACGCCAGCACAGCCAGACGGGTTCTCTGTTTCCTTTGCACGCTCCATCCCTCGCTTTTGTTTGTGTTCATTCCATTATAACGCATGCGCGTGGAAATGGAAAGACTGTCATTTTCCAAGACTTACCAGGCCGCTGCGGCAGGCGGAGAGCAGGTCCAACAGGTCGCCGATGCGCTCCTGAAGACGCTTGCCGTTATCGGTATCCCGCACCATGCGGCGCTGGGGATAGACGGCGAAATCAAACGCCTGAGAGCGAATGTCCCGGTTGGCCTCCAGCGCGTCGGCAAGGGTGGTAAAGGGATGGTGGGACATGATGCGCATACCGTGGGAATTGGCGATCAGGGTGTAGCCTGCGATGCCGGTGGCCTTCTGATAGGCTTTGCAAAAGCCGCCGTCAATCACGATGAGCCGTCCGCCGGCCTTGATAGGGCTTTCGCCGTGGGTGACGCGGATGGGGGTGTGACCGTTAATGATGCGGCTTTCCTCGGAGGTGAGGCCAAAGGCCGCCAGCATGCGCTGGCACACCTTTTCATCATTATAATAGGTATAATAGGGATTCCGGGGCTCCCGCCAGGCTTCCTCATCGGGAATAAAGTAGCGGGCAAAGGTTTTCACCTTGCGGCCGCACACAGGAGAATCGTCGCCGCACCACAGGTACCACATAAAGTCCAGTGCCTCCTGCCGCCCGGTAAAATAGGCTTTGCGGGCCATGGCGTCGGCATAATCCATCAGGCTTTTGCCGCTAAGCTCCTGGCTGCCCAGCCGCTTGACAAGAAAATCGCCGTTTTCATCCAGCGGAATACAGCCGTGAAAAAGCAAATTGCCGTTATAGCAGCGGTACAGCCTTCCCCGTGAATAGAGAAATTCCACATGGGACCGCAGCCGCAGGCTGTGCAAAAAGGCGTCCTGCAGGTCCAGAATCACCGCCTCTTCTTCCGGGGTCAGGGCATAGGGATTCGTCCAGTCCACAGTGGGCAGCTTCCTGGGGCGAAGGGTCCAGACGCGGCCATCCGCTTCCACGGTTGCTGCGGCGGGGGAAATGCGCTCCAGCAGCAGCCGGTCCTCCATTTGGAAAGAAGGATTGCGACGGATGAGCTGCCCTTCCAGCTTGAACATCATGATGGACACGGCCTCCAGAGCGGCCTGAACGGGGGAAAGGTCTGGGTACAGCTTTTCGGCGAACAGGGTCAGGGGCCGAAGCGGGATTCCATAGCCGTTTTCCAGAATCTGCGTGTTGTTATAGGCCAGGCAATTGCGCACCACCGCCGCAATGCAGCTCAGGCTGCCGGAGGCGGCTCCCATCCACAAAATGTCATGATTGCCCCACTCGATATCCACGCTGTGGTGGGACATGAGCATATCCAAAATACTGTCCGCTCTGGGCCCTCGGTCAAAAATATCGCCCACCACATGCAGCCGGTCCACAGCCAGGCGTTTGATCAGCGCGGAAAGAGCGCCGATAAAGCCATTGCCGTTTTTGATGGTCAGCAGGGTTTCCACAATCATTTCATGGTATTTTTGCTGGTTATCGTCCTCGTCGGTCTGGGCATGCAGCAGCTCGTCCAGAATGTAGGCATATTCCTGCGGCATAGCCTTGCGCACTTTCGAGCGGGTGTATTTGGACGACAGCTTCTTGGCCAGGTAGATGAGCTGACCAAGGGTTTCACGGTACCAGCCGTCCGTGGTGACGCCTTGAGCGCGAAGCAGGCGCAGCTTTTCCTGGGGATAATAAATCAGCGTGCACAGCTCTGCCGCTTCCTGCTGGTTCAGCTGGTCGCCCAGCCATAGATTCACCTTTTCCCGGATGACGCCGGAGCAGTTGTTCAAAATATGGCAAAAGGCTTCATACTCGCCGTGAATGTCGGACATGAAGTGTTCCGTGCCCTTGGGCAGGTTCAAAATGGCGCTCAGATTGATGATTTCCGTACATAATGCCTGAAAGGTGGGAAACTGCTCCGACAGCAGGGTCAGGTATTTCAGCCGTTCCTGGGTATAGACGCTTTCCGTCATCTGCGGGTCTCCTCCCTTGCAACCGTCTTTGACCGCTTTTCAGTATAGCGCCTTTCCCGCTCAAACGCAACCGGCGAACGCGGGACTGCGTTCGCCGATGGAGAACGTCAAAAAAGCTCGCCTCGTGGCGAGATTTTTTGACGAAGAACTGGAGGAATGTTTTCGGCAGAAGCGAAAACTACCCGCCCGACCGGCAAGCCGGTCGATACGATGATAGTCAGGGGTGTGCGGCCCCTCTGACAACTCCAGGGTTCTTTGACAGTCTGAGCCTTGCTGCGCAAGACCGCCAAACCCGCCCTACACATCGACGGGTTTGCAATGAAAATCGGAGGGCTGCGGCCCTCCGATACCTCCTAGGGGGGTTCGCCGGTGAAGGCTTATTCGTCTTTTTCGGTTGGAACGATGATCGATCCGTGGTCCTTTTCGTAGCTTTCCAGGTAACAGAGCAGCACGTGCTCAATGTAATTGGTCATGGAACGGTGTTCCATGGTGGCCAGCCGTCCTATTTTATCGTAAACTTCGTCTTCCAGACGAAGGGTAAAGACCCGCTTGCTTGTCGCCATAGCGCACCCCCTCTTCCTTTCCGATTTCTATTGTATGAAGAAATGGAGGAAATGTATGCAGCCACTTGACAGGCAAACGATATCATTTTATGATAAAAATCGCCAAAACATACAATTGAGGTGGTAAGTGATGGATTATGTCGCAATGGGTCGAACGATACGCGACCTGCGCCGGCGGCATGGCTGGTCCATGGCACAGCTAGCTCAAATGGCCGGAGTAAGCCTATCCTACATGGGCCATATTGAACGGGGAACGCGCAAGCTGAGCCTGGAAACGGCAGCGAGCCTGGCGCAGGCGCTGAACGTTACACTGGACAGCCTGATTGTTCGGAAAAAACAGGCGTGACGCGAAACCGTGGCTTTTGCAGGAAACGGCGAAAAGCAGCCAAAACCCCTTGACAAGCGGAAAGAAAAAAGGTATACTCATACGGCTGTCAAGCAAAAACGATTGATGGCGGGAGGCGTGAATCCGGTGGCTGCTCAGGGAACCGAAAGGCTTGAAAAAAGCGTGGAAATCGGCAATCTGTGCGCCTTTTACGGCGGCCTGCTCACGCAGCGCCAGCAGGAGGCGCTTCGCCTTCACTATGAGGAGGATTACACTCTGGGCGAAATTGCGGATCAGTTGGGGGTCAGCCGGCAAAACGTTCACGAGCTGATTACCCGTTCTGCTCAGAAGCTGCGCCGCTACGAGGCGGCTCTTGGGCTGGTAAAGCGGGCCGAGAACACCGCCCGGGTACTCCGGCAGGCTCGCGAGCTCATGGAGCTTGCGGGCGGGGACATTGCCTCCCCTGAAAAGCAGAGCCTGCAAGCCCGGGCTGCCCAAATGATTGAAACCATTATCCGCCAACAGGAAGGAGAGGAGAACGAACATGGCATTTGAAGGCTTGAGTCAAAAGCTGTCCAGCGCGCTCTCCAAGCTCACAGGCCGCGGCAAGCTCACCGAACAGTCGGTGAAGGAGGGCATGCGCGAGGTGCGCATGGCGCTGCTGGAAGCAGACGTGAACTATCTGGTTGTTAAGGACTTTTGCAAAAAAGTGACGGAGCGCTGCGTGGGCCAGCAGGTGCTGGACAGCCTGTCGCCCGCCCAGCAGGTCATCAAAATTGTTAATGAAGAAATGACCGCCCTGATGGGCTCGGAAAACGCGCGGCTCACCTGGTCGTCCAGCGTTCCCACGATTTACATGCTGTGCGGCCTGCAGGGCGCCGGCAAAACCACCATGGCCGCCAAGCTGGCCAATTATCTGCAAAAAACCGGCAAAAAGCCTCTGCTGGCAGCCTGTGATATTTACCGTCCCGCCGCCATCCAGCAGCTGCAGGTGGTGGGCAAGCAGGTGAACGTGCCGGTGTACGAGCATGGCACTCAGGATCCGGTGAAAACCGCGCAGGAAGCCATCGAATATGCGCGTCATTATGGCCGAGACGTGCTGATTATCGACACTGCGGGCCGCCTGCATATCGACACCGAGCTGATGGAGGAGCTTCGCCGGGTGAAGGCTGCGGTGAAGCCTCAGGAAATCCTGTTTGTGGTGGACGCCATGACCGGCCAGGACGCCGTGAACGTGGCCAAGACCTTTGACCAGGAGCTGGGGATTGACGGTGTGATTTTAACCAAGCTGGACGGCGATACCCGCGGCGGCGCAGCCCTGTCCATCAAAGCCGTTGTCGGCAAACCTATCAAGTTCAGCGGCACCGGCGAAAAGCTGGCGGATATCGAGCCCTTCCACCCCGACCGCATGGCCGGCCGGATTCTGGGTATGGGCGACGTGATGACCCTGATTGAAAAGGCTCAGGAAGCCTTTGACGGTGAAGAAGCCGAAAAGCTGAGCCGAAAGGGCATGCAGGAGCTGACACTGGAGGATTTTCTCAGCCAGATGCAGCAAATGAAAAAGATGGGCGGCCTGCAAAGTATGCTCAGCATGCTGCCGGGCATGGGGGCAAAGCTTCGTGACGTGGAAATCGACGACGACGCTATGAAAAAGCCCGAAGCCATCATTCGCAGCATGACGCCCCGGGAACGCCGCAACCCGGGCATCCTGAATGCCAGCCGACGCAAGCGCATCGCTGCGGGCAGCGGCACCACTGTGCAGGACGTGAACGCCTTGATCCGGCAGTTTGACCAGGCCAAGGATATGATGAAAACCATGATGAAGCGCGGCAAAAAGAGTCGTATGCGCATGCCTTTCTGAGGAGAAATCCCCGGCCTGCCCTAAACGCTCCTTTTCCCCTGTTGCCGCATGGCAGGCGACAAAAGCGCAGTTTTCCCGGAATTGTACGCCGAAAAGCTCCCCGGCCTGCCCCAAACGCTCCTTTTCCCCTGTTGCCGCATGACAGGCGACAAAAACGGGATTCTCAAGGGATATATCCCTTGAGCGGTGGGTTTGGGAGGCAGAGCCTCCCAAGCGCTGACGATCACCTCAGGTGATTTCAGATATAAACACATTTTGTGAAGAGTATAGGAGGAAATCAACCATGTCCGTAAAGATCCGCCTGAAGAGAATGGGTATGAAGAAAATGCCTTTCTACCGTGTGGTGGTAGCCGACGAACGCAGCCCCCGCGACGGCCGCTTCATCGAGGAAATTGGCTACTATGATCCCATGACTGAGCCCGCCACCATCAAAATTGACGCTGAAAGCGCCAGAAAGTGGCTTCAGAACGGCGCCCAGCCCACCGACACCGCCCGCACCCTGCTGAAGAAGAGCGGCGTTATCGAGGGCTGAGACCGATGAAAGAACTGGTTGAATACGTAGCCCGCTCGCTGGTGGATAATAAAGACGCCGTGCGGGTGGAGGAAACTGTCGGGCCGGAAGCCACCATCCTTGAGCTGCACGTAGCGCCTGAGGACATGGGCAAGGTGATCGGCAAGCAGGGGCGTATCGCCAAGGCGATCCGCGCCGTGGTGCGCGCCGCCACCGCCAAAAACCAGAAGCCCGTATTTGTGGAAATTCAGTAAATGAATGGGGCGCATAGGAGCGCGAAGACGTTCCGTGCGCCCGTTCTTTGTGTAAGGGGGTTGGCTGATGAAACAGGAGTATTTGCTGCTGGGCGAGGTGGTTCGCCCCCAGGGAATTCACGGCGAGGTGAAGCTGCGCCACTATACAGATGATCCGTCCCGCTTCGGCGAGCTGGAAACCGCCTATGTGCGCAAAGAGCAGCGCTATGAGCCCATCGGCGTTACCGGCGTGCGCATCAATAAGGACGATGTGTTTTTGACGCTGGAAGGCGTAAACGATCGTAATGAGGCCGAAAAGCTGCGCGGCGTTCAGTTGTGGGTGGATCGGGCGCACGCCAAGCCGTTGGGCGAGGGCGAGGTGTTCATTGCGGACATTCTGGGCGCTACGGCTTATGACACGCAGGGCAACGAACTGGGCCGGCTGAAGGAAGTGCTCACCCCCGGCGGGGTGGATGTGTTTGTGTTTGCTACCCCGGACGGTACGCTGATGGTTCCCGCACTGAAGGACGTGCTTTTGACCCTGGACGCGGACGGCGGACGCATTGTGATGAACGAAGAACGGTTGCCTGAGGTTGCGCTGTATGAAAGTCGCCATTCTTAGTATTTTTCCGGAAATGTTTGACAGCTTTCTGAATACCAGCATCATTGGCCGGGCCCGCGCAGAGGGTCTGCTGGAGATTCAGGCGGTGGACATTCGCCCCTATAGTAATAAAAAACATAAAAACACCGATGATTACCCCTTTGGCGGCGGCGCAGGAATGGTCATGATGGCTCAGCCCATTGTGGACGCGGTGCGGGACCTGAGAGTTCATGACGTTTCCGGCCCCTGCATCTATCTGGGCCCTCGGGGAAAACCTCTGTGCCAGCAAAAGGTGGAGGAGCTGGCCCGCTGCGAAAGCATGATTCTGCTGTGCGGGCATTACGAGGGCGTGGACCAGCGCGCACTGGACCTGGTGGTAGACGAGGAAATCTCTCTGGGCGATTTTGTTCTCACCGGCGGAGAACTGGCTGCAATGGCTCTTACCGACGCCGTGGCCCGCTATGTGCCCGGCGTACTGGGCAGCGCTGAAAGCACCGGTGAAGAAAGCTTTACCGGCGGCTTGCTGGAATACCCTCAGTATACCCGCCCCCGAACCTTTGAGGGCCTGGAGGTGCCGGAGGTGCTGCTGAATGGCGATCACGCCAAGATTCGCGCATGGCGGCGGCAGCAATCGCTGCTGGCTACGCTGCGCATGCGGCCGGATTTGTTTGCGGCCGCGGAAATGACGGAAAAAGAGCGGGCCGCTGCGCTGGCCGCCCTGAAGGAGGATCCGCCATGCTGCTGAGAAGGCTGATGGCGGCGCTGGGGCCGCTACTGGTGTGCATTGGGCTGTGCGCCGTGCTGCGCCTTCTGGACGGCGCGCTGGGAGCCGGGCAGTTTCTGACGTTTGCTCTCAAAGGGCTGCTTCTTGGCGCGGCATTGGCCCTGACCCTGCCGCTGGCTGGGGTAAAGGCCCGTACCACCGGCCTGACTCCCTGGCTGTTCGCCGGCGCGGGCCTGTTGCTGGCCGCGCTGATCTATCAGTATTTGGAAACCATGGGTCTTGTGCATAGCGCCTTTCTTGCGTCCGTGATGAGCATCAACGGGCAGGTGGTGCTGGCGGAAGGCGCGTTTGCGGGCTATCTGCTGGCGGCCGGGTTCTGGTACAGGCGGTAAGGGGCATGGCAGGGGCCTCGCGCCGGGCTTTCCAAATCAGGCGATCCAGGTATTCGCCGCTGGTCAGGCCCAGCCGGGCCGCCTCCCGAACGGCGCTCAGGTACGCATCCCGGTGCAAAAGCACGCATACGCCCACCCGGTCGTCCGCGGAAATTCCTGCGTCGAGCCCCTGGGTATCCTTGAAAAACTGGCTTTTCATGGGCGTCTCCTTTTTGGCTGCAAGGGTTGTGGGAACGTTGCTGCGTCCCTCTCACAGGGTATGCCGTGAAGGCGGGCCCGTGCCTGCCAGTGTGCCCAATTGCCGCCGGGGGCATGCACAAACCGGGTAAATGTGGTATAATCAAAAATGATGCTGTTTGTAAAACGGCAGTTGAAGGGAGCCAAGACATGACGGCCGGCATTTTTCGCTTTCTCATTACCGCCGCGGCGCTGCCGCTATGCGCTTCCTTTATGGACGGCGTGCAGCTGGTGGACATGCGGGGCGCAATTGTGCTTGGGCTTATTCTGGCGGCCATATATACGGTGCTGCGTCCGTTGGTGCGGCTGCTTCTGTCGGTGGTTAATTTTTGTACGCTGGGCCTTCTGTATGTGGCGGTAGATGCCTGGATGATTCAAACCGCCGCCGGACTGGTGGAAAACAGCGTAACGTTTCAAAGCTTCTGGTGGGCCCTGGCGGTGGCCGTGGCGGTCAACGCGGCGCGCACCCTGGTGGACGCGGCCCATGGCGACATTCGCCGCTGACAGGCGGCGCACATTTCGAAAGAAGGCGCAGAAGATTGCATATTTTATTGGCAAATGACGATGGAATTGGCGCAAAAGGCATTATGGCGCTGATGGACGCGGCGGTGGAAAGAGGGCACCAGGTGTCCATGTGCGCGCCCCGTTATCAGCAAAGCGCGGCAAGCCACCGCTTTACATTGACGGAGCCGTTGTACTCTGCCGATTGCCCGCTGCCCTATCCGGGCTGCCAAGGCTTTTCCATTGTGGGTTCTCCGGCAGACTGTGTGCGAATTGGCTTGCAGCAGCTGCGGGGACGGCCGGTGGACGTGGTCATTTCCGGCATCAACGACGGCTATAACGCGGGCATTGCCGTACATTACAGCGGAACCGTAGGCGCGGCCATGGAAGGCGCGTTTCATCACCTGCCCGCCATTGCCGCCTCCATTCACCACCAGGCCGACGGCGAAATGCTTCGCCATCTGGCCCGGTACACCATTGAAACGGCGGAAAAATACGCCAAGCTGTCCATGCCCCGCGGCGTTATCCTGAACATCAACGCCCCCTGCGTGGAACCGGACCGGCTGAAACCTCCGGTATACGCTCCCCTGGATACCGCCTTTTTTGTGGACGGCTATGAGCAGCGCGAATCGCCCCGGGCCGGCACCTACTTTTGGCTGACCAACGGCGGCGAGATAGAACCCTGTGATCCGGGTTCGGATAACGACTATCTGGAAAAGGGCCACATCACCCTGACCCTAATCGGCAATTTTGCCTCTCTTGACCCAGCGCTCCTTAAGGGCCTTAACGGCTGACGAACAGAAGGAAGGGAACCCATCGTGCAGGATGCTCAGGAATGGATTCAACGGCTCAATTTGCGCGGGAAGCCTTTAAGCAAGGGACACCGGCGCATCGCCCAGTATATTGCCGACCATTACGATAAGGCGGTGTTCATGACCGCCAGCGCTTTGGGCGCGGAGTGCGGCGTCAGCGAAAGCACCGTGGTGCGTTTTGCCATGGCCATGGGGTATGAGGGCTATCCCGAATTGCGGGAAGCGCTGGCGGGCCTGGTGCGGCAGCGCCTTACCAGCCAGCAGCGCTTTGCCATCGCCTCCGGCATCGATCCCCGGGAGCTGCTTTCCACGGTGCTGAAGAACGACGCGGGCAATATTCGCAAAACCCTGGAGGATTTGTCTCAGAAGGACTTTGACAACGCCGTCAGCCGTTTGCTGAACGCCCGGCGCATTTATGTGATGGGCCTGCGATCCGCCGCGCCGCTGGCGCAGTTTATGTACCATTATCTACACCAGATTTTGGAAGAAGTGATTCTGGTACAAAACTCCATCGGCGATGTGTTTGAGGAAATTGCCCGCATTGGCAGCGAGGATGTGCTGGTGGGAATCAGCTATCCCCGGTATTCTACCCGCACGCTGGAGTGTATGCATTTTGCCCACCAGAACGGGGCGCAGGTGATTGCGCTGACGGACAGCGAACTGTCGCCCCTGTATGCGGCGGCGGATGTGTGCCTGTGCGCCTCTACCAACATGGCCAGCTTTGTGGACAGCCTTGCTGCGCCTATCTCGCTGATTAACGCTCTCATTTTGAGTGTGGGCCTGCACCGGCGGGATGAGCTGAACGCCCATTTCAAACGCCTGGAGGGGATATGGAACGCGCACAGCGTTTATATCAACAAGGGCAATGAGTGAGGTTGTGGTGGTGGGCGGCGGTGCGGCGGGCCTGATGGCCGCCGTGACGGCTGCGGAAGCGGGAGCCCGCGTTACGCTTTTGGAACGAAATGAAAAACTGGGCAAAAAGCTGTATATCACCGGGAAGGGACGCTGTAATGTGACCAACCTGTGCGATGCGGAAAGCTTTCGCAAAAATGTGGTGAAGAATTCCCGCTTTTTGTTTAGCGTGCTGAACGATTTTCCTCCGGCAGAAATGGTGGACTGGCTAACCCGGCGGGGCTGCCCGGTAACCGTGGAGCGGGGCGACCGGGTGTTTCCGGAAAGCCAAAAGGCCAGCGACGTGACCCGGGTATTTGAAAGGGAACTGCGCCGCCTGGGGGTGCGCGTGCGCCTGGAATCCCGGGTGAGCGATATAGCGACGGCGGACGGCTGCGTTTGCGGTGTAACGCTGGAAAATGGCGAAACCCTGCCGGCGGACGCCGTTGTTTTGTGCACGGGCGGCAAGAGCTATCCCTCCACCGGCTCCACCGGCGACGGCTGGGCGTTGCTGGCTCGGCTGGGACATACGGTTTATCCGGCGCTGCCGTCCCTGGCCGGGCTGACCAGCCCGGCGGACTGGGTGCGGGCGCTGCAGGGCCTGTCCCTGAAAAACGTGACCCTGACCCTGAGCCAGGGCAAGAAAAAACTGTATTCTGATCTGGGGGAAATGCTGTTTACCCATTTGGGCGTCAGCGGCCCCTTGGCGCTCAGCGCATCGGCCTATCTGACGGAATGGGCTCCTGAGGACGTAAGACTGACCCTGGATTTGAAACCCGGTCTCAGTCGGCAGCAGCTGGACGCCCGCATCCAGCGGGATGTGGCGGCAGCGCCCAAAAAGCGAATTGGCAGCGTGCTTTGCGGATTGTTTCCCTCCCGGCTGGCTGATACCATGGCCCGGCTTTGCGGCCTGGACACGGGCAAGCCTGCCGGAACGCTCACCCGAGAGGAGCGGCTGCGGCTGGTGGAAACCACCAAAGCGCTGGTTTTGCCCATCAGCGGCGTTTGCAGCCTGGAGGAAGCCATCGTCACCCGAGGCGGCGTCAGCGTAAAGGAAATCGACCCTTCCACCATGGAAAGCAAGCGGGTGCCCGGTTTGTATGTGGCGGGTGAGCTGCTGGATGTGGACGCCCTTACCGGCGGCTTTAATTTGCACATTGCTTTTGCCACCGGCCGGGCCGCGGGCCGGGCCGCGGCGGTCAATCAGATTTGAAAACGGTTTGGAGTTTTGGTATGCAGTATATTGTTTTGGATTTGGAGTGGAATCAGCCCACAAGCTATCAAAGCGCCGCCTTCCGCAAGGTGGGCGACCGGCTGATGTTTGAGGTGATTCAGTTTGGCGCCGCCAAGCTGAACGAGCGGCTGGAGGTGGTGGACAGCATTTCCATTCCCGTTCATCCCACCCATTATCTGACCATTCATCCGCGGGTGAAGCGCATGACCGGGCTTAGCAGCGAGGTGCTGTGCGACGCGCCCCTGTTTCCGGAAGCCATGGAGCAGTTTATGACCTGGTGCGGCCCGGATTGCGTGCTGCTCACCTGGGGCTGCGACGATGTGAGCGTGCTTCAGCAAAACGTAGATTTTTTCCGTTCCCCCTATGAGTTGCCCAAGATGTATGATATTCAGCGGCTGTATGCCGCCGCCGTTGGCAAGAATGGGCAAACGGCGCTGAAAACCGCCATGGAGGCGTTGAATGTGCAGGAGGAGGAGGAACGAACCTTCCATAACGCCATGCACGACGCTTATTACACGGCCCAGGTGTTTCGCAAGCTGCCGGAGCCCCTCCGGGTGCTTCAATACGAGGAGCAGCCCCGCAAGCTGTGCCATAACGAGCGCCGCAGCCGCTTCCGTGTGACCGATATGGTGCGCTCGGTGGCGGACGCTTTGGCCAGCGACGTCCTCAAGGAGCCTAAGTGCCCCACCTGCGGCAAGGCCACTCGCCGCCAAACCGAGCTGGTGCCCCAGGCCCCGGGCAAGTATGTAGCCCTGAGCAAGTGCCCGCAGCACGGACTGATGTTTGTGAAGGTGCGGTTTTCTCAGCTGCCGGACGGGAAGAAGGGCATGCACCTGAGCGTGCTGCCCGCCAATCGCCAAACCCGCGCCTATGTGCACACCAAGGAATTGCAATATCAGTACCGGCGCAAGCGCGGCGATTACCGCCACGTGGATGTGGAGGATTTATCCGAAGCCATGCACACCAACATGCCCTTTGAGGATGCCTAACCCGCAGGAGGAAAGACATGAAGCAGGTTCACATTCAAATGCTGGGCAAAAGCGCCGCTTTTCCCGCCGGCGTTACGGTGGAACAGGCCGCCCGTACGCTGCTGACGCAACCGCAGGAGCTGCTGGGCGCAATGTGCGGCGGCGTATGCTTGGAACTGAACGCGCCGGTAACGGAGAACTGCACGCTGACGCCCCTGACCTACCGCGACGAAGAGGGGCGGCGCATTTATGAGCGCTCCTTGCGCTTTTTGTTCCTGCTGAGCCTGAAGCGGCTGTACCCAGGCCAACGGGCGCGCATGCTCAATTCCGTAGGTCACGGGCTGTACGTGCGCCTGATGGATGAAGCAATGAGCGCCGATATGGTGCGCGCCATCGAGGAGGATATGCGCTCGCTGGTGCAGCAGGACCTGCCCTTCCAAAAGGAAAGCTGGACGCGGGAGGAAGCCATTGCATACTTTGAAAAAGAAGACTGGGCCGACAAGGCGGAGCTGCTGCGTTACCGCCCCCGCAACACCATTCCCATGTATCGGGCAGACTGCTTATGCGAGTATTTTTACGGCGCGATGCTGCCCTCCACCGGACATGTTCGGGTTTTTCGTCTCAAGCCGCATTTCCCGGGCGTGGTGCTGCTGTCGCCCGATCCGGCGAGGCCGGAGCAGCCTGCCGCCTATGAGTCTCACGCCAAGTTCCTGCGGGCTTTTTCCACTTCGCAGCGCTGGTGCGGCATCCTGGGGGCTAACAATGCTGCGGATGTGAACCGCATGATTCAGGAAGGCCGCATCCGTGAGTTTATTCGTGTGAATGAGGCCCTGCACGACCGTTCCATCGCCGCTGTGGCCGACGAGATTTTGAAGCGGGAAGCCCGTATTGTGATGATTTTCGGCCCCTCGTCCAGCGGCAAAACCACCTTTGCCAACCGGCTGGCGGTACACCTGCGGGTGCTGGGGCAAACGCCGCATCTGATTTCCCTGGATGATTTTTATCTGAACCGGGACGCCATTCCCCTGGAAAGCGACGGCCAGCCCGATTTGGAAAGCGTGAATGCGCTGGACGTGCCCTTCCTGACAGAGTGTCTGGCGGGGCTGATGGCGGGCCGCACCATGCCCATGCCCCGGTTTGACTTCACCGTGGGCCGCCGCGCCCCGGAAAGCCGCCCTTTGCAGCTGAAGGATCGGGATATTCTGCTGGTGGAGGGCATCCACGGCATGAGCGACCGCATTACCTCGGAACTGCCGGAGCAGCTCACCTTCGGCATTTATGTAAGCGCGCTGGGTTGCATCAATCTGGACGATCACAACCGGATTCGCACGACGGATGTGCGGCTGCTGCGGCGCATTGTGCGCGACATGCGGTTTCGCAACACGCCGGCCCAGCAGACCATTCGCATGTGGCCCAAGGTGCGCGCCGGTGAAGACAAGTGGATTTTTCCCAACCAGGAAAAGGCGGATGTGATGTTCAACACCTCGCTGCATTATGAGCTGCCGGTGCTGAAAACCATGGCCTACGAACTGCTGCTGGCCATTCCGCAAAGCGCGCCGGAATACCTGGCCGCCCGGCGTCTGCTCAAAATTTTGCACTACTTCCTGCCCGTGAACGGCACGGTGATGGACGAAATTCCGCCCCTGAGTATTCTGCGCGAGTTTGTGGGGGAATGTTCGTTTTATGACACACATTGACAAACAGGCTGCAATCGTGTATAAGTAACTGCTAACGGCGGTATGCGCCTGCCGTGCGAAAGAGGAAAGGATGTTCCCTCGATGGAAATAGTGGTTAGCGTCATTGAAGGCATTATGTTGCTGCTGAGCACGCTGATTTCGGCGCTGCTGGTTTTTCAATTGGCGCTGAGCCTGTTTGGCTTCAAAAGCAAAACGAAGGATTATGAGGATCACGACCCGCAGATGCGTTTTTTGGTGTTGGTGCCGGCTCATAATGAGGAGGCCGTGATTGCCGATATCATCAACAACCTGAATTCCATGGACTATCCCCGGGAACTGTATGATTTCTACATTCTGGCGGATAACTGCACCGACCGCACCGCGGAAGTGGCCCGCAGCATGGGGGCCAAGGTGCTGCTGAGCCGCAAGGAGCGGCCGGACGAGCCTACCGGCAAGCCCATTGTGCTGCAAAAGGCGCTGGAGGCCCTGGACGGCTATCAGGAGCAGTATGACCTGGTGATGTTCTTCGATGCGGATAACCTGATGGACGTTACCATGTTTCGCGAGGTCAACAGCCAGTTTTTGAGCCACCCGGATAAGGCGGATATTATCCAGTGCTATCTGGGCTGCAAGAATAATAAAGGCCCTGTGGCTCTGTCAGATTACATGTCCTATACCATCACCAACCGTTTTATGCAGTATGCCAAGTACCGGCTGGGCCTGAACGCTGGCATTGGCGGCACGGGCTTTGCCGTGTATGCGCCCTACCTGCATCAGCGCGGCGGCTGGACGTCCATGTCCCTGACGGAGGACTTTGAACTGCAAATCGAGGCAACCTGCGAGGGCCGAAAAGTGCTGTGGAACAACCAGGTGCGCGTGTACGATGAAAAACCCACCCGCCTGCGCGCCTGCGTGCGGCAGCGCACCCGTTGGGCGCAGGGGCACTGGTATGTGGCTTTCAAAAACACCCCCCGCATGTTTCGCGCCCTGGTTCAGGGAAAAATTAGCTTCTGGGAGTTTCTGTCCACCCTGTTTTCCATGTACAATCTGATTCCCTTTGTGTTTCTGGTGATAGAGATGCTGCTGGGCCTGGTGGTGCAGGTGTTCAAGTGGACGGGTCTGGTTGCGCCGGAGGTGTCGGTGATTTCCCTGGGAAGCTTCTATTCCTTCAATGCGCCGGCGATTTTGTTGTTCCTGTATTCGCTGGTATTTCTGTATTATGTGGGCGATTGGATGGATAACCGCCGTTACCCGCATATTACGGAAATTCCCTGTCTGGTGCTTAGCGTGTTGATTAACACTTTTATCAGCGGCTTTACCCATGTGCTGGGGCTTTTGAAATTCCGCCAGCAAAGCAACTGGGTAAAGACGGATCACTCCATCAAGCGCAGCAGTAGCATTGCCGCCCAACTGCTTGCCGAAGAGGAAAGCGACAAAACGGCCGCCGATGCGTAGCGGCAGCGAAAGCTTGCCCCAAAAGCGGCAACAACGCTTTTTTGCGAACCGGCGTAGCCTTGTTCGTGGGCACGCGCTCTCCTACAGGTTTTTCGCCGGATTGGAAGCTCATGGCCAGGCGAGCTTTTCTGCCGGAAAGGATCAAGGCCCAAACGGCCGGGCCTTGTGCGCGGCGAAGTGTTACGGCAACATGCGAGTATAGTCAGCGAGACCGCAGCCATTCGGACAACTTCCCGTGGGAGAGAGGCGGGCTGAAGCTTGCCGGTTGGCAGGTTTTTGCAAGGTAACAAAAATGTAACAAAATTGTGAAAAAACTTGCATATTTGTTCAAAATGAGGTATACTGATTTCCCAGCAATATGGGAAAACATGCCGCTGGACGGCAGGTAAAACCAAGGAGGTTCGTATGCGTAAACAATGGATGCACCGCGTTATGGCGTTTGTCATGGCCATGGTTCTTACCTTGTCGGTGTGCGCGGCGGCTATGGCCGGCGACTACAAAACGCTTCGTCCCGGCGATGAGGGCGACAATGTGCGCGTTTTGCAAAATGCGCTGAAGAAAAAGGGTTTCTACTCCGGCTCGGTAGACGGCAAGTATGGCCCTTCCACCAGAAAAGCCGTGGAAAAGTATCAGGCTTATGTGGGCCTGACCGTGGACGGCAAAGCCGGCGAAAAAACCCTGACCGCTTTATATGAGGGAAAAACGGCCCTGAACAGCCAAAAGGACCGGGAGAAAAAGCATCAGGCCGACGTGGTGGTGAAAAACAGCCGCACACTGTACTATGGCTGCACCGGCTCCCGGGTGCGCCAGTTGCAGCGCGCCCTGCATAAGGCCGGTTGCTATAACGGCGCTTATGACGGCGTGTATGGCGATTTGACCTATGATGCGGTGAAAAAATATCAGTATAAGCAGGGACTGCATGCCGATGGCATCGCCGGTACCAAAACCCTGAACAGCCTGTATAAGAAGACCAAGATTAAGGTTGCTACCGGGTTCTTGCTGGATGTGGGCAGCAGCGGTCATGAGGTGCATCAGGTGAACCGTTTCCTGTCCTCCTACGGCGCGCCCGACAGCCGCGACTATACCGCCGCTACCAAAGAAGCGGTGAAAAAGTGGCAGGAAGCCACCGGTAAAACCGTAACAGGCACGATTTCCGAATCCCAGTACAACGCCATTATTCTGGGTCAGGAAAAGAAATAATCGTAAAAAGCATTTATAAGGTAGAAAAAGCTTTTCAAAAACACGAAAAAATGCTATAATAACAAGGGAAAGACCGCCCCTTCGCTTATCGGCGATGCGAGGCGGTTTTCCATGCTTGTATTCAAAACGCCTGCGAATATCTTCGTGCTAAAGGAGTGGAATTTGGTGACCGATCAAACCCCTGAAATCCATCAGGAAATCACAGATATCAACAACAGCGCCACCATTGTGGAAAAGGACGTTTACGATGAAACGCAGATTCAGGTTCTGGAAGGGCTTGAGGCTGTGCGCAAGCGCCCGGGCATGTACATCGGCTCCACTGATTTTCGCGGCCTGCATCACTGCGTATATGAAATTGTGGACAACGCCATTGATGAGGCGCTGGCCGGCTACTGCACGGATATCAACGTGTTTTTGCACAAGGATGGCAGCTGCGAGGTGCGCGACAACGGCCGCGGTTTTCCGGTAGGCATCCATCCCAAGCTGCACCGCCCCGCCGTTGAGGTTTGCCTGACGGTGCTGCATGCCGGCGGCAAGTTCGGCGGCGAGGGCTACAAGGTATCCGGCGGCTTGCACGGCGTAGGCGCCAGCGTGGTGAACGCCCTGAGCCGCCGCCTGAAGGTAACGGTATACCAGGACGGAAAGATTTACCAACAGGAATATGCCCGCGGCAAGGTGCTTTACGACCTGAAGGTGGTCGGCGAAACGAACCGTACCGGCACCACCATTCAGTTCTGGCCGGACAACCGCAGTGAGGACAACCCCGACGGCGTATTTGAAACCGGCGACTTCCAGTTCAATATTCTCAAGGTGCGTTTGCGGGAAATGGCTTTCCTGAACAAGGGCATTCGCATTACCCTCACTGACGAGCGCGCAGACCCGGCCATCGAGCGTGTGTATCACTATGAAGGCGGCATTATTGAGTTCGTTCGGTATTTGAACAAGAACAAAGAGGTGCTGTTTCCAGACCCCATCTACATGGAGGGCGTTATCAAGGGAACCAGCGTGGAAGTGGCGCTACAGTACAACGATACCTATCAGGAAAACATTTACACCTTTGCCAACAACATTCACACCCCTGAGGGCGGCACGCACCTGACCGGCTTTTCCACTGCGCTAACCCGGGCCATCAATGAATATGGCCGGCAGTTTGGCTTCCTGAAAGCCTCTGACAGCAACCTCAAGAGCGAGGACGTGCGGGAAAGCCTGGCCGCTATTGTCAGCGTAAAGCTGGTGGAGCCTCAGTTTGAAGGGCAAACCAAGAGCAAGCTGGGCAACAGCGAGGTGCGCGGCATTGTAGACGGCCTGGTGTACGACAAGCTGTCCACCTATCTGGGAGAGAATCCCGCAACCGCCCGCATCATTCTGGAACGCTGCGTAGGCGCGGCCCGGGCAAGGGAGGCCGCTCGCAAAGCTCGAGAGCTTACCCGCCGCAAAACCGTGCTGGAAAGCGCCAGTCTGCCCGGAAAGCTGGCTGACTGCACCGAGCGCGACCCTGAAAAGTGTGAAATTTTCCTGGTGGAGGGCGACAGCGCCGGCGGCAGCGCCAAAACCGGCCGTGACCGTTTCTTCCAGGCCATTCTGCCATTGCGCGGCAAGATTTTGAATGTGGAAAAGGTGCGTATCGATCGGGCGCTGTCCAACAACGAAATCAAAGCCATGATTACCGCTTTCGGCTGCGGCTACGGCGATGAGTTCAATATTGACAAGCTGCGCTATCACCGCATTGTGTGCATGACGGATGCCGATGTGGACGGTGCGCATATCCGCATTTTGATGCTCACCTTCTTCTATCGCTACATGCGGCCCCTGATTGAAAAGGGCTATGTATACATCGCCATGCCGCCCCTGTACAAGGTGACCAGGGCCAAGAAGGAGTACTACGTTTACGATGATGCTGAGCTGGAAAAGCTATTGCAGGAAATTGGCCGTGATCCCAAACCGGATATTCAGCGCTACAAAGGTCTGGGCGAGATGAGCTCCGAGCAGCTCTGGCAAACCACCATGAATCCGGAAACCCGCACCATGATGCAGGTCACGGTGGAGGACGCTATGGCTGCCGACGAAGTCATGAGTCTACTGATGGGCGACAAGGTTGAACCCCGAAAAGAATTTATCGAAGGCAACGCCAAGCTGGTGACGGATTTGGACATTTAGGGGCTCTGCCCCTAAAAACCCCGGCAGGGGCGTGACGCCCCTGCACCCCGCGGATTGTGACGTGTCCTTTGCTGCGATTTCGGACAGTCACCGTTTAGGGGCTCTGCCCCTAAAACCCCGGCAGGGGCGTGACGCCCCTGCAC
>CAKTUS010000016.1 GCA_934621485.1 uncultured Clostridia bacterium
ATTGTAATCAGCCCACTGGGCTTCATAACCTACCACAACAGTTTTCAAGTCGTTTAGATTTGCAAAGGTTTTCACATACTTCTGTTGTTCTGAATCAAGTCCATACGAGTACACAAAAACATACTTTTCTTTTATAAGGAGCAGCGCAGCATTCAAATTATAAGAAATCAAAAAAGTTGGATCTATGACAAACTGAATGTCTTTTTTAATTATCTTTTTCAATGTATTTTTTGATGGCGCATCTCTTACACTAATAGCATCCAATTCATATAGTGGTTTCATCTTCATCAGGAGCCTTTTCCAACTTGTACCAATTGCACACGCCGCATACGAAATTTTTTTCTCCGCTTTAATTCCCTGTCCCCAGTATTGTTTTTTGTGTGGATTTTTTGCAGATTCCGGATTCCAAATTTCATCGCTTCCAAGCACAACCAAATCAAACCCACTTTTGTTATCTGTTATAGAAAGCACGGTATTTATAGCACTTAGTAATTTCAAATTCTTTGCTTTCTCATATGAATTCTTTCCGCATTTTAACGCACTTTCCATTTCCAAATCACGTAAATATTCCACTTCATATCCAAGGCGTTTAATATACTCTCCAATGCTATACGCTTGCCAAAATGCCCCATAATTAGCGCCTGCATAATATGTTACAATCAACGCTTTTTTCATATCCATATCCTTACTATAATGTCAACCCGTTACTTATTCAAATATTCACCAAAAAACTTTTTCAGTCGCCATACATAATCTTTGATAATTGGTCTACTGTGATCATTTTCCACAGCATGCTTCACATCACTTGCTACTTGAATCAGAATTCTTTTGATCGGTGTTAAAGACTTAGTATCGTTAAGTTTTACAGATAAGTGTTCTCCACCATTCTCCTTTAACGGCAAAAACCAATCACTCATATGGACTTCAAAAAAATCTGGTTTCCAATTATATGCCATTGTTAATAGCTGCTGATCATCATCTATGACATTCAACATTAAGAGGCTCTCGCATGCTTTTTTTATCAAGGTATAGAATGCAGTTGCCAACTTTGCATTTAAAATGACAGGACATCCCATCACACAATTCGTCTGTAAAAGTAGTTGTGTCAATAAATCAACTTGTTCAATTGGTTTTCTAGTATAAAGCACCACTTTATTTTCAGGAATTGTCGGTGTCCAATAAAATGCGAACTCTTTTGCATTTATATAGCGCTCTCCACCATGATTGAATCCAAAATCTATCCATGCAATATTTCCATTTAACGAAAATCTCTCCGCTGCATCTTTTAGGCACCAATACTTTAGAAACATAATGTAATCGTATTTTGCACAATTAGACATTGCTTTTGTATGAAGCCTCACCCCACTGAATTGCCCATTCTTTTCAATAACATCCATTTTATTATAAACATCAGGTTCCAGCATATAAGCATTATCTATAATTACAATTTCAGTTTGTTCTTCTTGGCCAAAGCTTTCACGAACAGCCATAATTTCTTTTTCAAAATCTCTTGTAGTATAAACAATCAATTGATTCTCCATTCTTGCCCAGAAATTGAAATACTCTAGGTACTTTGAATTTCCACGTTGCATACCTTTTATCCCTGAACGCCCACGATTGATATCAAAATACGCAGTCACAACGGAAGTCTCTTCATTTCTCATTTTAAAACACCTTTGCGTTCAATATTTTTTAAAAGCTCCAACAGTTTCATTGTAATATCGCGATTTCTTATATATAATCCAATAGAAAAAATTGGGAATAAGAATACAAATAATGCCTTTTAAAACGAGGGTACCCAACGTTTCCTTTTGAATCAAAGTGCATATGCTTCTTGTAACACCTGCATTACAAACGGTAGTAATCAAGTATTTTATATGAGCTTTATAGTTTTCACGTACACTATAATCTGTAAAATAGAATTTATATGTAATAATAGCGTACATATTATAGCTCACTACAACAGCAGTTAAAATAGACGCAAGCACAATTCCATATATACCAAACAGCTTTCCTAAAATATAGTTCAATACCAAATTCAAAATGGCTTCTATTCCATAGATCCATTTTCCATGCCACCACAATCCAGACGCATTATAGTATTGACCGTTAATTGAAGACATCGTGCATACATAAAAATAAAATGCAAATACCCAAGAAAGCATCTCTGGATATGTCAAATCGCTTCCCATCCAGAGAATCATGGTATTATGATATAAGCATCCTAAGCAAATGGAACACCACCCAGAAATCCACATAAATATGAATGTAAATCTCATCATATCATCATGATTCTTTTGCTGACTCTCAATCGCCACGCTATTTCCCACACCCGCGCCCATTCCAGTCGTTATTACAGTTAAAACACTTATAACGGCTGCCATTATATAATAGTAATTTCCATAAACAGTAACTGTCGTAAGCCCCAATAAAGCTGAAATAAAAATGCTGTCAAACGTATTACGTGTTGTACCCGCAACTTTACTTAGCATTAATCCTGTTATACGTTGTTTAATATCTGCAATAACATGTTTATCAAGTTTCCCTTTTGGTTTATAGTTTGGAAACAGTTTATCAGATTGATATGCCGTAAGTAAATTATTAACAACAGATGCAATTGGTGCCAAAATAACGTATAAATAATAATTGTGGAAAACTACAACTACAACAATTGTCAATGAGTATTGTATTATGCTCGTTAGAATTGCTATTTTCATAGCAATATCAGAACGTTGATATGCTGTAAGCAAACAATTCTTATAAGCAAAAAGAAAATATCCAACAACAGAATTACTTAAATAGATCAAATACAGTATATATATATTAATATCATTTGGGCAATTTCCTTTTATCAAGTATGGCAAAAAAGGTAACAGTATTGTTCCTATTATTCCAATTATAATTCCTATCACAGAATAGAGCTTTTTATAGAGTGCCATTAATGCACATATTGTCTGTGTGTCGTCCTCAGCTATTGGCTTATACATACTAAAAACAATCGCTGAAGATACACCTAATTCTGCTAGACTCAGCACAGTCAATATAGAAGAAAAAAGACTTCCAAGTCCTAAATATGCGGCACCGATGTGCTGCACAATAAGGCTTCTTACAACAACCGGGAAGAATGTTGTAATAACCTTGCTTACAATCCCCCATCCTGAATTTCTAATCGTATTTTTTGTTCTTTCTATTCTCATTTAGTTGCTTTTCCTTTTTGATTTTGTTTTGTTCTATATCCTATTATAGAAGGAAATGCAGGAATTATTTCTCTGCATTTCCTGTTTAACAGCAACAACCATTTCCAATCATTTTTAAAGTTTGAATCAGGTTTACAGTAAACCGCACCCTTTCCTGACTCAATATCTTCAAACATCTGAATCCACTGTTTTATAATTTTATTCGGCGAAAACCTTGTGGAGACAAAGGCCTTTGCGTTTTGTCCCATAACCTCATTTAGTTCTCTATCTTTTAACAATTTTACAATTGCCGTGAGAAGTTCTTTCTCATTGTTTATCAAAAAACCAGTTTTTTTGTTTTCAACAGTATCCAACAGCCCATACTTCTTTTTAGTCACTATTGGAATTCCACAAGCTTCCATCTCTACACCACTAAGTCCAAAGGTTTCCGATGCACCTGTTGGATTCATTACGCCCACCATAGTTTCATGATAGATGTTCACCTTTTCTTCTCCAATAACCCCCCAAAAGTGAACAGATGGTAAAATTGCGTTGCGTTCATCGACCAGTGACGAAATAAAAGAATTCTCATAATTCTCCTCTGCTATCCCGTATTTCCCCAGCATCGCTCTTCGGTCATATAATTTCCCACTTCCCAAAACATTCAATTGTGCTTCTGGGACTTTTTTCAGCACATCTTTCCACACATGGGCTAGCATATGGAAGCCCTTGGCAGGAATAAGACTCCCTGTATAAGTCACAATTGGCTTTAGTTTTAGATTTCTATAGTATGTTTTTTGCTCTGAATCAAACATGTTAAAAATGAAAGTAGATTTATTTATAATATCATGTGCAATATAATGATCATACTGCTCTCTTCCTACAAATACTACTCGTTGTATGTTCGCCATTGAGGAAAACCGTTCTGCATCCTCACCTGTTATATAATTATGTGCCCATAGAACTGTCTTAATAGATTCAGTATTCAGCTTTTCATAAAACGCAACGTTTAAGCCATTTTGAACGATTAGTAGCACATCTTGCTTTTTTGCATATTGAACAACGTCACTGTGAGAGTTGCACTTTATTGACCGGCATTTATCCGGATAAGCATTGTCTCCAAAATGAAACACCATGACCTCTCTATCCGATGAAGCCATGCAAAGGTACCGAATAAGCATTAAAAACTCAAATACCGTCCCGCTAACTCCAGGATTTCCATATTCAGGATTTTTAAAACCCATTTTTGAGTAACCAGAATCCTCTACTACAATTCCAATATCCATATAATACACCTCAAACCTTTGCTGCGCCTCTTAGCCTTTTAAGCGATTTCAAATATTTCTTCTAAACAACTTATCGCTTTTTACTGATTCTAAATAAATGTACTTGCTTTGCTCCCATATCTTATATTCTAATGTGTTTATTTCATAAGGATTTTTCTTAGCCGCATATATCATCAATTGTTTCACTCTGCGCAAAACATACCACTTTTTTTGGCTTTGACCTATATAACATCCCTCTGCTAGTGAAGCGTTTAGCTTTAAGAGGTAGTCTTCTTGTAATCTGCTTTTAGGTAAATTATGCTCCAAAATCATTTGTGGACAAAAGCCTGCTTTCCTACCTTTTCGCTCAGTAACAAATCTGCTGATTTCTCCATCATCACCCGCTGCAGTATTATTTCCAGTTCTCCCCATCTGTTTGATCCAACCTTTAGCTGCTAATTCTTTTAAATACTCTGTGCGCACAACCATACCAGCTCCAATAATGCCGCCGAATGGGCTTTTTTGTCGGCGAAAATCTATGCTCTTCCGTGAATAGTCTGTACACGCTAGCATCCCCATATAGTTCTTTAGATGCATTAGTTCCTCTTGCGTTGCTGTGAATTCCAATTTGGGGATTACTGTTCCTCCAAAAATTCCGATGTTTGGATGACAGCCTATATATTCAGCAGCATTACTGATCCAATCGAAATCAAGTTCGTTATCATCATCTACAAAAACTGTCCACTCTGCGCTTGCCAGCCGAACACCATTTAAACGAGCATTTCCAAGTCCAGGTTTCGCCTCATAGCTATAAATCAGTTTTTTAGACTCTATGTAACTTTTGATAATAGTTAATGTTCTATCAGTAGAAGCATTGTCAACTACAATTACCTGCTCGATGTATTCATCAAATTTTCTCTGTGCATAAATGTGATTGAGCGTTTTTTCTATCGTTCTTTCACCGTTATAAGTACATATTACAATTGTAAACATATTCAAGCTTCTATGCTCTCCTCTCTATCATTCTTAAACCAATCGTCCTCGGAAGCACAGCACAAAGCCATTGTTTTAGTATAACCTTTTTATCGATTTTTTTAAGCCTATGATGTAGAATGAAAGGGCAGTAGTCTTCTTTTCCATAATAAATCATATTACAACCAGAACGTATATATTTTTCCGGCAATCTGCCATATTGTGAAGGATCGGACCAAGCTTTTATTCGATATCTCTTTGCTAATAAACTTAAAACCGACTGATCCTCTCTATGATCATAAAAATCTACACATTCTTTTGTTCTGTCTTCTACCGGCGCTAGAATATCCTCATTGCAGCAACAATTCAACCACTCCGTTATAAACGTTCTGGAGAATTCAGTGTTTCTAAATGCTATAAATGTAGCGGATATTTGCGGAGTATCCGTATATTCTTCATCTACAAGGTTCATTTTTTCAAAGGCTTCCCTTTTAGTAAACTGTCTTTCTATGAGCGGAAGCACCGTTACCCATATATCCTGCTCTTTCAAAATGTTAAAAACAGATTCTGCGCTTTTAAAAAAGCATGCTCCCGAGTCACAATAAAAAAGAATTTCTCCATCTTCCATGCTTTCTAATGTCTTTTTGATCAAATATGGCTTCCAAAGCCAAAGACCATTGCCGCGTTTGTATTCAAAGATTTCTTTGTTATTATTTCTAAATCTTTCCTCTATATCCTCTGGCCCATACTCTATAACTTCGGTAAAGCCTGCAATTTTAGCTGTTTTGGTTTGTAAACGCTGGGCTTTTTGGTAATGCTCATCGGCGTAGTTAATGAGAATTCGCTTTTGCCCTTCATTCTTTTGATTGCCTATATAGAATCTTCTCATAACGTACTTCTTTCAATGTTTTAGAGTATATACTTTTTATATCACAGCGTTTGAAAAGCTGCGCTGTTCACAAATAGATTTCTGTATTGCTCAAATTCGTTTGAAAATGCTATGCGCGCCAATTACTTTTGATACTATATTGCCCAAATGATATCAAGCATTTTCAAAACACATATCATTTTCTTTTCGCAATACGCCTGACAGCATCTCTAATTGGGATGAGCTTTCTGCACTGCCAATAGAAACCGTTTCCAATTCTCTGTTTTCGTTCATATCGCTCTCCCCAGTAAAATCGATTGCGTCGATAGGCTTTCTTGATTGGCTGGTCAAAAATATGGTATAAATATGTTTCAAATGCCTGCCGCTGACGTTCCACATCATTCTCCGGCACGAAGGCAGGCGTCTCTAGCATGTGTAAATAAGCCTCGTCATCTTGGTCAAGACGCATGATTTTCTCAACAATGCGGTTGATGATTTCCGGTTCGCCCTTTTCCGTTAAGCCATAGTCGTTACAATTGATAAAGCTTTCTTTCGTAAACTCTTTTGTAATTTCAGGATTTCCCCAATAGATGGGAACCGTGCCTGCAGCAAAGGCTCCGATTATTTTTTCAGTTGTATATCCCGGCGTTGCTGTGTTTTCAAATGCGATGACAAACTTATGCTTCTTTTGGAATTGAAGCTTATCGGCAATAGGACTGCCAATATTGTTTTTGTACCGGCCGCCAGAAGAAACAGGCTGATAGCTGGAAAGTGCCTCAAATAGCTTCTCGCGACACGCAGCGGCCTGTGCGTTGCTATATACAAATGAGCAAAACGCCGTTTTTTCTTTCAGCCATCGTTGTGCATTTTCGTGCTTATGCAATGCCAGTTGCAAATCCGATGCATAATCATCGCCTTCATACGCCTTATATCCGTCCACCAAGTATAATGGAAATCGAATATAACGGTCTTCAAAATCCATATAGTGAAATCCAATTCCATAGTCGCAGATATTAAAATCCGGAACCAAATTCTCGGCTGTATAAAAAATCCGCACACAATGATAATTCAGGTAATCCTTCGAGTTTACCGAATACACAAGATAGTCAGGAGTATCGGTATTGATCACTGTGTATTTTTTACGCAAGGTATTTATAATAAAATTGTTTTCTGGATCAAAACTTCCTCCCATTCCAGAAAAATGTATTTGTATTTTTTTCATATACTAGCGCCTCTTTCTGTGAGAGCACGGTGGTTGCACAAGTTATATCAGAGCAATGCATAATCCCCATTATTCCGCTTATATTCTCTCACTTTTATCTTTTACTTTCCGTTCCGGTAGGGATTGCCTACCCATCACATCCGGCCTTTACCTAGTCATCACATTTTTTGATAACTATGTATTCGGCAAAATCTCGTTAAATTATCTAACTCAAGGCTCTTTCAGCGATTTTTCTATACGAAAAAGTTTCCATTCCCTTTTCTATTGCAACCTTTTTCATCATGTTGCATTTTTCCGGGCATGCAACTAATTCCTCAATTTTCTCCTCAATTTCCGTGACGCTGTTTTCTTTCAAAAACTCGACATTGCCGCCCAGATCAACGTGTGTCGTCCCTTCCCAATACTTGCAAAGCATTGGTATCCCAATTCCGGCCACTTGCTCCCAAAAAACGGAATGACGTCCCGGAAATACCACCAAGTCAGCCGCGGCAAAGTACTTATACGATTCATCGGATGTAACCCAACCTATATAGAAAACTCTGTTCTTCACGCATCTGTTCTTTACCTGTTCCAGTAATTCCGGTGTTACCGACCCGAAAACAATTAGCTTCACCCGCTGTTCCTTTATTCTTGCAACAGCTTCCATAAGCTGAAGCGTCTGGACTTTCGCAGAGTCTATTTTTCCGCCCGTCATAATTAAGAAGTCGTTTTCTTGTATTCTGTACTTTTCACGAATCTGTTGCCTTATTTCAGGCGCCGTTGCTTCTTTTACTTTCTCATCATCTGCCCCCATAACCAGTAGCTCGCATTTCTCTCTGGGCAACTTGTACATATCAACGAGCCAATCCACGCGCGCCGGAAGCACGCCATAAAACTTTCTCACATAAGGATTCAGCATTTGTGCATAATGCCTCCAAATCAGTTTATGCAAGATATTTTTTGATAGCCAATTGCTCCCGCTATTTGAAAAATCTGAATGGTTATCAACATAAACTCTATTCGTTTTATGTGAACGAATGTAGTCAACCACTACTTTTGCATCACAAAAACTTACACCATGAACAAAGATAATATCTGGTTCTTCCAACTTCAAAGCCTTTTCAAAGCCATCAAATCTTTTGAACTTCCTAGAGAAACGATCAATTCCTTTTATTGGAAGTCGAATAACCTTTACATCGTTTTCATTTTGATAATTCGTTCTTTCAAATCTAACGAATTCACCTTTCTCTCCCCATATCCATTGCGAAGTAAGAATTGTTACTTCATATCCTAATTTTCGATGGAACTTAGTCAGCAGATTATCTTGATAAGACCATCCGTCTGTTATGGGTCCACACAGCATTACATGAACAATTTTCATTATATATTTCTCCAACCATCGGTTTTATAAACAATCAAATATGTTTCGGTATCCCGTATCTTTCACACAATCATTGCTAACCCTAATTGCATACTGGTGCGCCTTTTCTGATATCACCTGGAATTCTTCTTGGCTCATTGCAGCGTACTTTTCAATTGCATCCACAAACGGTCTGTTATTCTCCAGTGGCAAAACATATCCAACATTCTGTAATTCAAAATCTTGCCATGGCGTTTGGTCGCTTATAATACACGGACAGCCGGCAGAAAGCGCTTCCTGGATGGTGTGACCGAAGTTTTCTCCTTTGGTCGGAAAAAGAAATACATCTTGCTTTTTTAAGACTTCTACAACCTTTTCAGAATCAAGATTTCCTTTCCATTCCCATTTAATATTATGTGGCAGGTTAGCCAGTTCATTTTTGCATTTGCCCCAGTAGTTCTTATCTTCGTCCGGTCCATATAATGTAAACGTAATGTTGCTTTTGACTTGTTGTAAGATTTCAATCGCCTGCAAGAGATTTTTCTCTGGAGAAAAGCGAGAAATAAACACAACTCTTAGCTTTCCGCATTCCTTGTTTTTGATGATATTCTCTTCCTGCACAACTCTTGGTAAATCCTTTGCAATCATAATCTTTTTCTTATCTGTTTTTATCACTTCCAGAATATCCGTTACTTCTCTTTCAGAAGTTGCTGACCAATATACATTTTTGAAAAAGCCAAACACATTCAATATGTTTATAAATACTTGTTTCTTCAGCCTTTTAATCTTCAATGCTCCCGGCGAGAATAACCCCATTGCTGCAACGACAACCGGAACCTTTATTCTCCCAAGTCTATTTGCAATCAGGGTGTTGATTGCATAGTCATTAAAGCAACCACAAACATATACTAAGTCAGTCCTTTTCGCGAGGTTTACAATCAGTTTCTGTTTGAAACCTTTCGGCGGAACATAATACACTTCTGCATTTCCCACACAATTCCAACTATTGACTTTAATGCTCGAATAAGGCTTTGTATCCCCATGATCTCTATCACATGCAAGGATTTTAAAGTTATATTCATTTCCTAAAAAATCTGTCAAATTTTTAATAGAACGTACGGGTCCTCCATCCTTGTATCCGGGAAGATAACGACCCATAATAATCAGAATGTCTCTACGTCCATTCGTCATCGTTCTTCTCCTCTACGCCTTCAAATCTTCCTGCGCCTTCATCTTAACGCCTTTTTTCTCACACTCATAAAGCTTGGCGTCCACTAAAAAACGATACCAATACGCCTGCAAAAAATGAAAGATTCTTCCTTCCGGCCCATCTAAAAAGCCCAGCTTGATATAATACCGATAGATGAAATACAAATGCGCCCGGAAAAATTTTGGCAGCTTATAATAGCCGCTATTTTTTACAACGCGCTTCCTCTTGGCCTGTCCGGACGATGTACCATCCTGCTCCAGTCTTTCATCCATTGCATTTTCAAGCGTCATCTGGTGATCCAGCGCTTCCCGGTTACTATACCAGTTATGTTTGGCCGTCCACCACTCCAAATTCTTCTGATTGTTGTCAATCAAATCATGCTGAAATTCGGCCGTTACTCCTTCGGTCAAAATCATGTGTTCATCCATGATTTTCATCTCGCAAAACGCCTTGCCCGTCCGAAAAATGCGGAGCAACAGCTCTGGATATCTGCCGCCATGCTTGATCCACCGGCCCATGAAGTAAACTCTGCGCCGAAGGATAATGCCATTCACAGGCGTTGGAACCTGCGGGAGCTTTTCCTCCATTTCCGCAGCCAATTCCTCCGTGATTTCTTCATCGGCGTCCATGCGCATGGACCATTCCGTGTCAATGCTCGTGTTCTGCAATCCCCAGTTCAATTGATTCGCATACGAAACCCATTGATTCTGATAGAAATCCAAACTCGAACCCGTCTGCTGAAGTTCTGCGTTCAGTTCCTCGCACAGCGCTTCTGTTCCATCTGTGCTGAAACTGTCCACAATGACAAATCTTCTGGCAGTCCCGCGGAAGGATTCCACACACTTACGAAGATTTTTTTCTTCATTTTTGGTTAGGATAATCACAGTCAAGTCGGTCATTTTTTTACTTTCCTCATCCCGATATGTAAGATATAAGCAAGTCCATAGGTGACTGCTGCAAATAGAAAAAGGCTTATCATGGATTGTTCTACTACGCTTAAAGTAAAAGCATGAATCAGATAAATCTCATACGAAATCGTCCCAATCCTTTCCAGCATCCTGTTTTTAAGAAAACCGCCAAAGGCCTTTCCAAACACCATGATGCTGACCGCCATCGGCAAGCAGGTCAACAGTGCCATTGCGTTCGACGCTGCGTATGGCAGATTCTTAACCACACTCAATTGGGTTACCGCCATGAAAAAAAGGAATATTGCAACCCCTATCGTTGAAATCAAAGCGCTTTGGGCTTTGGTTAGGGCCTGTTCAATTTTGTCTTTGCATAGTGCAAGCAACACGCCACATGGAAAAGACAGCATTTGTCTTGCCCGAAGAAACGGCATAGCAGGATTTGCGAAGAATACCGACTCCAGCACAAACCACACAAAAAATGCCCCGAACAAAACCACTGTCTGTGCCTTACCGTTTGAAATAAGTCTTTTGGCCGCGTAAAAAATCACATAACAGACAACGATATATCCCATAAACCAACCGTAGCTTGTCGCCGGTTTCAAAAAGCAAAAATCAAGCAGATAGGTTTTGGCAGAAAAACGTCCGGCAACCAACAGTCCTATCAATTCCACCAGCCAGAACGGCAAGCACACACCCAGCAGCCGCTTTTTCCAAAAACCCGTTAATCCATTTTTTTCATAGGACACTTCCAGGCCATATCCTGAGCACAACAAGAACAGTGCTACGCCAATTCCCGCAACGAACTGAATCCCACCAACGGAAAGCCTGGCTCCGCTGTGCGCCCAAACAACGGTCAATATGGAAAGCCCTTTAATGGCCGTTGTGTAGTTTCTATCCATCCACTGGTACTTTGGGGTTTTTTTTATGAAACCACACAAATAAAGCGCAAGAATCAAAAATGTGAAAAACGCAAAATACTTCATTCCGTTTTGCCCTATAACCTCTTCACAACCTTCGCCGGATTTCCGGCAACCACACAGTTGTCCTCAAACTCTCCACACACAACGGCGCCGGCGCCGACAACGCAGCCATCGCCCAGCACGGCGCCCTTCAGTATGATGCTGTTGCAGCCGATGAAGCAGTTCTTTCCAATCCGGATTTCTTTACTCGGCACCAAATCGCTGTCTCCGCCGTTTTCGTCTCGCAGGAGTTGGTTTCTCGTCTCCGCTTCGACAGGGTGGAAATCATTGTCCAGGATTTTGCAATTGCCGCCAATGCAGGTATTTTCGCCAATCGTGATTTTCTTTCGGGCATAAATCGTAGCCCCGGAAATACCAACGTTGTCGCCAATCTCAATCTCCGCTCCTGAAACGCGGGTGACGATAATCGTTCGGCTATAAAGGCCAACCAAGTTGCTCAGGAAGCTGCTCTTAATCGTAACATTCTGGCCAATTTTCAGCTTGGCGCCGTTTTGGTTGAAAATGGCCGGTACGCCTTTCAGCAAGAGGTTTTTTCCGTATTCCACGTTCGTCATCTTCATTATCAGCTTAAACCAGTTACTGTTCATTCCCTATCGCCTTCTTTACAGTTTCATGATTTCCTCTGCGTACCTTCTCACCGACAGGCTTCGGGTCAAGTTTTCTTTCAAGTTTTCACGGCTTCTGGTTCCCATATTCTTCAGCTCATCGCTGTCCGCATTTTCAATGAACCAGCGAATGTTTTCTTCAACCTTGTCGTATTCGCCCGGTTCACAGCAGAGGCCGCCGCGCGTGTCTTCAATCAGCCGCCGAATCTCGGAACCCGATTCGAGAACCCCAAGCACAGGCTTTGCCGCCGCTGCAAGGCCGTAATATTTCGACGGGCAGGACACGCCTTTAATGCCCTTCGTATTCACACACCAGTGAACATCTCCCGCGTTCAGGCTGTAAATCAAATCGGCTTTATCCTGGTACGGAATAAAAACCACATTATCCATGTGACGTTCCTTTGCGTAGATCACCAGTTTCTCCAGCACAGAACCAGCCCCGACAAAAGCGAATACAACCTCTCGCCCGTCTGTCGTTTGGGTGCCCGGCTTAAAACGTTCCATCACTTTGAGAAGATTTTCCAAGTCATAATACAGCCCAATATTTCCCGAGTACATTATGATGAATTTTTCATCCAGTCCGTACTTCTTTTTGAACGCCGTCACACATTCGTTGCTTTGCTCCAGCGGATAGATTTCGTTTTCGTCAATCCAGTTGTTAATCATCACCGTCTTAGGCACTTTCTTGCCCTCAAAGCGCTTTTCCATCGTCTTTACCAGGTCGCGGCCAACGGTAATAACAAGATCGCTCCGCCTGCAGCTGAATTTGTCAAGCCGCATCATGACATCGGTCATCAGCTTATGCTTGCTGTAGTCAACAGCCAGCACCTGCTCCGGATTGAAATCCTGGATATTATAGATAAACCTGGCGCGCTTCACCCACTTGCCCCAAACGCCTAATAACCCGCCAAGAATCGGCGGCTGGGAAATGGAGAACACATAGTCCGTCTTTCCAACCCGAAAGGTTGCCCCCATGGCTCCAAAAAAATAGGATATAATGTTCTTCACACGGCTCTTTTTGTCGGCCTTGCTGAATTCCGGCACTCGAATCCGCAGCACCTTTACGCCGTTGATTTCTTCCTCGTAATACCTCCGTGTTTTATACCGTTCTTCAATCGTTCCCAAATAGCTGGGCACCGCCGCAATAACGGTAATCGCAAATTCATCCAGCATCCCCTCTGCCAGTTCATGAAGAAGCTGCCCCGTTGATGCAATATCTGGAATATAGTAATGCGCATAAATCAAAAGGTTCTTTTTGTTTGACATTTGGCTATATTCCTCTCCCGTATTCTGGCTTCCCGGCGGCCGGGGCAGGTAGGATGTTATTTTCCATCACGAAAAAACAGGCTGCTTCTCATCTGCGGCCATCGCGGCTGCCGTTTTGCCTCAAGCTGAAACAAGCCGTATGCAATGCCGCCAATAAGCGCAGGTCCGGCGATCCGTTCGCTCCGGCAGTCGCAGACGACGGCCGTGCGCAGGGTTTTCCGCAGGCTAAGCAATGATGCCGCCGTTCTTTCCGTTACATGGCTCCCTCTTTGCCCAGCACCGCCTTTATCGTTGCAAGCATAATCCGGCAGTCCAAGCCAAAGTCCCATTCGCTGATATACTTGGTGTCCAGCCGCACCACCTCTTCAAAATCCGTGATGTTGCTTCGGCCGCTCACCTGCCACAGCCCTGTAATCCCCGGGCGGAACGCCATGCGGGCACGGTGATGCAGCTGATACCGCTCCCACTCATCCACTGTCGGCGGCCGTGTGCCCACCAGGCTCATGTCGCCGCGTAGCACATTGAAAAATTGAGGTAATTCATCAATGCTCCAATCGCGTATAAAGTTGCCGATTCCCTTCTTTATCCTTCCGTCCGGCAGCCTTTTAGCGCCGATGATGCGCGGGTCAAAGTCCAGCTTGAACATCATCCCGTCTTTCACACGGTTCTGTTCCATCAGCTGCTGTTTCATCGCCTCCGCATCCATTACCATGCTGCGAATCTTCAGAAAATGAAAACGCCGCCCGTTTCGCCCAACTCTTACCTGCTTAAACAAGATAGGGCCGGGAGACTGAACAAAAATCACCGGCCCAATAATCAGTATGGCCAGCAGTGCAAGCACACTGCCCAGTCCCCCCCCCACAATATCCAGCGCACGTTTGATAAAAGCCTGCCGAAAGGTGACGCAGTTGGTGCTGGTGGTCATCACCGTATAGCCGCCCAGCTTTTCCACAATCTGCTTTTTGCCAATTTCGCTCTTCGCCCGCCCCAGACTCTCATGCACTGCAATGCCCGATTCCGCAATTTGCTGCATCAGCGGTTGATACGCTTCGCGGTTTGGCAGCACAAACAGAATTTCATCCACCCATTGCCGGCATATATACTCAATCAGACTGCGTTCTGTAGCCACTACGGGGATTTCCTGATAGCGCTGCTGGAACAGCTCGTCCACCCGTTCGTGCACGCCGCCATCCATCATGACAATGCCGGAAATATGCAAATCGCTTCTCGGTTCCCGCCGCAAATCGGCAATCACTTCATCCGCTCTGTCCGCCGTTGTGGCAACCAGCAGCGCATTTGTTTCCTTCAGAGGCCGGATCTTTGGAAGCAGCCGTTTCCAGCCTATCCGGCAAAGATAGGTGTATCCAAAATAAAACACGCCGGTCAGCAGGAGCACGGTACGCGAATATCCCTGCCCGGCCTGAATCACAAACAGGTAAAAGGTGGAAAAGCCCATCACCAACGCCATCTGATAAAGCGCGCTGATGCACTCCTTCAAATATCCTCTTTCCAACACATGAGCATACCCGTTGCCAAAGAAAATAACGGCAATATCAATGAAGGTCAGGGCAAACGCCATATTGCGGTAAAGCCTGTTGACATAAGGATTCATCACCCCATGGCGCATCGTAAAAGCCGATAGTAAGGCCAGCTGAAGGCACAATAAATCCAGCAGGATAAAATCCAAATGCTTCAGCCAGCCATTTGCCTGTTCTTTGTACATGATTTGCCCCTATATTCTTTATCATACAAGATCTATCAATTCAAACCCCAACCAAACGGGAATGTTTCGTCCGTTAAAAGTTAAAACCACCTGACCGCTGCGGCCTCGCTTGTCAATACGCGTAATCCGTCCTTCCATGTCCTTCAAGGGCCCGCTGATAATGCGGATTCTATCGCCCTCTTTGCAGGCTTTGGAAAACTGCAATAGACCGTCGTACTTCAATACCCAGCGTGCAAAGCGCTCATCTTCCCCATGCAGCTGCCAAACGCCGCTATCGGTGGTCAGCAGCCGTATCACATAATCCTTCGGCAAGCACTGGAAAAGATCGCTCTCCACAGGCGCTTCCAAAAACACATACCCCGGCAAAACAACAGCCTCTATGCGGCTTTTTTTCCCCTGATGCGTGCGGTATTTTTCCTGACGCATCGGCGTAGCGCGTATTTGAGGGCACGCCGTTTGAATCTGCTCTGCAACAAATTTTTCTTTGCCGGTGGTACAAAACACACAGCCATAGGAGTAGGTAGGCTCTGCCTCCGTTGGTTCCACAGTGTTTTTTTGCATAGCTTCGCCCTCCGTCATCGGCCCCTTTCCTTGGAATCCTTGAAAAGAGCTTATCGGCTGATGGTTTTATTCGTCTCCTTACTTCCGCTCCGCGCCGCGAACCCTCAGCGTGCGTTTTGCCGAAATAAGCCTGCTTTCTGCCTGCCTTTTGCACAGAAAAACAATTGCAACTTTCCGAAAGATTGCGCGCAGCTTTTACCCAGTCGACAGAAAAGGCTTCACTGCGCCATTATTATACGAAGAAAGAATTTTTGTGTCAAGCAAAGCGATGGAAAACCGTTCTTTCCTCGCCTTTCGCCGTCTCTTTCTGCTTTCCGCCAATGTTATAAAAAATCCAGTGTTTTCCAGTCTGTCAAAAAAACCGATTCTGGAAGTTGGTCAGAGGGAACGCGCCACCGTTCATTGGAATCACGCTGCCTGACAGACCCGCAAATGCAAACGGTTCCTTTGCCATGTGCAGCAGCCAGGCGAAGCGTTTTCGCCTCTGCAGAAAACCACCCATCCGTTTTGAAAGGTTCGCCGCCAACCAAGCTCTTGGGACGTTTGAAAAAGAACGCCGTCTTTTCCCTTTCGCCATTTTTCCTGATTCTAAACGGTTGCTGACGGCTCCTGCGTATCCGTCCGCCGCATTCCCAGGCGGAGCCGGGTTTCCTTTTTCCCGGCCCGCGCCGCCATTGACAAGCCTACAGGTCCATGCTAGACTAACGCGAAACGCAAGGGAGTGTGAACGTATGCTGCATGGCTTGATGGTGATAAATGCATTTTTGCGCACAGCCAAGTTTGAAGAGCTTTACGCCATTTTGAAAAAAGCCGCCCAGGACCAAAACATCCGGCTCTCCTTTACCACCAACGCTCAGTTGAGCGCGGTGGTTTCCACCTCGGCTTTCCATCCGTCGGATTATGACTTTGTCATTTTCTGGGATAAGGATGTGGCCCTGGCCCAGCTTCTGGAGCAGCGGGGGCTGCGGTTGTTCAATCCGTCCAGCGGCATTTTGTGGTGTGATGACAAATCCCTCACCTATGTGCACTTGCTGCGGGCAGGCGTTGCTATGCCAGATACCATCCTGGCGCCCAAAACCTTCCCTGCGGTTGGCTACCCGGACCTGAGCTTTCTGGACGATGTAGTCGCCCGGCTGGGGCTGCCGCTGGTTGTGAAGGAGTGTTTCGGCTCTTTTGGCCAGCAGGTGTATCTATTGAGCGATATGGACAGCCTGCGCGCCAAGGTGCAGGCGCTGGCGGGTACGCCTCTTTTGTTTCAGCGGCTGGTGGCGGAAAGCTATGGGCACGATGCGCGCATCAACGTTGTGGGCGGCCGGGTGGTTGCCAGCATCCTGCGCCAAAGCACCGACGGTGATTTTCGCAGCAACCTGACTCGCGGAGGCCGCATGGCGCCCTATACGCCTACGGAGTCGGAGAGGGCGCTGGCCGTTCAGGCCGCGGAAACGCTGGGGCTTGATTTTGCCGGAGTGGACGTGCTGTTTGGCAAAGACGGCCCGCTGATTTGCGAGGTCAATTCCAACGCCCATTTCAAAACCACGCTGGACTGCACGGGCGTGAACATGGCGGACGCCATCATGCGCGATATCAAACGAAAGCTGGGAGCCCTGTGAAAAAGCTTTGGCTGCTCTATCAGGACGCAGATTTTGCCGTGAACGGCGATTTTGCCGTTTCCATGCACGCGCACGGCCTGCCCTATGGCCTGGACATCGAGCCGGTGTGCCTGAGCCAGCTGACACTGGGCATGAGCGAAGCCGGCCTGCCCTTTTGCCTGCGCAACGGACGGCCTGCAAAGCCCGACGGCGTGCTTTCCAGACAAAGGAACCCGCTGGTCAGCCGTCATTTTGAACAGCTTGGGGTACCCGTTTACAATAACAGCCGGGTCTGCGCCCTGTGCAACGACAAGCGCGTCACCTGCCAGTTTTTGGCCGGGCTTCCCATGCCGCAAACCGTCTTTCTGCAAAGCGGCCAGCCTGATCCGCCTGCCGGAACGGCTTTCCCCGCAGTGATAAAACCCGCATGCAGCCACGGCGGAGACCGGGTAACGCTGGTTTGCAGCCAGGAACAGTGGCTTGACGCTACAGCGGTCATTTTTCCATCCCCGGCTGTTCAGCAGCGGGTGGTAAGCGGCGCAGGGCGAGATTTGCGCGTTTACGTAGTGGACGGCCGCATCTATGCGGGCGTGCTGCGGACGGCCCAAAACGGCGGAATCGTCAGTAATTTCAAACGCGGCGGCCGAGCCGAGCTGCACCCTTTAACCGAGGAAGAAGCCTCGTTGGCGAAGCAGGCGATTCAGCGTTTCGAGAACGCTGGGGCTCATCTGTGGCTGGCCGGCGTGGATCTGCTGTACCAGGACGACCGCCCGGTCCTTGGCGAAGTGGAGGATGTGGTAGGCAGCCGCATGCTGTATCAGGTAAGCGAGCTGGATATCATCGATGCGTTTTTATGCCGTCTTTCCGCCAGAATGGAATGACAGGCGGCCGAAAATGTGTTATACTGACTTTGGTATTGATTCTGAAGCGGGAGGCGAATCCTTTGATTCCTTTTAATATTCCCCCCTACGTACCCGTCTGTTCCTCCTATGTGGAGCAGGCCATGCAAAACCGTAAAATCTGCGGCGACGGCCCGTTCACCCGTCAGTGCAATCAGCGCCTGGAAGCGCTGACCGGCGCGCCCAAAGCCCTGCTGACCACCTCCGGCACTTCCGCCCTGGAAATGGCCGCGCTTTTGTGCGATATTCAGCCCGGCGACGAGGTCATCATGCCCTCTTTCACCTTTGTAAGTACCGCCAACGCCTTTGTCCTGCGGGGAGCTACGCCGGTGTTTGTGGATGTGGATCCCCGCACCATGAACATTAACCCGGAGTGTATTCGCGCCGCGATTACTCCCAAAACCCGGGCCATCGCCGTGGTTCATTACGCTGGCGTCTGCTGCGATATGGATTCCATTCTTGCCATTGCCAGGGAGCATAACCTGAAGGTGGTGGAGGATGCCGCTCAGGCCGTAGGCTCCTACTACAAGGGCCGTCCTGCCGGCACCATGAGCCAGGTGGGCTGCTACAGCTTTCACGAAACCAAAAACTTTTCCATGGGCGAAGGCGGCGCCGTGATTCTCAACGGCAATGAGCTGGTGGAGCGTGCCGAAATCATCCGCGAAAAGGGAACCGACCGCAGTCGTTTCTATCGCGGCCAGGTGGACAAGTATACCTGGGTGGATGTGGGGTCTTCTTTCCTGCCCAGCGAATTGAACGCCGCCTATTTGCTGGCGCAGCTGGAGCAGTGCGAGCAGATCAACGCTGCCCGCATGGCCCGCTGGGAGCAGTACCACCAGGCGCTTGCCGAATTGGAGCGCAACGGCCTTTTGCAGCGCATGCAGGTTCCGGAAAACTGCGTACACAACGCTCATATGTACTACATTCTGCTCCGCAGTCTGGAGGAGCGTACCGAGCTGATTTCCTGGCTGCGGGAGCGGGACATCATCGCCGTGTTCCACTATATTCCCCTGCACTCCGCCACAGCAGGCCTGAAGTACGGCCGCTTTGTCGGCGAAGACCGCTACATCACCTCTCTGAGCGAGCGGCTCTTGCGCCTGCCCATGTATTATGAACTAACGGAGGCGGACTGCGCCAAAGTCATCGACGCCATTTACGCTTTCTTTGCCCGTTAACGAAAGGAGCTGTCATCCCCATGAAACGCATGAATCAGCGGCAGGATTGGAACCACGTCACTTCTTATGGCGCTTTGATTCTTTTCTACTTTGTGTTTGGGCTGCTGCTGCTGTTGTGGCCCGGCGCGTTCTTAAAGATTACCAGTTTGTGCATCGCGGCGCTGCTTTGTATTCTGGGTATCAAGGGCATTGTTTCCTATGCTCGCAGCTCGGTGCTGGAGGGCGCACTCGGTATGGAGTTGGCTTTGGGGCTGGGCGCGCTGTGCGTTGGGGTGCTTATGCTGCTGTTCCCGGAGCTGCTTCAGGCGCTGCTGCCCTTCCTATGGGGCATTTCCCTGTTGACCGGCGGCTTTGGCAAGGTACAAATGGCCGTTGACCTGAAGCGTATCGGCGAAAACCGGTGGTGGATTCTGCTCATCGGCTCGGTGCTGTCCTTTGTGCTGGGCGTTTTCGCCATCACCAAGCCCGCTTTCCTGGCCACCGCCATGGTGCAGTTTGTAGGCGTTTCTCTGCTGGTGGAGGGCGCTGTGGATCTGGTAGCCTTTATCGGCATCAACCGTCGCTTGCGCGCTTTCCGCAAGAGCCTGGAGCAGACCAACATCCAGCTGTAAGGAGGAAGGTCATGTATTGCCCAAACGAAAAACGGTACGACCAAATGGTTTACCGCCGTTGCGGCAGAAGCGGGCTGAAGCTGCCTCTTGTTTCTCTGGGACTGTGGCATAATTTTGGCGGTATTACGCCCTTTTCCGTGCAGCAAAGCCTGCTGCGCACCGCCTTTGACTGCGGCATTACCCATTTTGATATGGCTAACAACTATGGTCCGCCCTATGGCGAGGCAGAACGGAACTTTGGCCAGCACATGCTGCGGGACTGGCGGCCTCACCGGGACGAGTTGGTGCTTTCCACCAAGGCGGGCTGGGATATGTGGCCGGGCCCCTACGGCAATTGGGGAAGCCGCAAATACCTGATGGCCAGCATCAACCAGAGCCTCAAGCGCATGCAGGTGGACTATGTCGATGTTTTCTATCACCACCGGCCGGATCCGGAAACGCCCCTGGAGGAAACCATGGGCGCGCTGTACGATATTGTGAAAAGCGGGAAGGCGCTGTACGCGGCCATTTCCGGCTATAACGCCCAGCAAACCGCTCAGGCCGTGCAAACGCTGAAGGGCATGGGCATGCATCTGCTGATTCATCAGCCGCGCTACAGCATGCTGGCTCGTGAACCGGAAAACGGCCTGCTGGACGTTCTGGAGGCGGAAGGCGTCGGCTGCATCGCTTTCTCCCCGTTGCGCAACGGAATTCTCACCGGCCGTTATCTGAACGGGATTCCTTCCGACAGCCGCGCGGCCCATGATCCGCGCTATCTTAAGCCCGATATGCTCACCGGCGAATTGCTGGAAAAGGTGCGCCTGCTGAACGATATTGCCGCGCAGCGCGGCCAAAGCCTGGCTGAAATGGCCCTGAGCTGGGTGCTGCGCAAGTCCCAGGTCACCAGTGTACTGATTGGCGCCAGCAAGCCGGAACAGATTATCGAAAACTGCCGAATCGTATCGGCAGCGCCTTTTTCCTCCGATGAGCTCCAGCGCATCGATGCGCTGACGCTGGCCTGACGCAAAGCAGCTTTCTCATAAAAGCGGAAGTGCAGGAGGCACTGCCGGGGTCTCAGGGAGGGTCGTCCTTAAACCTTGTATCGCAGCGCTTTTTTCGTGAACCAGCGTAGCGATGTCTGCGGATGCACATTCTTCAATGAGTCTTTTCAACAGGCTGAAAGCTCGCCGTCCGGCGAGCTTTCAGAACAATCGGAATACTTGCAACGGCGGCAAAAGCCAACGCCTGCCTGAGTGCTGCGCGCAGCAAAGGGAGTTTTTGCCTTTTCCGGCGCGAGTCAGTCAAACGGTACAGTTTTGGTCAGCGGGCTATGGCCTCTCTGACCCCTTCCAAAGCGGGTTCTTTGACAGGCTGAGGGCTTTGCAAAGAAGCTTTTCTTGGGCGTTTTTTGGCTGAAAGCGTGAAACGCCCCCCCGAAACGGACGGACGCGCCGCCGGTTTTTTTAGAGGCCCGTTCTGCCTCCTTTCGATTTTTCCATTTTTCAACCAACTGCGGCTTTCTGAAGGGGTTCACAAAGGGCAGGCGCAAATGGGCTTTCAGGCTTCACGCAAAGCGCTTTTGGAATTGAAAGCCACAGCAATGCGATTTGAAATTGCATCTGATTGCCTGTTCTTGTTCAAAGGCTTTTGGCCTTTCCCAAAAGAGACTTTTCACTGTTTTATGCTTTCTCGCAAAAGAGGAAGCTGTTTTTCCAATTTGGAGGTGGCTCAGATGGAGTTTTGTCGTCTTTCTTCCCCGAGTCAGAAACTGTACGAAAAAGCAATGGCTCTATATCAAAACAGCTTTCCCTTTCACGAGCAGCGAGAAAGCGCTTCTCAGGTCCGTATTTTGCAAAGCCCTTTCTATCATTTTGAGCTTCTTTGCGAAGGGGACGAATGGCTGGGTCTGATGCTGTATTGGGAAACGGACACGTTCCTTTATGTAGAGCATTTCTGCATGCTGCCGCAAGTGCGCGGTAAGGGCTACGGCCAGAAGACGCTGCAGCTGCTGGCTGCCAGGGGAAAAACCGTCATTTTGGAAATCGACCCGCCCATCGACCCTGTCGCCCTGCGGCGCAAGGGCTTTTATGAGCGCTGCGGCTATGTGGCCAATCGCTTCGCCCATGTGCATCCGGCCTATCATGCCGGCTATGAAGGCCACAAGCTGGTTATCATGTCCTACCCGGATCCATTGACGGAAGAAACCTACCATGCCTTCGCTTGCTATTTGCAGGACGTGGTAATGGAAGGAGCCTCCACTTCCCGGTAATACAGGCAAATATCTTCGTAATGCCCATCCTTCATCCGAAAGCCTCCGGGAACGGTTCCCAGAGGCACAAAGCCTAAGCGTTCATACAAGTGGCGCGCATGAACATTGGCCATAACCACCGCGTTGAACTGGATGATTCGAAAGCCCAGAGCGGCAGCCTGCTTCAAACAGTCCTTTACCAGTTTTTCACCAATATGCAGGCCTCGGGCATCCCGGCTTACCGCATAGCTGGCGTTGCAAATATGGCCGCAGCGCCCTACGTTGTTGGGATGCAGAATGTACAGTCCGCGCACCTGACGGCCGTCGGCATCCAGCGCCACAGCGCAATGGCTTTGCTCGGCAAAGAAGGCTCTTCCTGTTTCCGGCGTCAGCTTTTCCTCCTGCGGAAAGGCCGCACCGTCCTCCACCACCTCGTTCCAAATGCGAATCATTTCCGGCACATCCTCTTGCCGGTAGGGACGAATCACCGTTTCCATGTTGCTCGTCTCTTTCCTTGCATTGCTTAACGTTTTTGAAGCTTGTGGCCAAATGAGCGCCGCAGATAATCCATAGGCAAAGGGCGAAAAAGCGCCGCACGATCCCTTTTTTGCCAAGTAAGCGTCCGTGAACCGCTTTTTTCGGCAATCCACGCGCTTGTAAACATCGCTATGTCGATTCGTGGGAGCAGTGTCGTGCGCAAGCTTAGGGACTCCGCCCCTCAACCTCAATCGTCTTGCCCCCCTTTTCATTTCGGCTGACGGCTACCGCTGGATGCACGCTCCCGTTTTCCGTTCTGAAATTCTAACAGACGGGCCGCGCAACTGCCGCAATTCAGCATGCGCCATTTCTCTTACGCCGTCTCTATCGTATGTCGGTTTCAGTACCCCTTTCTCGCGCTTCGCATGGCTTCTCCTCATCGAGAGTACCGACCGCTTTATTGCCAGCATGATCTGAGCCAATCAGAACCGTTATGCGACACGGAAGCGCCTATCCTTTGGGGGCAGGGCCGTCGTTCCCACGGCGGTTAGCACCGGACCGCCCCTCCCCCTTTAACGCTTCAAGCGTCAAAAAGCTGACCTGACGGCAATTCTTTCTGCCGTGAGGCACGCTTTGCCTGCTCGCCGGACAGCAAAGTGCGCAAGGCTCCGGTCGCTGAAAAACCCCTATTGCAAAAACGACTCGCAAAACCGCTGGAGTTTTGTGCCGCTCAGATTGATTTTTCGCCTAAAAGAAAGAGAAGCCTCTTTTGCTTTCGTTGCGTTAGAGAGAAATCATTGCAGGGGTTATGGATGTCTTTTTGAAGTGAGGGACTTTGTCAGCGGTCTGAATCGGAGGGCTATAGCCCTCCGATACCACCTGGTTTTTTTGACAGGCTGAACGCCCGAAAGCCACCGCTTTCGGGCGCTGTGCTTTCTTCCTACTCAGCCGTTCGCGTTTCCATCGTCATCCTTGCCGCCGTCGTCCTTGCGATCCGGCTCCTTTACAAAGGATTTCACCAGCTTGCCAAGGCTGTCCGCCAGCACCACCGCGCTGCGGGCAATGCCGTTAGCCGCTTTGGCAGTCACTTCCCCCGCCTGCTTTTTCAGGCTTTCGGCTTTCTGCACCACCTCAGGCGAATTTAACTTTTCATCCAGCTTTTTGCCCATCTGATCCAGCTTGACGCCCACACTGTTCATCATCTGTTCCATTTGCTTGCACAGGTCGGGCGTTTCTGCGCTTTCCGAAGCTTCGCCTGCCTGCTCCTCGCAAATCTCCTGGCTCACCAGCAGCAGCACCGGGGCTTTCTGGCTGCGGGCAATAGTGAAAGCTTCTCGGGTAAGCGTGCCCGCTTCCGCCGCGCCGGTAGGCATCAGCACGCGCACGCTGATAGCGTCCAGCTCCGGTGCCTGGCCAACCGGCAGCCGCTGCACCGCCACACAGGGAAGCTGGCACTGCGCCATGCTCATAAGCAGCTCCGCATCCATGTCCTGCGCGCTCAGGAGGGGGCACACACCCGCAGCCGCCGCGCCCATCGCCATGTAAGCAGCCTGTTCGGCCGTTTCCGGCTGCAAGCAGCGTCCTTCCTCTACAGCGGTGCAAAGCGCGGTATACAAGTCGTCTTCTTCTACAGTAAACCAGCAGTGACAGCCGGCCGCAGCCGCGGCGCGGGCGATGGCTTCATAACCAGTCATTATTCATCCGTCCTTTCTGTAACGGTTCTAAAGGGTCGCGGCGGAAAAAACGCTCGCCGCACCCTCATTATACTGCCCGTTTTCAGAATGTCAATGCCCAAGCTCATAGCGCAGCAAGCAGGTGTTGGGGGGAATCAGCGGCTTGTAATCGCCGTCTGCCGGTTCCCCTTCAAAATACCGGCGAACGGCCACCGCCACTCCGCCATGGCTTACCAGCAGCAGCGTTTTTCCTGCATAGTCGGCGCATAGCCGGTCCAGGCAACGATCTACACGTGCAAACAGGGCAGGCAGCGTTTCAACGCCCTCATTCTCCGCAAGGCCCCGGTTCAAATCGCTGTGAATGTTCCACAAAAACGCACCGGGAACCTCATCCACGCCGGTTCCCTCATAACGCCCGAACGAGCGTTCAATCAGCCCATCCAACAGGGTCAGCGGCCTACGGTACCCCTGTCTGGCAATGATTTGCGCCGTTTCCCGGGCCCGGCACAGCGGAGAAACGAAAATTTCATCCACCGGGATGGCAATCTGTCCGGCGCATTGCACTGCCTGCTCACGCCCTGTGTCATTGAGCGGAATATCCGTACGTCCCTGCCTGCGCCACTGAAGGTTCCAATCCGTCTGTCCATGGCGCACATACAAAACCGTGGTCACAAGCATCCGCTCCTTTCGTTTTCCCGCCTATGATACGCCCCTTTTCTCCAAATTGCAAATATGGTATAATAAGGCCGTTTTTCATTGTCAGGAAAGGGAGGCGCGGCGTATGCAAACGGAGCAGCTGGTGGCTGTGGTACAGGAAACCACCTTTCGCAACGAAGAAAATGGTTACACCGTGCTTCGGGCCGGCACGGGACGCAACCTGCAAACTGTGGTGGGCGTTTTGCCGGAGCTGAGCCCCGGTGAGAACGTGACCTTTGAGGGCCAGTGGACGGAGCATCCTGTCTACGGCCGGCAGTTTACCGCCCGCTCCTGCACCATCACGCCCCCCACCGGCAAAACTGCCATTGAAAAGTATCTGGGTTCCGGGCTCATTCGCGGCATCGGTCCTTCTACCGCTAAGCTGATAGTGAAGCATTTTGGGGAAAACGCCCTGGATATTCTGGATGAACACCCCGAACGGCTAACCGAGGTGAGCGGCATCGGCCCCAAAAAGGCCGCCATGATTGCCGAAAGCTATTTGCAGCAAATGGGCATGCGCCGGGCGCTGGTTTTTCTCCAAAACTATGGCATCAGCCCAAATCTGGCCATGAAAATCGCCAAATACTATGGAGAAAACACCATTGAGCTCATTCGCCAGAATCCTTACCGTATGGTGATGGATATTGACGGCATAGGCTTTTTAACCGCCGACCGCATTGCGCTGAGCATGGGGCTGGATCCACAGAGCGAGTTTCGCCTGCGGGCGGCGCTGTTTTACCTGCTCAATGAAGCCGCCGGAAACGGCGGACATACCTATCTGCCTCGAGAGGTGCTGTTACAGCGCGCCTGCGCCATGCTGCATGCCCAGGAAGAGCTGGTGGATCAGCAAATCAGTGAGGCCATGCTGCAAAAAATGGTGATTGGTTTTTCGTTGCCGGATTGTCCGGAGGCACTGTGTCTGCCCCTGTATTATCATGCCGAAACGGAAATCGCCCTGCGGCTGAGCCAATTGATGAACGCCCATCCCTACAAGCGGGTTGCGGGCCTGAGCCAACGCATTGCCGACTATGAGCAGGAGCTTGGCGTACGCTTCAGCCAACTGCAAAAGCGCGCCATTCGCAGCGCCGTGGAGGAAGGCATGCTGGTCATCACCGGCGGCCCGGGCACAGGAAAGACCACCGTGATTCGCTGCATTTTGCATTTACTCAGCGAGGATAGCGAAATCCTTTTGTGCGCGCCTACGGGCCGCGCCGCCAAGCGCATGAGCGAAGCCACCGGCGAGGAAGCCAAAACCATTCACCGCCTCTTGGAATACGGCGGCGACGAGGGGCTTTTTGCGCGCTGCGAGGATTATCCGCTGGAGGCTGATTGCGTCATCGTGGATGAGATGAGCATGGTAGACGTGGTGCTGATGCGGGGCTTGCTGCGCGCCATTCTGCCCGGAACGCGGCTGATTCTGGTGGGCGACGCCGACCAGCTGCCCAGCGTAGGCGCAGGCAACGTGCTGCGGGATATTCTGGACAGCGATGTTGTGCCCAGCGTGCGCCTGACGGATATTTTCCGTCAGGATGAAAGCAGCATGATTGTCTGGAACGCGCACTTGATCAATCAGGGAGAAATGCCCATTCTGCGCACCCGCAACACGGATTTCTTTTTTGAGCGCCGCGTCATGCAGTCCGAGGCCGCCCAAACCATATGCAACCTGCTTTCCGCCCGCTTGCCCAAATACCTGCATTTTCCCCAAGGCAGCTGGCAAAGCGAGGCCACCCGCACCATTCAGGTGCTTACGCCCACCAAAAAGGGCGACTGCGGCTCTTACATACTCAACCGCATGCTGCAAAGCGCCCTGAATCCGGAAAGCCCGGATAAAGACACGCTGATTCACGGCGATACGGAATTTCGCGTAGGAGACAAGGTGATTCAAACCAAAAACGACTATCAATTGGAATACACGCGAAAAACTCCTTTTGGCACGGAGGAAGGCCAGGGCGTTTTTAACGGCGACGTGGGCTACATCACCCATATCGACCCGGCGGAGCACCTGATGAGCGTATGCTTTGACGACGAACGAATGGTGACCTATCAAAAGCAGCAGCTGGACGCCTTGGAGCTGGCCTATTGCCTGACCGTGCACAAAAGCCAGGGCAGCGAATTTCCTGTGGTGGTGCTGCCCGTGGTAGGCGGTCCCCCCATGCTGATGGCCCGCAATTTGCTCTATACCGCCCTAACCCGCGCCAGGCGTTTGGTGGTGCTGGTAGGCCGGGAGGAAGTGATTCGCCAAATGGTGGAAAACAATCATGTGCTGAAGCGCTACACCACCCTGTGCCAGCGCCTGAAGGCGGCGATGTCCCTGTGATGCGGTGGAAGGAAAGCCTGCTGAACCTGTTTTTTCCCACAGCCAACGCCTGCCATTTATGTGAGCGGGCATTGGAAGGAACGCAAGACTGCCTGTGCCGCCGCTGCGCCCTCGGCCTGCAGGCATGCGCCATTTTGCCCATAGAGCGGGAAACGCTGGTTGCTTCCCGCTGGCGCGGTCTGTCCGCCTTTTGGTATCAGGACCAGGCCCGGGAATTGGTTCATCAGCTCAAGTATCACAGCAACCTGCAGGCTGCACGGCCGCTGGGCGACCAGATGGCTCTGGCCCTGGTGCAATCCTCGCTGCAAGGCCAAGCAGATGCGCTGGTTCCAGTGCCTTTGCACCCGGCCAGGTTGAGGCAGCGCGGCTATAATCAGGCTGAAATTCTGGCCCGGGAGGTTTCCCTTCACACCGGCGTTCCCTTGTGTGAAGCGGCCCTTTTTCGCAGAAAGAACCTGAGCACTCAGGTACGCCGCACCCGGGAGGAACGCCTGCAGGCCATGGCGCACGTCTTTTCGGCAAGCGAAACGGTTGTGGGCGGCAAGCGGCTGCTGCTGATCGACGACGTGCTTACCACCGGCGCTACGGCGGACGCCTGTCTGCAAGCCCTGCAACAGGCCGGCGCTGAAGTGCTGGGCGTTTTAACCGCCTGCCGCGCATGAAAAAGGCTCTTGCCGGGCATGCTCTAGAACAGGAGGGATGCGCATGGTTTGGCAGGACCTGGGAAACGTGGTATGGCTCAGCGTGGTTTCGCTCATTTTTCTTTTCATCCTGACACGGCTGATGGGCAACCGGCAAATCAGCCAGCTAACCATGTTTGATTATGTAACCGGCATTTCCATTGGCTCCATCGCAGCCGAAATGGCTTCCCATCCAGAGCCGGACGCCTGGTACGGCCTGATTGCCATGGCGCTGTACGCTGGCGCTACCGTTCTGTTTAACCTGATGAACGACAAGTCCCGCAAAGCGCGAAAGCTGATTCTGGGTGAGCCGCTCATTCTGTTTGACAAGGGCAAGCTGTACTATGAAGGGCTGAAAAAAGCCAAGCTGGATTTAACCGAGTTTTTAACGGAATGTCGCGGCAGCGGATATTTTGACCTGGCCCAATTGCAAACGGTACTGATGGAGGTAAACGGCAAGCTGAGCTTTCTGCCCAACGAGCCGGACCGGCCGTTAACGCCCCGGGATATGCAGCTGACGCCCGCTCAAAGCCGCCCGCCTATCGCCATCATCATGGACGGCGTGCTGCTGCAGGAGCGGCTGCGCATGAGCGGCAATACGGAAAGCTGGCTTCGCAGCCAATTGCAGATTCAGGGCTATCGAGATGAAACCACCATCCTTTTGGCTCTGGTGGACGACCAAAACAATCTTTCCATCTACCAAAAAACAAGCGACGAACCCTCTCCTGTCACTTGCGGATAATCGAAACAAACTGCCGGATTCCGGCAGCATCAGGCTATGGAAAAGCGCGCCAGGCTTTCAAAAGAAAGCATGGCGCGCTTCAATTTGTCGGCAAGCCCTTCTATGGGTTGCAAGCATCTCGAACATCGCTATGCGGGTTGGCGGGAAAGGCGGCGGGCTTAGGGGCGCCCCTAAACCTCCGGCAGGGACCGCCACAGCAGTTTGCGCCCCGCAGCGGAGCACGAAACACGCGGGAATGTTGCCGCAAAGAAACAGCCGTTTTTCCTCCTGCCTCCGCCCCTTTGTCAGTCAAGGTCACCGCAGAATCACTTGCGCGATTGTTTCCGAAGAAAATGTATTGCAAAAACGCTTTTGAAAGCCTTGCCAGCCATTTTCCTTCAACAGCCTGCGCTTATCAGACAGTGTGTGCCCAGCCTCTCGCTGTGCTTGCAGCCTGCTTACGCCACCTCGTTCAGTCCGTAGGTGTAGCGCACCACCAGCCAGGGTTTGCTGTCGTACATCCCGTAAGCGTCGCCATACAGGCGATAGCTTTTGCCCACCTCCCAGGTGGTTTTGGAGGAATTTTCCACATAAATGATGAGCGGACTTTCCTCCGTGCCCACGTTCATAAAGGCCCGCTGCGGCTTGGTGGTGTCAATGGCGGTAATCACGCCCTTGCATACATAAATCTGAGACTTGGCCTTGCGTGCCTCCAGGTTTTCCATCAGGTCGGTATACTGGGTGGTGATATCCCACGCTTTGCGGGAATAATCGTCAATGTTGGGCACATAGTACACGGTATGCTCCACCCGGGTGGTTTCCTTTCCCGGATAATCCACCGTAATAATGATGGTATTGTTGCCAATTTTGGTAAAATCCGCCTTGAAGCTGAAGGAGCCGTCCGTAGGCGTATTCGTAATATCCAAATCGATATAGGGCGACAGAACCTTAACCACCGCGCCGGGCAGGGTCGTGCCGCGCACGGTCATATAGTTGCTGCTGGTGGAATTGGCCACATCGCTGGCCAGGTCCAGTGGAATGGACTGCTTTTCCCGGTACAGCGTAACCGTCATGGAGTTCTCGCGGCAATACTGGCTGCGAACCACAATGGTAAAGGTGTTTTCACCAATGGGCTGCACCGTAGCATTGTAGTTTACTTTTCCGCCTTCGGTGTTCACCAGGTCGCTGTAATCCTCGCCGTTAATGAGCACCGTGCTGCCCTCTCGCACATAAAAAACAATGTTGTACATGGCGGTGCTCACCACCTGATAAGGGCTGTCAGGCGTTGCCAGGTCAATGGGCGACAGCGGAATATCAATTTCATAATGAATGGGATCCAGCGGTTGCTGCTTGCCGGTATCGGTAATCAAGAAGGGCGTCAGGGTGATGGGCATGGTTTCCTGCAAGTAATCCTCGTAGTTATCATACCAGATATGGTCGGGGATATCAAAGGTGGCTATGCCGCCGGTAACAATGGCTGATGTACGCAATTCGCGGATGGTAATGCGCTGTCCATCCTCGCCGGGAATGGTCACGGTGTGGGCCGCCAAATCGTCGCGAATGGTGGGCGTAACCACTGCCACGGGTTTTTCCCCCTTGTTCTGGCTGCTGAATACTGGCAGCACAAACGCAACCACCAGCCAGCCGGCCAGCGCCAGGCTGCCCAGAAGAATCAGCGCCCGCATAAAGCGGCGCATGCTGTGCCGACGCGGCTTGCGGTTTTGCGGCATGCTGCGCAAACGCATGGAGTTTTCGTATTCGTCCTGATTGGCATAAGAGGGCAAATAGGCGCTGGTATCGTGGAAACCGTCGTAAACGGCTTCTTCTTCCCCCGGGCGCTGCAAATTCACAACGCGGCGGGTGCTGCCGTAGCCGTACACCTCATCCTCGGTCTGGCCGCTGTAGGTTACCCGGTATTTGGCGGGATATACCTGCTTGGCGTCGGGCTGCACCTGACTTTCCTGCTCCACCAGTTCCGGCGCTACCGGGCGCAGCGCAGTATCCGGATCGTCGTAGGCGGAAAAAAAAGTACTGCGGTTGCTGGTGGTGCGCACGGTGCGGCCGGATGGGGCCATCCCGCGTCTGGCTGCTTCCTGGCGCAATTCCCGCTGACGTTCTTCGCCGGACAGCTTGCGCTTTTTCAATTCCGCCATTTCGCCAGCCAAGGAGTCCCGGGGGTCCACCGCGTTTTCCGCCTCGCCGCTTTCATCCACGCGAATATAGCTTTTGGCCCGCGACTTGTCATCCAGTTCAATTTGCCAGGCAGGCACGCCCTCCGGCCCATAGGCGTCGTTGGGCAGTTCCTGCCCGCAATAAACGCAGTGGGGCATGCTGGCCTGGTTCCACTTTCCGCAGTTTGGACACTTCATCTGGGCAAACTCCTTTACGATTCGGCATTACCTGAAAAGGATTCGTCATGCGGCCGTTTATTTCCTGCCTGACGCAGCAGGTGTTACAGGTCCGCCAGTCCCTGGGAAACCAGGTAATCGCATTGCAGCTCCATGTAGGCGTTAAGCAGCTCTGCCACCTTCATATCCTCGTCGTTTTCGCCGGGATGGTCGGACAACCAGGCGTCGTATATATACTCAAAGGCTTCATCATCGTCATATTCGTTTTCGCCCTGACAACCCTCCTCGTCCAGCACGCCCGTCAGGCGCATGAAGTGCAAATCGTACTGAATGAATGTGTCGATGATGTCTGCCAAACGGTTTTGCATGCCGCGAAAAAGCTTGGGGTCCAAATGCTGTACGATGTAATCGCGGGCCGCTTCCTGCTGATATCCCTGCATGGTTTCCTCCCCCATTCTGATGAATTGTTTCTCCATATATGCCAAAAAAGCGTCCGAAATGCTTCGGGCGCTTCATTGGGTTTCGCGTTACACGCGCTTGGCTTCCTTGATCTTGGCAGCCTTGCCCTGCAAAGAGCGCAGGTAGTACAGCTTGGCGCGGCGAACCTTACCGCGGCGGATCACTTCAATGTGGTCCACGCGGGGGCTGTGCAGCGGGAACGTGCGCTCAACGCCGATACCGTAAGACACGCGGCGAACGGTGAACGTTTCACGGATGCTGCCATTGCGCTTGGCAATCACGGTGCCTTCAAAAGCCTGAAGACGCTCGCGGCTGCCTTCCACAACCTTCACGAAAACGCGAACGGTGTCACCGATGCCAAACTTGGGCAGATCGGTGCGGAGCTGAGCCTTTTCGATGGAACGAATGATTTCACTCATTTCATTGGCCTCCTTCCTTCGTAGACGTTCGTACCCACGGAGAAATGCCGGGATAGAGGACCGTCCGTTATGTCACAAGGAATATTATAGCATACTTAGCGCTGGAAAATCAATTCTTTTTTCGTGTTTTTTCAAGCATTGAAGCCTTTTTTACCATGCGCGGGCCAGCGTAACCTCCCGAAAATAGTGCATCACTATCTCCTCAGCGCTTTTGCCCTCCTGCGCCATGCCGTAAGCCCCCCATTGGCTCATACCCACGCCATGGCCATACCCCTTTCCCGCCATTAGGATGCCGTCGGCATCCGTTTTCAGGCTGGTAAGCAGGGTGCTTCGCATTTTGGTGCTGCCCAGGGCCAGACGCAGCTCGGCCGCCTGTACCGGGTGTTCTCCCACCCGAATGGAAACGGCCCGCCCGCTATCGCCTCGCTGATCCACGGTTATCCGGGTTGCCGCAGAAACCGGCGTTTCCACTCCCTGCCTGGCGCAGGCAGCCTGGAACTCCTCAAAGGAAAAGCGGGCCTGCCATGCCTGCGCATCTGTAAGCGCCTGAGCGTCCTGAGCCGTTTCCGGCTCATTGCCCTGCGCTACGGTGGTATACGGCGGCTCCTCCTTCTCCCAGCCCAGGCCGGCCCTGGCCAGCTCCGTCATGCCTCCGCTGTGGGCATGAAACCAGGCGTATGGAAGCTGATCGTGACTGTAAAGCACCATTCCCTCGGTTTCTGCTACCGCCCGCCGGATGCGGTCGTTTATGCCGGTTGCATCATACGCCTGCGCTTCTTCGATATCCGTGGAAATATCCGCGCCTTCATAGCGGCTTTCCTTTTCCTGCACAAATTTCAGCACAAAGGTGCGGGCCAGGATGGCCTGCGCTTTCAACGCCTCCAAAGGCCAGTCGTTCTTCATTTCTCCTGCCAGCACGCCCTGCACATAGGTTTCCGCATCCATGCGTTCCACTTTTTCGTCCGAAACCACATATACCTTCAATACCGGCACGCCCTGCTCGTTGGTTTCCAGCTTTTCCAACTGAGCCTTTTGCTGAGTCTGCCGGGGCTGAATGGATTCGGACTCGTTGGCGCCAGCTGCGCAGGACGTCAATAGCGCCGCCGTCAGGCAAAGAAGCAGCATTTTTCGCATCATCAAAACCTCCCTCGCGGACTAGGATACCCGCAAGGGAGGCGCACAACGTCTTGGAAATTTATCCAACCTGCATTTTTCTGGAATAAACCGTCATGGCTACGCCCTGATCCTGTACCAGCACATCATCAGACATACGCCAAATGCGCCAGGCTACATACACGTCTCCGGCGCTGCCGCTCAGGTTCATCACCTGCACCAGCCATACCGGCCAAAACCAAACCACAGGCAGGCTTTGGCACAGAGCGGCCAGCCCAACGCCCCACACCGCCAGCGGCGCAAGCGCAATGCACAGGTAAGCGTTTTTGGCAAAATAGGCTTCGCTGCCCGCGTAGGCGTACATCAGCGTAAAACCGAAGCGGGGTCTTTGACGGCTGAAAAGCCACATCAGCAGCCCATGCACCGCCTCATGCCCCACCAGGTAAAGCGCCATTCCCAGCAGGCCGATTCCAAACCGCCCGCCGGCAGCCGCCAAACCTTCTTGAGGAAAGGCCGGCATCAGCCACAGGCCCAGTCCAAGCGCGGCGGCTGCCAACGCCAGCGAAAGCCAGGTTGTCTTTTTCAAATCCTTTGCGTTCCGAACCAGGTCGATGCGCTTCAGCAGCCGATAGTTCTGGGGCAACGCCTTTTCCGCTCGCCAGGCGCTTACGGGCGAATCCATTCCAAATACCGCTTTGCATCCCGGCCCACCACGGCGGCGCTGGGGGTGGCGGACAGGATTTGCCTTGCCAATTCCATGGCGTTTTCCATGGTAACGGCTTCAATCTTGGCCAGGGTTTCCTCCGGTGAGCGCAGGCGATTAAACAAAAGCAGGCTTCTTCCCAGGCTTTGCATGCGTCCGCTGGAGCTTTCCAGCCCCAGCAAAAAGCCGCCCCGCAGCTGCGCCTTGGCACTGCGAAACTCCTTCTCCGTCATGCCCTGCTTCAAGAATAACGCAATTTGCTCCTGCATTTCCTCTATAACCACCCGGCCGTTCTCCGGCGTAGTGCCCGCATACAGGTTAAAGGAGCCTACGCCTTGATAGCTGCTGGCGTAGCTATATACCGTATAGGCCATGCCCAGTTCTTCGCGGATGCGCTGGAACAGCCGGCTGGACATGCCTCCGCCCAGAGCGTTGCTAAACACGCTGAGGGGGTACTGTGCGTCGTTATCGCTTTCCACACCGGGAAAGCCTACACAGATATGCAGCTGCTCGGTGTCCTTTTCCCGAAAGCCGCGGCCGCTGATGAAGCGTTGGACTTCAAAGGGCGCTCCCTCGGCCTTTTGATTAGGAAAATGGTCAAAGTACTGGTTCACCATAGCCAGAAACGCTTCCCAGTCGTAATGGCCGGCAATGGCCAGCACCATGTTTTCCGGCACATAATGCCGGGACCAATAGCATACCAGATCCTGCCGGGTATACTGACGAATCTGGCTGCCCGGTCCCAGGATGGGGTAGCGCAGCGAACCGGAATACTGCACATCCGCCAACAGTTCATGCACCAGGTCATCCGGCGTATCCTCCACCATGGCAATTTCTTCCAGCACCACGCCCCGTTCTTTGTTCAGTTCCTTTTCGTCAAAAGTAGGCCGAAGCGACAAATCCGCCAGAATGTCCACCGCCAGGCGCAGTTCATCGTCCGTCACCTTGGCATAATAGCAGGTACATTCCTTGCTGGTAAATGCGTTCAACTGGCCGCCCACCATGTCCATTTCTTCGGCAATGTCGCGCGCGGAGCGGTTTTGCGTGCCCTTGAACACCATGTGTTCAATGAAGTGACTCAGCCCGTTTTCCTGAGGCGCTTCATTCATACTGCCAACTTTTACCCATACGCCTACCGTGCAGCTGCGCACATGATCAATGCGCTCGCCCACCACGCGCAGCCCGCTGGGCAAGGTTATCTGGTCGAACATCGTTTTCCTTTCCGGCCATTATGGCCAAAAGCCGCCTCCTGCACAGCCTGGGCCATACATTCGGCGGCTTTTTCATGCCTGTTATCAGGTGCGGTCGTTTCCACCGGCGGGACGGCCATCCCTGCGGGGAGGCCTGCGGCGCTCGCCGCCATTGCGGGAGGCTCCGTCGTTGGCGGGATAGGTGATGTCGTTGCGAATCAGGTTCACACGACCCTGAGAGTCAATTTCGTTGACCTTGACCTCCACCTCATCGCCAATATTCATGACATCCTCCACCTTTTCCACGCGGTGGTCGGCCATCTTGGAAATGTGCAGCATGCCGTCCTTGCCGGGCGTCAGCTCAATAAAGGCGCCAAAGTTCATGATGCGCACCACTTTGCCCAAATATACGTCGCCCACTTCGATATCCTTGGCGATGCCCTCAATAATCTTGCGGGCCTTGTTGGCGGCCGCTTCGTCGGGGGTGGCGATGTACACGCGGCCATCGTCCTCGATGTCAATCTTCACACCGGTTTCGGCGATGATCTTGTTAATCATCTTTCCGCCCGGTCCAATGACCTCGCGAATCTTTTCGGGATTGATGGTAAAGCGGACAATCTTGGGCGCATATTTGCTCAGATGCTCGCGGGGCTGGCCCAGGGTATCCAGCATAATCTTCAGAATATGCAGACGGCCTGCCAGCGCCTGATTCAGCGCGCGTTCCAGAATGGCCCGGTCGATACCGGCAATCTTGATATCCATCTGGATAGCGGTGATGCCCTTCACGGTACCCGCCACCTTAAAGTCCATATCGCCCAGGAAGTCTTCCAGGCCCTGGATATCGGTCAGCACGGCCACATTGCCGCTCTCCGCATCCTTAATCAGGCCCATGGCCACGCCGGCCACAGGGCGCTTGATGGGCACGCCGGCATCCATCAGGGACAGGGTGCTGCCGCACACGGAAGCCATAGAGCTGGAGCCGTTGGAGGACAGGATTTCACTCACCAGGCGCAGTGCGTAGGGGAACTCGTCCTCGCCGGGAATGACCGGCTCCAGCGCCCGCTCTGCCAAAGCGCCGTGGCCGATTTCCCGGCGGCCGGGGCTCTTCATGCGGCCCGCTTCGCCAGTGGCATAGGGAGGCATGTTGTAGTGGTGGATATAGCGTTTGCTGTCCTCGGTGCCCAGGCCGTCCAGAATCTGTACGTCGCTCATGGAGCCCAGGGTGGTCACAGTCAAAGCCTGGGTTTCACCACGGGTAAAGATGGCGCTGCCATGAGTGCGGGGCAGGATGCCCACTTCGCACCAAATGGGACGCACATCGGTCAGGCCGCGGCCGTCAGGGCGGATGCCCTTCTCCAGAATCTTCTTGCGCATGATTTCCTTGTTCAGATAATACAGCGCGTCCGCCACCTCGGACAGGCGACCCTCAAACTGCACGGCAAAGTGCTCCGCGCACTCGGCCTTCACCTGAGCCTCGCGTTCCTGGCGCTCATGCCGGTCGTAGGCTTCAAAGACCCACTGGCACTTGTCATAGGCATACTCGCGCACGGCAGCCTTTACATCGTCGCCGGTGGTCACCAGATCCACAACTGCCTTTTCCTTGCCAATTTCCTTCTGAATGTTTTCAATAAAGGCAACCAGCTTTTTGATTTCCTCATGGCCAAACAGAATGGCCTTGAGCATCAGTTCTTCCGGCACTTCCTTAGCGCCCGCTTCCACCATCAGCACAGCGTCCCTGGTACCGCTGACGGTAAGGTGCAGGGTGCTCTTTTCACGCTGCTCGGCGTCGGGGCAAATGACCAATTCGCCATCCACGCAGCCCACCACCACGGTACCGGTGGGGCCGCCCCAAGGAATATCGCTCACGCTGAGGGCCGCAGAAGAACCCAGCATGGCGGGAATTTCAGGGGGAATGTCTTTATCCACGCTCAGGCAGGTAGCCACTACCTGCACATCGTTGCGCATGCCTTTGGGGAACAGTGGGCGCAGGGGGCGGTCAATCAGACGGCACGTCAAGGTCGCCTTTTCGGTAGGACGGCCCTCGCGCTTGATAAATCCGCCGGGGATCTTGCCCACGGAGTATTGTTTTTCTTCAAAATCCACGCTCAGGGGGAAGAAATCCACGCCTTCGCGGGCTTTTTCGCTCATGGTGGCGTTCACCATGACCACGGTATCGCCGTAGCGAACAAACGCAGAGCCGTTGGCCTGCTGCGCATACTTGCCAAACTCAATCGACAGCGGACGACCCGCCAGTTCCGTTGAAAACACTCTGTAATCCATTTCCTTCTCCTCTTCCTGCCGCCACGGCCCATGCCGCGGCGCATACCACACTTGCGCAGCCATTGACTGCGACACACGGTTTTTCCCAGAATTTACCCGCGTTTCCGCAAAACAGCCGCGCCCCGGGGGATAATGCCCCGCCAAGGCGCGGCTGCGTGAAACCTTACTTGCGCAGGCCCAACTGAGCGATCAGGGTACGATAGCTTTCGATATCGGTTTTTTTCAGATAATCCAGCAAACCGCGGCGCTTACCAACCATCAGCAGCAGGCCGCGACGGCTGTGGTGATCCTTTTTGTTAAGCTTCAGATGCTCGTTGAGGTGGTTGATGCGTTCGGTGAGCAGAGCAATCTGCACTTCGGGAGAACCGGTGTCACCCTCGTGACGGGCATACGTTTTGATGATCTCGGACTTTTCCATGTTGATTTTGCCTCCTTGTATGATGGGGCGGCGGAGCCGCGCCTTGGTAATCGCCGCGCTCATAGCCTGCCGTTGGCGTTCAGCAAGCTGCGGGCACGGTTCATCCTTTTTTGTGCAAGCGCACAGTGCATATTGTACCACGGGCTGCGAGGTTTGTAAACGCCTTTTCTCAAGGTTTTTCCACAAAACATCAAAAGGGTGATTGTAACCATGAGGATAGAACAGGGTGAACGGACGGCCTCATGAAAGCACCGCCCGCAACGCTCCAAAACGAAGGAACCTTCCAGCATCCGATGTTGGAAAATCTTGCCGGGTTATGAAGTCGCCCCAAATGGGAATTGCGCGGAAAGGGGCTTAAGACCGCTGCGTCAACTCTGTGCTGAACGCTATTTCTACATGAGTGTTTCTTTGCGAAGGCCCAACTGAGGAATACGGTCTGCCGGTCCGCGGACAGAAAGCGATAATAAGGAAAATCCTTGTTTTCGGGGGATTGCAGACAGGCTTCTACGGCCTGCTTACGCAGTAGAAATTTCCTTGAAACCATTGAAGCAGATCTGAATCCCGTTGCGTGGCATTGGCCGTCCTTTATTCCGACTTTGAGAAATGCATGGCTTGATATGGTCTTTTGCTTGCTGTTTCACTTTGAAATTTTTACGTAGTTATTCGTGGCAGGTCTGTTTTGTCACAAACTTTCGTACATTCCTTCATCTTAATTCATGTTTTTGTAATAGACCGTATTTTTGAGAGCATGC